>NZ_SLVT01000020.1:0-152897 GCF_004345505.1 Micromonospora sp. CNZ303 | reverse complement strand
CCCCGCCACCTCGTACCCCACGCCATCATCGCCCTGCCCCACTTCCCCCTCACCCGCAACGGCAAGATCGACCGCAACGCACTCCCCGCACCGGATCCCACCACCGTCCGCTCCGCGCCGCCCGGCGACGCCGTGCAGCGGCAGCTCGCGGGGATCTGGGCGACGGTGCTGGGCACCCCCGTGGCGGGCATCGGAGTCCGCGACGACTTCTTCGCCGTCGGCGGGCACTCCCTGCTGGCCACCCAGGTCACCGCGCAGGCCGGCGCCGCGTTCGAGGTCGACCTGCCGGTCGCGGCGCTGTTCCGGGACCCGACGATCGCGGGGCTGGCCGACGAGCTGCGCCGCGTCGAGCGCCGGCCCGGCTGGGTGGACACCGTGGCCGGCCTGCGCGAGGCCGTCGCCGCGCTCACCGAGGACCAGGCCCGACGAGCGCTGGCCGCCGCCACCCGGCCCGGCCCGCCGTACGACGAGACAGGAGCGCCCCGATGAGCGGCCCGTCGCCCGACCCGGTCGCCACGCTGCTGCGACCGCCCCCCGGCTGGCCGGTGGAGGAGCACCGGCAGCTGCTGGTACGGCTGCTGCGCGAGCGGCTGGACACCACGCCGACCGGTCCCGCCACCGTGGCCCAGCGGCAGCTCTGGTTCCTGCAACAGCTGGAGCCGACCAGCACGGCGTACCACATCCTGACCGTGGTGCGGATGACCGGCGAGCTGGACCTGCCGGCACTGCGCGGCGCGCTCGCCGCCGTCACGGACCGGCACGACCTGCTCCGGGCCACCTTCGCGATGGTCGACGACGAGGTGGTCGTGCGGATCGGTCCCTGCGCGCCGGTGCCGGTGCCGGTCGTCGACCTCGGTACGACGGACGCCGCGACCCGGGAGCAACAGGTCCGGCAGGAGCTGGCGAGGGCCCACGACGAGCTGTTCGACCTGGCCGACGGCCCGCTGCTGCGGGCGGTGCTGATCCGTTGCGGGGCCGACGAGCACCTGCTCGCCGTCACCGTGCACCACATCGTCTTCGACGGCGGGTCCCGCCCGGTCTTCTGGAACCACCTCGCCTCGGCGTACGACGCGCTGCGGGCGGGGAGGACGCCGGACCTTGATCCGCCGGTGCCCGACGACGAGGACGACGAGGACGACTTCGCCGACGACCCGGAGGACCCGGACGCGGCACTGGCCTACTGGCGCGAGCGGCTGGCCGGCCTGCCCGACCTGGACCTGCCCGGCGTCCGCGACCGGGTGCCCGGGGCGTTGGCCGCCGGGCGGCGGCTGGACGTGCCGCTGGACCGCGGCGTGACGACCGCGCTCACCCGGCTGGGTCGGTCCCGGCGGGCCACCTCGTTCATGACGCTGCTGGCGGCGTACCTGGTGCTGCTGTCCGTGCGCACCGGCAGCAGCGACATCGCCGTGCTGTCGCCGACGACGGGCAGGACGAGCGAGGCGGACGAGAGCCGGATCGGATACTTCGTCAACACCGTGGTGCTGCGCGGCGACCTGGCGGGGAACCCGACCTTCGCCGAGGTGGTCGACCAGGTCCGGGAGCTGACCCTCGGGGCGTACGCCCACATGGCGGTGCCGTTCGAACGGATCGTGGACGAGGTGCGCCCGGCGCGGGTGCCGGGCCGGATGCCGTTCTCGCAGTTCGCGTTCAGCGTGGAGGGCCGACCCGCGCCCCCGCCCCGGCTCGCCGGCCTGAGCACCGCCTGGGTCGACGTCGACACCGGCACGGCGAAGTTCGACGTGCAGCTGGACGTCCTGACCGACGACTCGGGCGGGCTCGTGGCGGCCTGGACCTGGCGCGCCGGGCTGTTCGACCCGGCGGACATGGCCGCCGTCGCCGACGACTTCGTGGCGCTGCTGGACGCGGTCGTCGCCGACCCGCACGCCACCGTCGACACGCTGCCGGTGCGCCGGCCCGTGCCGGGCGTCCGGGCGGCGGCCCCGACGCCCGCGGTGCGTGCCCGGCCGGGCGGGACGGGCTCCGGCACGCTGGTACACCTCGGCGGGCCGACCGACCAACCGCCGCTGATCCTGCCGCACCCCGTCAGCGGCACGGTCGGCGCGTACGCCGAACTCGCCCGGCTGCTGCCCGCGTACCACCTGGTCGGCATCGAGTCGGCCGCCGACGCCACCGGCGACTCCATCGACGCGCTCGCCGAGGCGTACCTGGACGAGGTCGTCGCCCGCTGGCCGGCCGGCCCGTACCGGCTGTGCGGCTGGTCGATGGGGGGCCTGCTCGCGTACGAGATGGCCCGCCGGCTGGTGCGGGCCGGACGCTCCGTCGACCTGCTGGTGGTCCTGGACACCGCGCCCGGGCAGGCGCGCCCGGCCGGCGAGGGGACCGACGACGCCGCGACGGCGGCCCGGTTCGCCGCGGACCTCGCCGCGTCCCTCGGCCGGGACCACCCGGCACCGACGGCGGCGACGCTCGCCGCGCTGCCGGTCGAGGAGCAGACGATGCTGCTGCGCCGCTGGCTGGTGGACGCCGGGGTGACCCCGGTGGCGCTGCCGGTGCGCGAGGTGCGCCGCCGGGTGGAGACCTTCGCCCGGCACGTCACCGCCGTGGCCGGGTACCGGCCGGAGGGCGCGGAGCTGCCGCTGACCGTCGTGCAGGCCTCCGCGTCGCCGCGCTGGCAGCCGCGCTGGGAGCGCTACGTCGGTGCCCGGACCACCGTCCACGAGTACGAGGGCGACCACTACTCGCTGCTGCGCCGGCCCACGGTGCAACGGATCGCCGGTTGGCTGGCCCGGGCGCTGGACGACCGGTGAGCGGTGGCGGGCGGGTGCCTCCGGGCGGCCCTGCGGAGGGCGGGCGGCGTCAGGCGGTGGGGGCGCCGGCCGCGAGGGGCTGGTCCGGCGAGGTCAGCCCGGTCTCCAGGCACCGCCGGGTCTCCGCCAGCAGTTCGTCGGTGCGTCCGGCGCTGTAGGAGGAGGCAGCGGCGTAGAGCTTGATGCGTAGCTGCTCCTGGCCGTCGAGCTGGTCGAAGTAGCCGCCCAGACCGGCGGTGTCGTCCAGCGTCGAGGTGCTGTCCAGCTCGATCGCCCCGGCGGTGGCGCCGGGCCAGTCGATCGCCCGCAGCAGGGAGTAGTTGACCGAGACCGGGGCCAGCAGGTGCACCGGCACCCCGCGCCGCTTCAGCTCCACGACGACCCGCTCGAAGGGGACGGCCTGGTGGCCGAGCGACTCGGCGGCCTGGTGGGCGACCCGGCGGCTGAGGTCGGCGAAGCCGATCCCCGGCGGCACGTCGACCCGTAGGACCGCGGCCTGGCTCAGCTGGCCGACGACGCGCTCGCAGTCGAGGAACGACCGCATGTCCACGACGAACGCCACCCGGAACGACCGGGTGGCGGCTGCCCCGCCCAGCGCGCCCAGCAGGGCCGCGGTGTACGCGGCGAACGGGGAGACCCGCAGGCGACGCACGGCCGGCACGATCGAGCCGGAGGGGACGTGCGCCTGCGCGAGGTGGCCACCGGGGGCCGGTGCCGGCCCGTCCGGTGCCGCGTCGAACGGATCGGTCAGGTCGGCCCCGGTCTGCACCGGGCCGAGCCGGCCGAACGTGTCGAGCCACCAGTCGAGGTCCTCCTCCGCCTGTTCCTCGCCCAGCTCGAAGAGCCGGTCGAGGACGTCGTCGATCGGCTCGGCGGCGGCTGGCTGGCCCGTGCCGGCGCCCCGCTCCGCCCCGTAGAGGACGGCCAGGTCGTCGACCAGCAGGTCGAGGGAGTGGTGGTCGAGAAGCGCCATGTGCGCGCGCAGCAGCAGGTAGGAGCTGCCCGTGGCGGTCCGGGCCAGCGAGACGGCCCAGCACGGCCCGGCCCACAGGTCCACCGGCCGCCGCAGGGCGGCCTGGCACCAGCCGACGGCGGCCCGGTCGTCGGGCACCTCGACGACCTCCAGGTCGGCCCGATCGCGGCCCTCGCGCAGCACCACGTAGCCGTCGCGCTCGGCGAACGCCCGGCGCAGCAACGGATGTGCCTCGCCCAGCTGCCCGACGGCGCGCCGCAACGCCTCGACGTCGACGTCGCCGTCCAGGCGGTGGCACACCTGGGTCATCAGGGTCGCGGGACCGACCCGGCCGTCGAGACGGCACAGGTATTCCTGGTGTTCGCTCGTCTCGAAATAGTCCCGCACCCTGAATCCCCCGGAAGAACAGATGGCCCCGGCGGACCAAATATCAACTGATCTGCGAACTGACGAGATCGCCTACCGACGTTCCGGAAGACGCATTTCAGAGGGTCGTACCAGAATTGCCTCGGAGACCGCAGTCCCCTGTTTTCCAGCTGTCAGGCGAGCCGCCTCTTGCGGGGCCGAACCACGAGGTCGATGTCCACCAGAGTCGTTGCCGTGTAGCAGTGAGCACGCATCCTGACTCCCATCCGGAACCGCCGGGGTCCACTGTGGATAGACGTTAATGTCTCGATCCCGGCTCCGCAACCCGAAGTTCTTCCTGCGACAGGCGGCACCCGCGCGCACAATTACCGCCCGCCGCTTTCCGCTCGCGGGAAGTAATCGCGGCACGGGCGGGAGGCGGACCCGGCCGGGCGACGCCCGGCCGAGACCCTGACGTCTCCTACCGCGCCTCGCCCGCCATCGCCCGGCGCAGGCTCAGCGGGCGCATGTCCGTCCACACCGAGTCGATGTGCTCCAGGCACCGGGCGCGCGGCCCGACGAAGCCCTCCTCCCGCCAGCCCGCCGGGATCTCCCGCCCGTCCGGCCAGATCGAGTACTGCTCCTCGTCGTTGACCACGACCCGGCAGATGTCGGCCGTCTCCGTCTGCTCCACCGTCATCTTCTTCTCCTCACAGCTCGGACACCTCGGTCAGGGCCCGGTCGATCCCGGCGATCCCGGCGGTCAACTCCTCCGCCGTGATGGTCAACGGAGGGAACAGATGCAGCCGGTTGCCCGCCGCCAGCGGCCAGACGCCCTGCCGCTTGCACGCCGCCATAACGGCGGCCATCTCGGGCGCCAGCGTCCCCGGGGCCGCGTACGGCGCCAGCGGCTCGCGGGTCGCGCGGTCCCGGACCAGCTCGACGGCCCAGGCCAGGCCGACGCCGCGGACGTCGCCGACGATCGGGTGGCGCTCGGCCAGCTCGGCCAGCGCCGGGCCCACCACGTCGCGGCCGAGGGCGGCCGCCCGGTCGACCAGGTTCTCCTCCCGCAGCACCCGCAGCGCCGCCACGATGGAGGCGCAGGCCAGCGGGTGCCCGGAGTAGGTGAGCCCGCCGGGGTAGCGGCGGTGCGCGAAGTGGGCCGCCACCGCCCGGGACAGCAGCACCCCGCCCACCGGCACGTAGCCGGAGTTGACCCCCTTGGCGAAGGTCATCAGATCGGGCACCACGGCCCAGAGGTCGCCGGCGAACCACCGGCCGCACCGGCCGAAGCCGGTCATCACCTCGTCGGCGATCAGCAGGATGCCGTGCTCGTCGCAGAGCCGGCGGACGCCGGCCAGGTAGCCGTCCGGCGGCACCAGCACGCCGTTGCTGCCGACCACCGGCTCGACGAGGATCGCGGCGATCGTGTCCGGGCCCTCGTACCCGACGAGCCGGCGCAGGTGCTCCAGCGCCCGTTCGCCCTCCTGCGCGGCGTTCTCGGCGTGGAACTCGCTGCGGTACGGGTACGGGCCCGTGAAGTGCACGGCGCCACCGCTGGCCGTGTCCACCGGCCAGCGGCGGGGGTCACCGGTCAACGCCAGCGCCCCCGCCGTCGCCCCGTGGTAGGACCGGTAGGCGGCGAGCACCTTCGGCCGCCCCGTCACCACCCGCGCCATCCGCACCGCGTGCTCCACGGCCTCCGCGCCGCCGGTGGTGAACAGGACCGTCTCCAGGTCCCCCGGTGCCACCTCGACGATCGCCCGGGCCGCCTCGTCGCGGACGTCGACGGCGAACGACGGCGCGATCGTGCACATCCGTCCGGCCTGCTCGCGCAGCGCCGCCACCAGGGCCGGGTGCTGGTGGCCCAGGTGCAGGTTGCCCATCTGGGCGTGCAGGTCGAGCCACCGGTTGCCGTGCTCGTCCCAGAACCAGCTGCCCGCGCCGCCGGCCACGCGGACCGGATCGATCTCCTCCTGCGCGGACCAGGGATAGAAGACCGGCCCGGTCACGACGCCTGCCGTTCGCGGACCAGGTCGACCTGCTCGGCCAGCGTCGGCGCCGCGAACACGTCCTGCAGGGAGAGCCGGACCTGGTACGCCTTGCGGATCCGGCTGATCAGGCGGATCGCGAAGAGCGAGTCGCCGCCCAGGTCGAAGAAGTCGTCCCCGGGCTCGACGCCGTCGACCTTGAGCAGGGCGGCCCAGATCTGCCCGAGCTGGTCCAGCACCTCGGAGCGGCCGTCGTCGGCCGGCGGGCCGGACGGCGCGGCGGTCGGCTGCGCCGGGTCCGGGGCGGCCTCCGGCGGGGCGGTCGGCCGCCCGGAGGTGGCGGGCACCAGTTCCAGCCGTCCCGCCGTGGTCCACCGCACGGTGGCCCCGGTGTCCCGCATCCGTGCCCCCGGCGTCCCGGCGTACGGGTCGTCGACCTCGCCGACGCCGCTGACCCACAGCCGCCCCGGGGTGTTCACCGGCACGGGCCGCGCGCGGTCGTCGAGGACGTAGCAGCGGGCCACGGCCGGCAGGTCGTCCCGGCCGACCAGCGCGTCCGGCAGCCGCGCCGGGTTCCAGCCGTCGAGCACGGCCCGCAGCTCCCGGCGGGGCATCGCGGACAGCTCCCCCACCGGCCGCTCCTGGTCGGAGACGAGCTGGTCGAGCACGGTCAGCATCGAGTCGAGGATCCGCTGGACGGTGGCCCGGTCGAACAGGGCGAGGCGGAAGTCGAGGCTGCCCACCATCCGGTCCTCGCCGACCTGGTTCACGGCCAGCGCCAGGTCGTACTTCGCCGAGGTCCACTCCGGCGGTTCCAACCGCAGCGCCTCGACCGCGCCCAGCTTGAACCGGTCCGGCACCGCCCGGCCGTACCGGACGCAGACCTGCACCAGCGCGGAGACCGCCGGATCCCGGCGCGGGCGCAGCTCGCCGACCAGCGTGTCGAAGGGCACCCGGCGCAGCTCCAGCGCGGTCAGCACGCTGCCGCGTACGTCGTGCAGGAACTGGGCCACGGTGGCGTCCCGGTCCACCCGGATCCGCAGTGGCAGCAGGTTGACCAGGCAGCCGATCAGGTCGCGGGTCGACTCGTCGTCGCGTTGCAGGCTCGGCGTGCCGATCAGCAGGTCGTCGCCCGCGCCGTACGCGTTCAGGGTGCGGGCGAACGCGGCGGTGAGCAGGGTGAACGGGCTGGTCCGCGCGGCGGTGGCCGCCGCCACCAGCCGGGCGGCGAGGTCGTCGTCGACGGTGAAGCGCACCGACCCGCCCCGGTGGTCCAGGACCGGCGGCCGGGGCCGGTCCGTCGGCAGGGTGATCACCTGCGGGGCGCCGTCCAGGTAGCGCCGCCACCGGGCGAGATGGTCGGCCGCGCCCGGCCCGGCGAGTTCGGCCTGCTGGCGGCGGGCCACGTCCGCGTACCGGCACGGCACGTCCGGCAGCCGGAGCGGCTCCCCGAGCGCGTGCGAGGGGTAGAGCCGGGCCAGCTCCGCGAAGAAGATCTCCGCCGCCGTCGGGTCGGCGGCGACGTGGTGCACCACCAGCAGCAACGCCGTCCGGCCGGCGGGCAGCAGCACGGTCGCGACCCGGATCGGCCACTCCCGGGCGAGGTCCCACCGGCGGTCGCGGAATCCGGTCACCCGCTCGTCGCCCGCCCAGCCGTCGGCCGGCGCGTCGGTGAGGTCGAGCCGCGCGATGGTGAGCGGCGCCGCCGGGTGGATGCGCTGGACCGGTTCCTCGTCGACCTCGACGATGGTGGTCCGCAGCGCCTCGTGCCGCCGGACGATCTCGTCGACCGCCGCGTGCAGCGCGCCGGCGTCCACCGGCCCGGTCAGCTCGACCGCCGCGTCGAGGTGGTACGCCGCTCCGCTCGTGCCGGCCTGCTCGGCCAGCCAGATCGCCCGCTGCGCCACGGAGAGCGGGGCCGTCTCGTCGTCGGCGTCGCGCCGTTCGAGGGTCGTCGCGCGGGGCAGCTCCAGCGTCGTGGCGGCGTCGGCGTCGTGGCGCACCGTCAGCACCGGCGCGACGTCCCGGGGCACGGTCAGCGCGTTGTCCGCGTCCGCCCCGGTGACCGCCAGGCGGATCCGGTCGCCCGCCGCGAACCGGTACGCGATCGGGTGCAGCTCGATCTCCAGGCGGGAGTCGCCGGGAGCGCCGTCGACCTGGCCGCAGCCCTCGGTGACGTAGAGGGAGGTGCCGTCGGGGGCGACCGACTCCAGGTAGGCGAAGACGTCCGCCGGGCCGTCGGTGACCCGGGCGGTCAGGCGCAGCACCGGGGCGCCGACCAGCTCGACCGCCTCGGTCAGCGGGGCGGAGGTCCAGCACAGCGCCCGGGTGTCGTTGTCCGTGAGGTCCGGGCGCTGGAAGGGCGAGCCGTAGCCGCTGGCCCACCGGCTGGTCTTGCCGGACGTCGTGGCGTAGTCGACCTCGTACCGCCGGGCCTCGCCGGCCCGGGGCTCCGGTCCCAGCTCGCCGGCCGGGCCGAGGTGCCACGTGCCGGTCGTCGCCGGCTCCGGCGGCCAGGACCGGGCGGTACGCCACGCGTCGGCACCCAGCACGTGGTACCGGACGGCCGGGCCGTCCATGATCCCGGTGTCCCGGCCCCGCAGCCAGTGGTCGAACCAGCGCACGTGCTCGTCGGCCAGGTTGTAGCCGGCGCCGCCCAGCACCCCGCCGGTGTGCGGCCAGGGGCCGATGACCACCCGGTGCGGCACGGTCAGCCGGCGGGCCCACTCGGTCGCGTCGCGCGCCCAGACGTCGTGCCAGCCACCCAGGTGGTAGACGGCGACCCCGGAGGCGTTGATCGCCTCCAGCAGCGCCGACGGGCTGCGGGTCAGGTACGCCGCCTCGCCGGTGTCGGCCAGCCGCGACTCGCGCCCGGGCAGGCCGGCGAACATCGTCCGGACGTCCCGGTTCGCCACGTGCTGCTCGCGGGCGGCGGCCAGCAGGAGTCCGTCGGGGTCGTCGTCGAGGGGCGCGACGGGGCCACGCAGGTCGAGTTCGCGCACGTCCTCGCCCCAGGCGCGGGCGAAGTCGTCCCGGAACACCCCGCCGTCCCAGGCGAAGCGGTGCAGGTCGAACAGCGCCATCTGCGGGAAGATCGCCGCCAGGTGCGGCGGGGCGGTGCTCGCCGCCAGGTACTGCGAGACCCCGAGGTAGGAGCGGCCGAACATGCCCACCCGGCCGTCGCACCAGGGCTGGGCGGCGATCCACTCGGTGACGTCGTACGTGTCGGTCGCCTCGGCCGTGGAGAACGGGCCGTCGCTGGTGCCGAACGACGCGCCGCTGCCCCGGCTGTCCACCACCACCACGACGTAGCCGCGGGCCAGCAGGCGCTGCGCGACCGGGAAGGCCCGCAGCGTCACCTCCCCGGGGGCCACCTCGGCCACGCCGAGGTCGTCGATGTCGGTGAGGTCGACGTCCGCCAGTTCGGCGCGTACCACCGCCAGGAAGTCGTCGCGCCCGGGGCGCGGCGACACCTGGTGGTAGCGGTCGTGGGCCCAGACGGCGGGCGCGGGGTCACGCTGGCCGACCGGCCGGAAGACGTACGCCGCCAGCCGGGTCCCGTCGCGGGTGGCCACGTACTGCGAACGGCAGGTCCAGGTGCGGCTCATGCCAGGTCGGCCCGTCCGTAGAGTTCCCGCGCCGGCACCCCGACGTCGGCGCAGCGCTGGAAGAACTCCGCCATCTGCTTGAGCTGGTACGACTCGTCGGTGTAGTTCGTCGCCATGACGAACACCAGCCACGGCTCGCGGCCCATCGCGTACACGTACGCCTGCCGGGCCCGCAGCCGCCGCACGATGCCCATCGCCTCGACGGCGTCGGAGCCGTTGAGCTTGCGGCTGCGGCTCATCTTCTGATCGATGCGGCGCGAGAAGAGCGGACCGTACATCCAGGACAGCGGGGCGCCGTCGCACTCCATGCCGAGGAACGCCATGTCGACGTCGCCGATCATGTCGTGGATGTGGCCGAACAGGGCCGGGTCGACGCAGCGGTTGTCCGCGCCGAAGTAGAGGTTCTTCCCGCCGGTACGCACCGAGTAGGTGACCTTCGCGGCGATGTCGAGATCGCAGTGCTCGCCGACGAACGGGCACACCACGATCTGCCCGTCGGGCAGCTCGATGGTCTCGCCCGGTTCCACGTCGACCACGTTGGGGAAGCCGAGCGCCTCCAGGCACAGCCGCAGCGACGGGTCCTGCAACGCCCCGGCGGCGGTCTTCGGCACCACCACCGTGCCGATGCGGTGCCGCAGCTTCAGCAGGCTGGCCAGTTCGAGGTGGTCCTGGTGCCCGTGCGTGATCAGCACGTAGTCGATGACGTCGGGCAGGTCGGCGTAGGCGTACCGGTCGCCGTCACCGAGGGCGTCGGACAGGAACGGGTCGGTCATCACGGTGACCGGGCCGGACTGCACCACCACGCAGGCGTGCCCGAAGTAGCGCACCCGCAGCCCCGGGCCGTCCAGGTTGCGGTCCGGGCTCCCGCCCGGCTCGGCGGAGAACAACCCGCTGAAGGTCGCCAGGTCGGCGTCGGAGACGTCGAACGCCTCCCGCAGCTCGCCGAAGGGCCGGGCCGTGGTCATGGTGGAGAAGAGCAGGTCGATGCGGGGGTCCCGCAGCGGCATGGTGGCCTGCACGTGCCCGTTGCCGGGGAACCGCGGGGTGGTCATCGCGAAGGGCCGCTCGTCGCCGGTGGCCAGCGACAGGTCCACCGAGTGGGCGGTCTCGTCGAAGTGCCGCGAGCGGTAGAGCATCCGCTCGGCGAGCCGGATCCGGGCGTGGTCGTTGAGGTCGTAGACCAGCTCGACGTAGCCGCGCAGGGCCGGCGGGATCTCGCCGTAGCGGGGCGTCAGGTCGAACCCGTCGGCGAGCTTCTCCAGGTTGACCGTCAGCTCGTCCATGGCTGCCGACAGCTCCGGCATGGGCCCGTCGGCGAGCCGGGCCGCCAGGTCGGACACCCCGTCGAGCTGGTCGTCCTCGAGGTCGACGAACATGCCGCCGCGCAGCTTCGGGTCGCGCGCCGAGCGGCGGTGCAGCGCCGGCGCGTCGAGGAACGAGCGCAGCAGCGGCACGTGCAGCTTGGCGAAGTTCATCGCCGCCGGCACCGGCGACACCAGGTTCAGCCAGGCGTAGTACCGGTGGATGAGCGGTTCCAGCGCCAGGTTGGGCCGGGCGTGCACCAGGTCGTGGCTGGCGAAGGGCTGGTTCATCGCGCTCCCTCGGTGGAGTCCGTACGCAGTCGGTCCCGGACGGTCCGGACGACCTGTGCGAGGTGGTGGAAGTCTTCGTCGTCGGTGGGGGTGTCCAGCACGAAGGTGCGTACGCCGGCCCGGATCATGGCCAGCAGCCGCTCGACGGCGCCGGCGTGGTCGGCCACCAGGTACGGCCCGTCCGCCTGGCCGGAGCGGAACGGCGCGAGCCGGTACGCCGGGTCGACGGTGACGGCGCCGTGGCCGGCCTCCGCCTCGGCGAAGAGCCGCTGCTTCCAGACGGAGTCGGTGTTGGCCATGGTGACCGCGGTGATCTTCGCGCCGTCCGGGTCCTCCGGGAAACGGGCCTCGGCGACCCGCTCGGTCTCCTCCGCCGTCGCCCGGGTCAGCAGCCCGAAGTTCAGCGCGCCCGGCGCCCCGTCGGCGTCGGGCCGGGCCGCCGTGAGCATCTGGATGCTGGTGGCGCCCACCCGCTCGGCCACCTGCCGGGCCGCCGGGGACTGCCCCGCGACGTACAGCCGGGGCAGCAGGTGCGCGGGAAGACCGGGGGTGAGCTGCAACCGGGACACCTGGTAGAACCGCCCGTCGAAGCTGAACGGGCGGCGGCTGCCCAGCACCCCCATCATGATCTCGACATACTCGGCGAGGCGCGCGTACCGGTCGTCGTGGTCCAGCCGGTCGCCGAGCGCGTCCAGGTCGCTCACGGCGGTGCCGGTGATCAGGTTGAGGTCGATCCGCCGCTGGTAGAGCAGGCCGAGCGAGGCGACCATCCGGGCCGCGGTGAACGGGTGCTGGTAGACGGGGTTCACCGCGACCAGCGGGCTGAGCCGGGTGGTGCCGGCCGCCGCGGCGGTCGCCAGGACCCAGGGGTCGAGCACCGCGCCGCTGCCGGTGAAGATGAGCACCCCGTCGAGGTCCGCCGCGTCGGTGCGGCGGATGACGGACATCGCCGTGTCCGCGTACGCGGTCAGGTCCCGGACCCGGGGCACCACGGTGATGAAGCTGACGTCGGGCACGGCCTCACGCTCCCTCTTCGGTGACCGCGGCCAGCGCGGCCCGGATCTCCTGCGCCTCGCGCAGCTTGCCGTCGATCACCTCGGCGAGCGCGGCGACGGTGGGGGTCTGCAGGAACACGCCGAGTTGCAGGTCGACGTGGAAGGCCTGGGCGAGGTCCCGCAGCGTCCGGGCGGCGCTGAGCGAGTCCGCGCCGAGCATCAGCAGCGAGTCGTGCAACCCGATCCGGTCCACCCCGAGGCGGCGGCGCCACACGGCGGCCACCGCCTCCTCCAGGACCGAGCCGGCGGCCGGCTGGGCGTCGGCGGCGGGCTGGGCGTCGGCGGCGGGCTGGGCGTCGGCGGCCGGGGCCGCCGGCGTCGGGCCGGTCACGGGCGCCACGGCCACCGGGTCGACCCAGTGCCGCGTCCGCTGGAACGGGTACGTCGGCAGGCCGACGCGACGCCGCGACGCGCCCTCGTGCAGGGCGGCCCAGTCCACCTCGACGCCCCGGCGCCACAGCTCGCCGAGCGTGCCGAGCAACCCACGGAGGCTCCCGGCGTCGTCGGTCAGGGCCAGCGTCGACGCCTCGGCCGGGCCGACGGCCAGCGTCAGGTCGGCCTCGGCCGGCGTCCCGGCCGGCACGGGCGGATGGCTGCCGGCGCGCAGGGCGCGCCCGGCCTCCGCCACCGTCCAGCGGCCGTCGACGACGGCGGCCGTCACGGCGCCCGGACCCTCGCCGTGGGCGGCGACCGGGGACACGCCGCAGGCGCCCAGCAGCCGAGCGAGCGCGAGCTGCCCGGTGACGGTGGCCGCGTCGGAGCCCGGCCCGCCGGCGGCCGGGTCGACGCCCAGCTCGCCGGCCACCCGGCCGACCTCCGCCCGCAGCCGGGGCAGGGCGTCGCACAGCGCGGCCAGGTCGGGGCAGGTGGCGGGGAACGCGTACGCCACCGTGGCGGTCTCCGGCGACGCCTCGCCCGCGCCGACGGCGGACAGCGCGCGGGCCGCCTCCCCGGCGTCGGTCGCCACCACGAAGGCCCGGTGGCGCAACGCCCGACGGCCGACCTGGCTGGTGTAGGCGACGTCGGCGAGGGCCTGCTCCGGGTGACGCCCGAGGTGCTCGGCGAGCCGGTTGGCGGCGGTGGCCAGCGCCTCGCCGCCGGCGGCGGAGACGGCGAGCAGCACGGCCGGCGGGTTCGGCCCCGGCGGCGCGGGCGGCGGCGCCTGTTCGAGGATGACGTGCGCGTTGGTGCCGCCGACGCCGAACGAGCTGACCGCCGCGCGGCGCGGCCCGGTGACCTCGGGCCAGTCCCGCAGCATGTCGTTGACGCGGAACGGCCCCCGGTCGAGGGAGGTCTGCGGGTTGGGCTTGCGGAAGTGGATCGACGGCGGCAGCTCGCCGTGGTGGACGGCGAGGACCGCCTTGATCAGCGAGGTCACGCCGGAGGCCGTGTCGAGGTTGCCGACGTTCGGCTTGACCGAGCCGATCGACCACCCGGCGCCCGACGCGCCGGCCGCTCCGTACGCCTCCTCCAGGGCGGACACCTCAATCGAGTCGCCCATCAGGGTGCCGCTGCCGTTGGCCTCGACGTACTGGATGGAGTCCGCCTCGACGTCGGCGACCCGCAGCGCCCGGCGGATCACCCGCACCTGCCCCGACCGGCCGGGCGCCACGAAGCTGACCTTGCCGGCGCCGTCGTTGTTCACCGCCGAGCCCTTGACCAGGGCGTAGATCCGGTCGCCGGCGGCCTCGGCGTCCTCCCGGCGGCGCAGCACCACCACGCCGGCGCCGTCGCCCAGGTGGTAGCCGGCGGCCTCGGCGTCGAAGGCCCGGCAGCGGCCGTCGGGCGAGTTGATGCCGTCGGCCTCGTGCCGGTAGCCGCGGGGCACCGGGTTCTTGACGCTGACCGCGCCCACGATCGCCATGTCGCACTGGTAGTCGAGCAGGCTGCTGATCGCGTGGTGCAGCCCGACCAGGGCCGAGGAGCAGTTGGTCTGCACCGTCATGCTGGGCCCGGTCAGGTCGAGCTTGTACGAGATGCGGGTGGCCAGGTTGTCCTTGTCGCTGGCGACGGCCATGCCCAGCCGGCCGGCGGAGTCGACCAGCTCCTGCTGGGGCAGCAGGTGGTAGAGCAGGTACTGGTTCAGGCCGCAGCCGGCGTACACGGCGATGTCGCCGGGGAAGCGACGGCTGTCGTAGCCCGCGTCCTCCAGCGCCTCCCACGAGCACTCCAGCAGGATCCGGTGCTGCGGGTCGATCAGCGTCGCGTCCGTCGGCGAGTAGCCGAAGAACTGGGCGTCGAACCGGTCGGCGCCCTCGATGCCCGACCACACCGGCACGTACGCCGGGTCGGCGCGTTCCTCGGCCGGGACGGCGTCCAGCTCAGCGGCGGTCAGCTCGCGGCCGGCGTCGACGCCGTTGCGGAGCAGCTCCCAGAACTCGGCGACGTTCGCCGCGCCCGGAAACCGTCCGCTCATCCCCACGACGGCGATGTCCATCTCGCTGCTCATCGACTTCCCACTTCCTGAATACGCTGGCGCATCAACCGGCGGCGGTTCGCCACCTGCTCGTTGCGGTCGGGCCCCGGGTCGACGGGCGGGTCCGTCGCCGGGCGCGCGGGCTCGCCGAGGTGCTCGGCGAGCTTGCGCACGGTGGTGTGCTCGTACAGGTCGACGAGCGGGAACTGCCGGCCGAGGAGTTCCTGGAGGCGGATGTGCACCTGGACCAGGCTCAGCGAATTGCCGCCGACGTCGAAGAAGTTGTCGTCGAGCCCGACGGCGCCGACGCCGAGGACGTCCAGCCAGATCTCGGTGACCTGGGCCTGGAGCCCGCCGGCCGCCGGGGCGAGCGGCCGGGCCGTGGCGCCCGCGCCCAGCCGGGCCAGCGCCTCGGTGGCCTCGGCCGCGACGGCGCGCCGGCTCACCTTGCCGGTCGCCGTGGTGGGCAGCTCGTCGACCAGGTGCAGCAGCGGCACCATGAACTCCGGCAGCCGCTGCCGCAGGTGGCTGCGCAGGTCGTGCAGCAGGTCCCGCCGCGCGGTGGCGCCCAGCGGGTCGTTGGCCAGCTCCGGCCAGTCGGCGCGCCGGGCCCGCGGCGGGGTCCAGCCGACCGTGTCGTCCGGGCGGGACGCGGGCCAGAACCGCAGGTCCATCGCGTACGGGTCGCGCGCGGTCGACGGCACCACGGCGGTCCGTCGGCCCAGCGCCTCGCCGATGCTCCAGCAGTCCTCCGGGTCGACCCCGGGCGGCAGCTCGCCGGTCGGGCGGGTCACCGGGTCGGCGTCGGCGAGACCGGCCAGCCGGCGTACGGGGCCGGCGACCGTGACCAGCCGCGCGTTGGGCACGTCGCGCACCTCCACCGGGCGGTTGCGGTTGCCACGCAGCAGGCTCCGCAGCCGGGCGACGTCCAGCCCGTCGCGCGTCCAGTCCAGCCGCACCGGCTCGACCGGCTCGGCGGCGTCGCCGTCGGGGGCGGCGCCCACGTGCAGGACGACGTCGTAGCGGAACGCGCTCAGCTCGTTGGCCTGCCGGCCGCGCTTGAGGTGCAGCTCCACCCCGGTCACCCCGGGCAGCCAGTCCGGCGCGCTGAGGAACAGGTCCGGGGCCAGCACCAGCTCGTCGTCGGCGAGCACCCGGGCGGCGACGCGGCGGCGCAACTCGGCGACGGTCAGCCCGGCTTCCGGGTCGGCGCCCAGCTCCACCGAGGCGTGGAACACCTCCAGCAGGTCGAGGTCGCGTACGTCGCCGAGGTAGATCCGCCCGCCGGGCGAGGCCGCGGTGACCGCCGCGCGCAGCACTCCGCGCAGGTAGTCGTGGTGCGGGAAGTACTGGGTCACCGAGTGCAGCACCACGGTGTCGAAGCTGCCGGCCTCGATGCCGGTGATGTCGTCGGCCTCCCGCAGCAGCAGCGTGACCGAGTCCCGGTCCACCCCTTCGGCGTCGAGCCGCTGTTCGAGCACCTTCAGGCCGGCGGCGGAGAAGTCGGTGCCGACGTACGCCTCGCAGTCCGGCGCCAGCGCCAGGGTCAGGTTGCCCGTGCCGCAGCCGAGTTCCAGCAGCCGGCGGGGGCGCAGCTCCCGGATCCGCCGGACCGCCTGGTCGATCCACTCGCCCATCTCGACGTCGGTGAACGGCGCGCCCGTGTAGCTGCTGGTCCAGATCGCCTGCTGGGCCTCCTCGGCGGGACCGGCCTCGGTGTACATCCGGTCGTAGAGCAGCCGCCAGTCCGACACCCGGGTGGTGGCCGGCGCCCCGCCCGGATCGGCTCCGGCCGGCGCCGACGACCCGCTGCGCTGCCGGGGCACGACCGCCGCGACGATCCGCTGCTCGCCGCCGCCCGGCGCCTGGGCGAGCGCGGCCACGGCGGCGGCGACCCCGGGGTGGGCCCGCAGCGTCGCCTCGATCTCGCCCAGCTCGATGCGGAACCCGCGGACCTTCACCTGGTGATCGGCCCGGCCCAGGAACTCCAGCCGCCCGTCGTGGCTGAACCGGCCCCGGTCGCCGGTGCGGAACAGCCGCCCGCCGTCACCGTACGGGTCGGGGACGAACCGCGTCGCCGTCAACGCCGGCTGGTCGAGGTAGCCACGGGCCAGGCCGGCCCCGCCGACGTACACCTCGCCGGCGAAGCGGGGCGGCACCGGCCGCATGGCCTCGTCCAGGACGTAGATCCGGGTGTTGCCGATGGGCCGCCCGACGCTGCCGACCCGCTCCGGTCCGGTGACCACGTCCAGGGTCACGTCGGCGGAGATCTCCGACGAGCCGTAGAGGTCGACCAGGACGCAGCCGGGCAGGGCCGCCAGCCACCGCGCGGCCAGGTCGGCGGTGAGCGCCTCCCCGCTGGAGTGGCAGTAGCGCAGCGCCGACAGGCGTCCGCCGACGTCGGCGACGCCGTCGAGGATGGCCCGCAGCAACGACGGTACGGCCACCAGGCGGGTGACCCGGTGCCGGGCGAGCAGGTCGACCAGGCGTACCGGGTCGCGTCCGACGTCCTCGGGCACCACGACGACCGGGGCGCCGGCGAAGAGCGGCAGGAACATCTCGCCGCCGGAGTCGAAGAAGCTCAGCGAGGTCTTGTGGCTGCCCACCTCGTCCGGCCCCACCGGGAAGCGGTCCATGATCCACCGTTGCCGGTTGACGATGCCCCGGTGCAGGCCGAGTACGCCCTGCGGGGTGCCGGTGGAGCCGGAGGTGTAGACGACGTAGGCCACGTCGTCGGGGTGGGCCGTCGGCTGCGGATCGCGGTCGTCCTCGGCCGCGAGGGACTCCTCGGCCGGGTCGACCACCTCGACGTCCGGGAGGCCGACGGCCGCGCCGGGGGCGGCGACGAGCAGCCGGGCCCCGGAGTCGGCGAGCATGAACCGCAGCCGCTCCACCGGGTACGACGGGTCGAGCGGCACGTAGGCGGCGCCGGTCTTGAGGATCGCCAGCACGGCGGTGAGGCTGACCGTGGAGCGGGGCACCAGCAGGCCGACCCGGGTGCCCCGGCCGGCACCCAGGCCGATCAGCCGGTGGGCCAGCCGGTTCGCCGCCGCGTTGAGCTCGGAGTAGGTGAGCCGGGTGGTGCCGTCGAGGGTGGCTGGCGCGTCCGGGGTCCGGCGGGCCTGCTCGGCCACGATCTCCGGCGCGCACCGGTCGGTGTCGTAGTCGGCCGTGGTGTCGTTCCACTCCACCAGCACCTGCCGGTGCCGCTCGGCGCCGAGCAGGGGCAGGGCGCCGACCGGGGTCGCCGGCGCCGCGACGGCCGCCGACAGCAGCGCGGTCAGCGCCTCGGCCAGCACGCCCATGGTGTCGGCGTCGAACAGGTCGGTGCTGTAGTCGAAGGTGCCCAGCAGTTCGCCGTCGTGCTCGCCCAGGTAGAGGGAGAGGTCGTAGTAGGTGGCCCGCTGCCGCACCGGCCGGCTGCGCACCCGCAGCCCGGCCCAGTCCCCCAGCGCCCCCTCGTGGTTGAGCACCATCGGCGTGAGGCCGAGCCGGTCGGTGCCGCGCCCGTGCTGGTAGGCGAAGGCCGCGCTGAGCAGCGCGCCGCGGCTGGCGTCGGCGGCCTGCCCGAGCCCCTCGACGATCCGCCCGAACGGCACCTCGGCGCGGTCGGAGGCGGCCAGCACCGCGTCGTGGGCCGCCCGGGCCAGGGCGCCGAACTCCGGGTCGGCGGACAGGTCCACCGGCACCGGCAGCGGGTTGACCAGGTAGGCGACCAGGTCGGCGAAGCGGCCGCGGACCCGGCCGGCGTGCACGAAGCCGAGCGGGAACGTCGCCTGGCCGGCGTAGCGCGACAGCACCGCCGCATAGCCGGCGAACAGCACGGCGGTGCGGCTGACCCCCTGCGAGGCGGCGAGCGCGTCGATCCCGGCGCACAGGTCGGCGTCGAGCCGGAACGCGTGGGCGGCGCCCCGGAAGGTGCGCACCGACGGGCGGGGCCGGTCGGTCGGCAGGTCCAACGGCACGAGGTCGGCGACCTGGGCCTGGCACGTCGCGGTCAGCTCCCGGCCGGCGGGGCCGTCCAGGAAGGACCGCTGCCAGGCCACGAACTCGGCCGGGTGGGCGGCGGGTGCGGGCGGCGCCGCGTCGTCCCCGGCGGCGTGCCGGCCGTAGCCGGTCGCCAGGTCCTCGACCAGCACCGCCAGCGACCACACGTCCATGACGCTGTGGTGGGTGCAGAGCAGCAGCGTGTGGCGGTCCGGCGCGTGCCGGAACAGCACGGCGCGCAGCAGGGGCGGGCCGGCGAAGCCGACCCCGAGTTCCGCCTCGATCTCCTCGTCGAGCCGGCCCGCCGGCCAGCCCGCCGCGTCGCGCACCTCCAGCGTGACCTCGGCGTCCTCGGCCACCCGCTGGGTCACCTCGGCGCCGGCGTCGTCGTAGCGGGTGAGCAGGGCCGGGTGCCGCACGCCGAGGTCGCGCACGGCGCGGGCCAGCGCCGCGGCGTCCAGCTCGCCGTCGACGGTGACCGCGCGGCACAGGTTGAGGTTGGCCGGGTCCTCGGCCAGGGCGCCCTGGAACCAGATCGCCCGCTGGCCGTACGACAGCGGGTAGGGCCCGTCGGCGGCGGCCGGGGTGGCCGGCGGCTCGGCCGGCGCGGGCACGGACGGCAGCGCGGCGGCCAGTTCGGCCACCGTGCTGTCGCCCAGCAGGTCGGTCAGGGCCGGGCGGACGCCCCACTCCCCCTCGATCAGGTGTTGCAGCTCCACGGCCCGCAGCGAGTCGAACCCGAGCTCCGGCAGGGAGCGGTCCGGGTCGATCCGCTCCGGGTCGACGTCGAGCAGCCCGCCGGCCAGGACGCGCAGTCGCTGCGCCTGCGCCGGCGCGGCGGCCGGGGCGGGGCGCGCCGCCGGGCGCAGGGGGTCGTCCGCGACGATCGTGGCGCTGCCCGCCGCGTACGCCCGCGCGCAGTCGCCGCGCCGGGTCTTGCCGCTGGTGGTGACGGGGATGGTGCCGGGCGGTACGGCCAGCACCCGGTGCAGGTCGAGGCCGTGGACGGTCACCACGGCCCGGCGGGCCGCCTCGGCGATGGCCGGCGCCTCGTCCGAGGCCCGGTCGGAGCGGGTCTCGTACCACAGGACCACGGCCTCGCCGACGCCGTGACCGTCGTCGGCGACGTCCACACCGAACGCGGCGATCCGCCCGCCGAGGCGGGGGCAGGCGGCGCGGACGGTCTGCTCGATGTCGTCCGGGTAGTGGTTCTGGCCGCGGATGACCACCGTCTCCTTGATCCGGCCGCGGACGTACAGGTGACCGTCCTGGCGGAAGCCGAGGTCGCCGGTGCGCAGGTAGGGGCCGTCGCCATCGAGGGTGGCGTGCAGGGTCCGCGCGGACTCCTCCGGCCGGTTCCAGTACCCGTCGACGACGCTGCCGCCCCGGACCCAGATCTCGCCGGCGGTGCCGTCGGGCACGGCGTGGCCGGCCGGATCGACAATCCGGACCTCCGCCTCGGGCAGGATCTCGCAGCCGACCACCTCCGTGCCGGGGCGGTGGGCGGGTCCGGCGGGATCCGGGTCGGCCACCGTGGTCACAACGGGCCGCTGCGCCCGCGCCCGCCCGGCGACCAGCAGCGTCGCCTCGGCCAGTCCGTAGCAGGGCAGGAAGGCCCGCTCGTCGAAACCGTGCGGGGCGAACGCCTCGGCGAACGCGCGCAGGGTCGCCACGCGTACGGGCTCGGCGCCGTTGAACGCCACCCGCCAGGAGCTGAGGTCCAGGGCGGCACGGTCGGCCTCGGCGACCTTGCGCACGCACAGGTCGTAGGCGAAGTTGGGCCCGCCGCTGATGGTGGCCCGGTACCGGCTGATCGCCTGGAGCCACCGCACCGGGGTGCGGATGAACGTCGCCGGGTCCATCAGCACCGTCGGCACCCCGAGGTAGACCGGGGTGAGCAGGGTGCCGATCAGCCCCATGTCGTGGTGCGGGGGCAGCCAGGAGGCCATCACCGTGGCGTCGTCGAAGGCGAAGGAGCGGCGGATGGCCCGCAGGTTCTCCAGCAGGTTCGCGTGGCTGACCATCACGCCCTTGGGGGTGCTGGTGGTGCCCGAGGTGTACTGGAGGAACGCCAGTCCGCCCTCGGCCACCGCCGGCTGCCAGCCGGCGGGCGCGGCGTCGAGGGACTCCAGTTCCAGGACCGGCAGCCGGCGACCGGGCATGAGCGTGGTCAGGTCCACGGCGCTCGTGACCGCGCGGGCGGCCAGCACCGCGGTGGCCTGCGCGTCGTCGAGGATCCGCCCGACGACCGGGGCGCTGGCCCGGTTGAGCCGGGCGGCCAGCGGCACCGGCACGGTGCCGGCGTAGAGGCAGCCGAAGAAGCCGGCGAGAAAGTCGACGCCCGCCCCGACGAGCATCAGCACCCGGTCGCCGGGACGGCAGTGCCCGGCCAGGGCCGCGCCGACCCGGCGGGCCCGGGCGTCGAGCGTCGCGTAGTCCACCGTGTCGGCGGAGCCGTCCTCGGCCACCAGGTGCAGGGCGGGGCTGTCGGGCTGGACCCGCGCCTGGTGCGCCAGGGCGGCGCCCAGGTTGACGACGTCGGTCGCCTCGTGGATCAGGGCGCCGGTGTGCTCGGTCATCTGGCTCTCCACTCGATGCACAGGGGTCGGACCGGGGGTCACGGCTGCCCGGGCGCGAGCCGGGCGGCCAGCTCCGCGACCGTCGGCGCGTCGAAGATGACCGCCACCTCGACGTCCGCCCCCAGCTTCGCGCCGGCCAGGGCCACGATCCGGGTGGCCGTGAGGGAGTCCCCGCCGAGGTCGAAGAAGTCGTCGTGGATACCGATGCCCTCGCGTCCGAGCACGTCGCACCAGATGTCCAGGAGCACCCGCTCGCGCTCGTCACGCGGCCCGGCGGCCCCGGCGGCGCCGGGCTCGTCCTGCCCCGGCGGTGGCAGCGCCGCGACGTCGAGCTTCCCGTGGTTGGTCAGCGGCAGCCGGGGCAGGCTGACGAAGGCGGCCGGCACCAGGTAGTCCGGCAGCCGCCGGCGCAGGTGGGCGCGCAGGTCCGCGGTGCCCGGCAGGTCGTCGCCGACGACGTAGCCGACCAGTCGGGCGTCCCCGCCGGGCGGGTCCCGGCGTACGACGACGGCGGCCTCGCGCACCGCCGGGTGGCGGCGCAGCGCGGACTCCACCTCGCCCGGCTCGATGCGGTAGCCGCGCAGGTTCAGCTGCCCGTCGCCCCGGCCGAGGAACTCCAGGACGCCGTCCGGTCCGAACCGGGCCAGGTCGCCGGTGCGGTAGACGCGGGCGCCGGGCGTGACGGCGAACGGGTCGGGCAGGAACCGCTCGGCGGTCAGGGCCGGGTTGCCGAGGTAGCCCCGGGCCAGCCCGGCGCCGCCGACGTACACCTCCCCGGCCACGCCCGGCGGTACGGGCTGCATCGCGTCGTCCAGCACGTACACCCGGACGTTGGCCATCGGCCGGCCGATCGGGACGAAGGGCCGCTCGTCGTCGGGGTCGCACGGCCAGGCGGTGCAGGAGACCGAGACCTCGGTCGGGCCGTACAGGTTGAACATGGTGACGTCGAGCCGGTCGAAGACCAGCCGTTGCGTCTCGGGGGTGAGTTCCTCCACGCCCGAGACGATCCGCCGCAGCGACTTGAGGTCCGCGGCGTCGGCGGTGAGCAGCACCTCGCGCAGGGCGGTCGGCGCGAAGTCGGCGTCGGTCACCCCGTGCTGGGCGATCACCGCCGCCAGCCGGCGCGGGTCGAAGGTCGCCGTCTCGGGCATCAGCACGCTGGCCGCGCCGTTGAACAGGGCCCGGAACAGCTCGTCCAGGGAGACGTCGAAGGTGCAGGCCGCCTTGCGCAGCACCCGGTCGTGCGGGCCGAGCGGGAAGTTGCGCTGTGCCCACAGCATCCGGTTGGTGAACCCGCGGTGGGTGACCTGCACGCCCTTGGGCTGCCCCGTGGAGCCGGAGGTGAACAGGGTGTAGGCCAGGTTGTCCGGGTGCAGCGGCACGGCGGGGTCGGTGGCGGGACACGTGGCGGTCAGCGACGACTCGCCGTCCAGGTCGATGATCCGCCGGCCGGGGCTCCACACCTCGTCGCACAGGTCCCCGGCGGAGATCGCGACCGCCGGGCGGACCTGCCCGAGCAGCGCGTCCCGGCGGGCCTGCGGGTCGCGCGGGTTGACCGGCAGGTGGTAGCCGCCGGCTTTCAGCACCGCCAGGATCGCCACCACCTCGGCGGCGCTGCGGGGCAGGCACACCGCCACCGGGTCCTCCACGCCGACGCCGAGGTCGCGCAGGTGGTGCGCCAGGCGGTTGGCCCGTTCGTCGAGTTCGCGGTACGTCGTGCGGACGTTGCCCTCGACGACCGCCACCGCGTCCGGCGTATGCCGCGCCTGCGCCTCGACGAGGCGGTGGACGAGCGCCTCGGGGCCGAGGTCGGCGGCGGTGTCGTTCCACTCGTGCAGGATCCGGTGCCGCTGCGCGTCGTCGAGCATCGGCAGCCGCCACACGCACGTGTCGGGCTCCCGCGCCGCCGCCACCAGCAGCAGCTCGAACTGCCGGGCCAGGGCGCGCATCGCCTCGGCCGTGAACAGGCTGGTGTCGTACTCGAACTCGCCGATGAGCCCGTCGGCCGTCTCGGTGATCTTCACCGTCAGGTCCATCCGGGACCGGCCGGTCTCCATCTGGTGCACGTCGACCCGCAGCTCGGGCAGGTCTAGCCGGCTGGTGGGCACGTTCTGGAGCACGAAGGCGACCTGCGCGAGCGGCTGGTGGCTGCGGCTGCGCTCCGGCTGCAACGCGGCGACGAGCCGCTCGAACGGCACGTCGCGGTGCCGGAACGCGTCCAGCGAGGCCGCCTTGACCCGGCCCAGCAGCTCGGCGAAGGTCGGTTCGCCGGACAGGTCGGCGCGTACCACGATCATGTTCAGGAAGCAGCCGATGAGGTGCTCCAGCTCGTGCTGTTCCCGCGTCGCGATGGGGCTGGCGACGACCATGTCCCGCTGCCCGCTGTGCCGGGCGAGCAGCACGGTGAAGGCGGCGAGCAGGGTCATGTAGGTGGTGGCCCCCTGACGCTGTCCGAGGGCGCGGATCCGGTCCGCGTCGGCGGCGCCGAGCCGGAACCACTCGGAGGCGCCGACGAACTGCTGCACCGCCGGGCGTGGGCCCCGGGTGGGCAGGGCGAGCAGCGGCGGCACGCCGGCGAGCTCGTCGACCCGCTCGCGCAGGTGCGCGGCCATCCGTTCCTCGCCGACGGCGGTGCGCTGCCAGGCGGCGTAGTCGGCGTACTGGATCGGCAGCTCGGGCAGGTCCGGCGTCGCGCCGGCGGCGAACGCGGCGTACGTGGCGGCCAGCTCGCGGCAGAAGATGGTGAACGACCACAGGTCGCAGACGAGGTGGTGCACGGTGACCCCGAGCACGTGCACGTCGGGGGCGATCCGGTAGAGCACCGTCCGCATGCTCTGGCCGGCGGCCAGGTCGAGCGGGACCCGCATCTCCCGCTCGACGGCGGCCCGCAGCACGGCGTCGTCGGGGCGCGCGGTGGCGCCGGGGAGGTCGACCACGTCGATGCTCAGCGGGGCGGGCGGCGTGACGGCCTGCACGACCCGCTCGCCGAGCTGACGGAAGGCGGTACGCAGGATCTCGTGGCGGCGGACGACCTCCTCGATGCTGCGGCGCAGCGCGTCCCGGTCGAGCGAGCCGGTCAGGATCAGCAGCGTGGCGTCGTTGTGGTGGACGGCGTCGTCCTCGAGCCGTTCGATGAACCAGAGCCGTTCCTGCGCGAAGGACAGGGGGGCCTCGGCGGCGTCCAGGCGGGGGATGGCGGCGCTGACGGGTGCCGGATCGGAGCGGCTGGCGCGCAGCCGCTCGTCGAGCAGCGCCCGCGCCGAACTGGACAGCCGCGCCACGCGTTGCGTGACGTCACTCGCGACCGGATGCTCCTGCCGTCCCACTGGTCCTCCGTTGTCCGTCGGTGATCCGGCCGCGGTCCGGGGCCTCCACCGGACGCGAGCGTCGCACCGATGCGGGTGCCGATCCTCGATCTCTACCAGGCCGGCTGAGCGCTTAGTCAGCAGGAGGACCGGTTATAGGGGTTTGGCCTCACAATTCACGACATCTGTTCCGACTCCTAGGGGTTGGGCAACCCGTTTCCCTGCCACATGATGGGCACGCTTGTGACGCCGCCGGCGCGCCAGCACGCAGCCCGTCCGACCGGCAGACCGGAGGTGATGCCAGGTGCGCGAGGACCTCCGGATCCTGGCCGACCGGTCGTACCGGATGCTGTTCCTGGCCCGCACGCTGTCGCTGCTGGGCAGCGCCGTGATCCCGGTGGCGCTCGCCTTCGCCGTCCTCGACGCGCCGGGCGGCTCCGCCACCGACCTCGGCCTCGTGCTCGCCGCCCGGTCGCTGGCGCAGGTCGCGCTGCTGCTGTTCGGCGGAGTCCTCGCCGACCGGATGAACCGCTTCCGCCTGATGGTGGGCTCCGACCTGCTGGCCTTCGCCGCGCAGGCGATCCTGACCGTGGTGTTCGTCAGCGGCCGGCCCACGCTGCCGGTCGTGATCGCGCTGTCCGCCGTCAACGGGGCCGCCGCCGCGCTCTTCCTGCCGGCCTCCCGCGGCGTCGTGCCGCAGGTGGTGGCCCAGGAGCAGCTCCAGTCCGCCAACGCGTTGCTGCGGCTGTCACGCAACAGCACCACCATCGGCGGCGCCGCCCTGGCCGGCGTGCTCGTGGCCGCCCTCGGCGCCGGCTGGGCGCTGGCGGTCCCCGCCGCCACCTTCCTCGGCTCGGCGCTGCTGCTGGCCGGGGTCCGGGTGTCGCACCCCGCCCGGGCCGCCGCCAGCACCATCCTCGCCGACCTGCGCGAGGGCTGGCGGGAGTTCAGCTCCCGGTCGTGGGTCTGGCTGGTGGTCGTGCAGTTCGCGTTCGTCAACGGCTGCTTCTCGGCGATCTACGTACTCGGCCCGCTGACCGCCAAGGACCAGCTCGGCGGCGTCGCCGCCTGGTCGGCGATCATGACCGCGCAGGCCGTGGGCCTGGTCGGCGGCAGCCTGGTGGCGATGCGGATCCGCCCCCGCCGGCCGATGCGGGTGGCGGTGCTGGCGACCTTCGGCTTCCTGCCGCCGTTCGCGCTGATCGCCGCCGGTGCGCCGGTCTGGCTGATCGCGGCCTCGATGCTCGTCAACGGCGTCTGCGTCGACATCTTCGAGGTCCTGTGGGACACCGCCCTGCAGAACCACGTGCCCAACGAGGCGCTGTCGCGGATCAGCTCGTACGACGCCATGGGCTCGTTCGTGCTCGGCCCGCTCTGCCTGGCCGTCGTCGGCCCGGTCGCCGAGCGGATCGGCGTCGCCCAGACGCTGCTCATCGCGGGCGGGGTGCTCGGTCTGGTGACCGTCGCGACCTTCTCCGCGCGGTCGGTGCGTCAGCTGCCCGCAAGAGTCCCCGCCGCACAACCCGCCACGGTGTGAATCCGGCGAACTCGCCGGCCACGGATCAGGGTGGAGATCGGAGCAGGATGGAGCACCGGATAAGTCGGCAGATGACCGACGCGACCGACGCGTACGGGCGGCGCTTGGGGGCCTACCTCGAGCAGTCCTCCTACTCGCGGCTGCGCGGCGGCCCGGGCGTGATCGACCTCGCCTTCGGCGATCCGCACGAGTTTCCCGCGCCGGCCCTGGTCGAGGTCCTGCAGCGGCACCTGAGCCCGCAGCACACCGACTGGTTCGCGTACACCCGCGACCACCCGCCGGCCCAGGAGTCGGTGGCGGCCACCCTCAGCCGGGAACTCGCCCTGCCGTTCACCGCCGACGACGTCGCCCTGACCAACGGGGCGTTCGCGGGGCTGACCATCTGCCTGCGCAGCGTCTGCGACCCGGGCGACGAGGTGATCTACCTCGACCCCGCCTGGTTCTACTACGAGCCGATCATCGCCTCGGTCGGCGCGGTCCCCCGGCCGGTGGCGTTGACCCCCGGTTCCTGGCGACTCGACGCGGAACTCGTCGCGGCGGCGATCACGCCCCGGACCAGCGCCGTCATCGTCAACAGCCCGAACAACCCGACCGGCGCGGTCTACACCGACGAGGAGTTCGCCGCCCTCGCCGAGGTGCTGCGGGAAGCCTCCGCCCGCAACGGTCGGCCCGTGTACCTGCTGTCCGACGAGGCGTACCGGCGCATCGTGTTCGACGGCCGGTCGTGTCCCAGCCCGGCGACGCACTACCCGTTCACGTTCCTGGTGCACACGTACACCAAGACGCTCCTGCTGCCCGGCGAGCGCGTCGGCTACGTCGCGATCCCGCCGACCATGCCCGACCCGGCGGTGCTCCGCCGGGCCCTGACCGTGGCCCGCCTCACCACCGGCTGGGCGTTCCCCAACAACTCGCTGCTGTTCGCCCTGCCCGAGCTGGAACAGCACGCGCTACAGGTCAAGCCGATCGAGCAGCGCCGCGACCTGCTGGTCGACGCCCTGCGCGAGGCCGGATACGAGGTCCAGCCGAGCGAGGGAACGTTCTACCTGCTGGCCCGGGTGCCGGACGCGGACGACTGGGCACACGCGGCCGTGCTCGAAGAGCGCGGCCTGCTGGTGCTGCCGGCCTCGGTGATGGGCGCGCCGGGCTACCTGCGGCTCTCCCTCACCGTCACCGACGACATGCTGGAGGAGACCATCGGCCGGCTGCGGTCGGCGCGGCCCTCGGCCCGGGAGCACGCCAGTGTCCAGCGGTGACCTCCGCGAGGCCGACGCGGCCGTGACGCTCACCGCGGCGCCGGACGCCCCGGCCCCGGGCCGCCGGGACGCGACGGTGTCCACCGGGGAGGCCCGGCCCGACGTCGAGACCACCATGGCCCGCGCCCGTCGCGCCCAGGCGGAGGTCGAGTTCTGGCCGCAGGAGCGCGTCGACGACCTGGTCGCGGCCCTCGGCTGGGCGGCCTACCAGGAGGACACCGCCCGGTCGCTGGCCGACCTCGCCTACCGGGAGACCGGCCTCGGCGACCCGGAGCACCTGTTCACGCTCTACCGGCGCCGGGTCCTCGGCACGCTGCGTGACCTGCACGGCGTCGTCACCAGCGGGATCATCGAGGAGCTGCCGGAGCGTGGCCTGCGCAAGCTGGCCAAGCCCATCGGGGTGATCGCGGTGGCCAGCCCCGCCACCGCGCCCTGCTCCGGGGTGGTCGGCAACGCCCTGCCGATGCTGAAGACCCGCAACGCGGTGGTCATCACCCCCAACCCCCGGGCCCGGCACTCCGCGGCCCGCACCGTCGAGCTGCTGCGTCGGGCCCTGGAGACGGTCGGCGCCCCGCCGGACCTCGTCCAGTGCCTGCCGGTCACCGACCGGCAGACCACCGAGGCCCTGATGGCCGCCGCCGACCTGGTGATCGCCGCCGGCGGGCCCGGCACGGTACGCCGGGCGTACCGCAGCGGCACCCCGGCGATCAGCGCGGGCGTCGGCAACCCGGCGGTGATCGTGGACGACTCGGCCGACGTGGCCGCCGCGGCGGAGCTGATCGTGCTGGGCGGCAGCTTCAACAACGGCACCTCCTGCTCGTCGGAGAGCAACGTGCTGGTGGACGCCGGGATCGCGACCGCCTTCCTCGACCAGTTGGCCCGGCAGGGCGCCCACCTGTGCGACCCGGCCGAGACGGCACGGCTGCGTACGCTGCTCTGGCCGGACGGGCGGGGGCTCAACCGCGACGCGGTCGGTCGACCCGCCGCGGCGCTCGCCGCCGCCGCCGGGATCGACCTGGCCGAGCCGACCAAGACCACCGCCCTGGTGGCCCAGCTGCCGCCCCTGGCGCCCGGCGGTGCCCCGGCGCTCGACGACCCGATGCTCGGCGAGAAGCTGGCGCCGGTGTTCACCGTGTCGACGTTCAGCGCCTTCGACGACGCGCTGGCCGCGGTGGAGACGCTGCTGGGCCGGATCGGGCAGGGCCACAGCTGCGGCATCCACACCGACCGGCCCGACCGGGTGGTCAGGCTGGCCGAGCGGGCCCGCGCCGGACGGGTGATGGTCAACCAGTCGACCGCCGTGGGCAACAGCGGCAGCTTCGACAACGGGATGCCGTTCACCCAGGTCATCGCCAGCGGCAGCTGGGGCGGTTGCTCCCGGTCGGAGAACGTGACCTGGCGCGACTTCCTCAACTACACCTACGTCTCACATCCCCTGCCGTTCAGCCTGCCGGACGAGGCGACCCTCTTCGGCGCCCACTGGCGACGCCTTCCCTGACGGAGACCCCGCACATGGACATCAGCCCTCCCGAGGCGCCACCGCGCGACCTGACCCAGGCCGAGATCGACGCCTTCCACACCGACGGCGTGGTCCGGCTCTCCGGCATGATCGACGACAAGTGGCTCCGCCGGATCGCCGAAGGCGTCGAGTACCTGCTCGCCAACCCGACCGTGCTGGCGCAGGCGACCGCGTTGCTGGGTGGCGGCGGGTTCGCCGGGGACGCCTTCATGTGGAAGACCCACGACGGCTTCCGCGACTTCATGTTCTTCTCCCCCGCGGCGCGCATCGCCCAGCAGCTGTTCGGCTCCACCGCGATCACCGCCTTCTACGACCAGATCTTCGCCAAGCCGGCCGGATCGGGTGCCCCGACGCCGTTCCACGAGGACGTCAGCTCCTGGCCGATCGCGGGCGAGCAGGTGTGCGCGATGTGGATCCCCCTCGACCCGTGCACCCCCGACACCGCCGCGCTCCAGGTGGTCCGCGGTTCGCACCGCTGGGGCCGGCGCTACGTGCCGATCACCCCGGGGGCCACCCACCTCGGCCGGCGCGAGGAACTCGAGGCGGTGCCGGACGTGTCCGACCACGAGATCCTGAGTTGGGAGCTCACGCCCGGCGACATCGTGCTGTTCCACCCGGCCGCGTTGCACGGCGCCACCGGCACCGGCCCCGAGCGGCAGCGTCGGGCGTTCGTCTCCCGGTGGGTGGGCGACGGCGTCACCTTCCAGCCGCAGCACGCCGTCCTGCCGCTGCTGTGGGAACACGGCCTGCGGCCCGGTGATCCCATCGGGGGTCCGCTGTTCCCGAGGGTGCTGCCGACGCCGGTGCCGACGGAGACCGGCGCCCGCTTCGACGGCCCGCAGCAACCCCACGCCGAGCGGGCGGAGGAGTTCCTCACCATCCTGAGGATGCTGTAGGTGTTCGGAGAACTCACCGCCACGACCGCCGCCGGCCGGGAGCTGGTCTCCCTCGCCGAGGGCCACGTCGACACCCTCGCCGAACGGGCCGGCCGGCACGACCGGGACAACACGTTCGTCGCCGACAACTTCGCCGACCTGCGCGACAGCGGGGTGCTCGCCGCGTGCGCCCCGACCCGGCACGGCGGGCTGGGGGTCCGTTCCCTGCACGACGTGCTGGTGGCCGTCTCCCGACTGGCCCGGGGCTGCGGGTCGACGGCCATCTGCGCGAACATGCACATGGCCTCGGTGTGGGGGCAGGTCCGCCGGTGGGAGCGGGCCGAGGCGGACGGCGACCAGGTCCGGGCGGCACAGCTCGACGCGATCCTGGAGGCGTTGGGCGGCTCCGACCTGATCATGGCCGGGGCCTCCACCGAACCGGGCGCGACGTGGAACGGCGCGCTCACCGAGGCCGTCCGCAAGGGCGACGAGTACGTCATCACCGGGCGCAAGACCTTCGTCACCAACTCGGCGGTCGCGGACTCGTTCAACGTCGCGGTCCGGGTCGCCGATCCCGACGGCGGGTGGCGGCACGCCGAGGCCGTCGTCCTGGCCGGCACGCCCGGGCTCACCGTGCTCGGCGACTGGGACGCGCTGGGCATGCGGGGCTCCGGCAGCCACGGGCTCCTGCTGGAGGACTGCGTCGTGCCCGCCGACCGGGTCACCGTCGGGGAGCCGTTCGGCCCGCCGACGCCGGAGGACCTGGCGCGCTCGTGCGCGATCAACTTCCCCCTGCTGGGCGCCTCACTGGGGATCGCCGAGGCGGCCTTCCAGATCGCCGTGGAACACGCCACCAGGGTGCCCCGGCAGCCCGGACGGGCGGCGCCGGCACACCACCCGTCCGTGCAGCGGGAGATCGCCACCATGGAACTCGACCTGGCGGCCACCCGGGGGGTGCTGGAGCGCTCCGGACGCCTGGTGGACGCCCTGTTCGCCGCCGACGACCCGGCGCAGCGGTCCGAGGCCGCCGTCCGCGACGTCGTACGGGGGTGGCAGACCGCGAAGCTGCTGGCGAACCGTACGGCGGTGAGCACGGTCGACCGGGCCATGACGATCTGCGGCGGGGCGTCCTTCAGCAGCCGGCACCCCCTGTCCCGGCTGTACCGCGACGCCCGGGCGGGCGGCTTCATGCAGCCGTTCGGATCGCTGGACGGCTACCCGTACATCGGGCGGGTCGCGCTCGGACTCGACCCGCACGCCGACTGAGGCCGGCGGACACCCGGTCGCCGTGGCGTGTGCCGCCGACCCGTCCTGCCCGAGCCGGGGCGGCCGGGTCGGGAGCTACCGCCGCGCGGCGGGCCTGCCGGGTGCCGGCAACGCGCGCACGTCCAGCTTCCCGCTCGGCGTCCGGGGCAGCTCGTCGAGGCACACCACGGCGCCGGGCAGCAGGTAGTCGGGCAGCGTCTCGCGGAGCTGGTCGCGCAGCTCGCGGGCGGTCGGTCCGGGCGGCTCGCTCGGCACGACGTACGCGACGAGGCGCGGGACGGCGCCGGTCCCGGCGACCGGCACCACCGCCGCCCGGCGCACCCCGGCGCACCGGCGTACCGCCTGTTCCACCTCGCCCAGCTCGACGCGGTGGCCCCGGATCTTGACCTGGCCGTCGCGGCGGCCGTGGAACTCCACCAGTCCGTCGGGGTGGCGGGTCACCAGGTCACCCGTGCGGTAGCACCGGCCCTCGGGATGGTCGGTCGGGAACATCTCGCCGGTCGTTGCGGGGTCGTCGCGGTAGCCGCGGGCGAGCCCCGCGCCGAAGATGAGCAGCTCCCCCTCGACGCCCGCCGCGACCGGGCGCAGGTCGGCGTCGACGACGGCGACCCGCGCGTTGTCGATCGGGCGGCCGATCGGCACGGTGGCGGTGCCCGGGCGCGCCGCCGGGTCGGTCGGCACCTCGAAGGTGAGCGCGCCGACGGTGGTCTCGGTCGGGCCGTAGTGGTTGACCATCCGCACGTCCGACAACTCGCGGACCTGGTCCACCAGCTCCCACCGGCACACCTCGCCACCGACGATGAGCAGGCGGCGGGGCAGGGCCCGCTCCGCCGCCTCGTCGAGCAGCGCCGCCAGGTGCGAGGGGGTGATCTTCAGGACGTCGACGCGGTGCTCGTCCTGATAGTCGGCGAAGTCGTCCGGGTCCGTCGCGGTCTCGGTGGGCACCAGGTGGAGCGTGTCTCCCCCGGTGAGCGCCGGGAAGACCGCGGTGTGCCCGAGGTCCGTGGCGAGGCTGGTCACCGACGCGAAGCGCAGCCGTTCGCCGTCGACCCGCTCCGGCTCGACCAGCCGGGCGACGAAGGCCGCGTAGTTGGCCAGGGCCGCGTGGGGGATCTCGACGACCTTGGGTACGCCGGTGGAGCCGGACGTGAACACGGTGTAGGCGAGCTGGTCCCCCGCGACCGGCGGCGGACCGCCCAGCGCCCCGGCGCGCTCCGCCGTCGCCCCGGCGCCGATCCAGCCGGCCAGGTCGACGGCGAGCACCACCTGCCCGGACACCGGCGGGTCGTCGCGATCCGTCACCACGACGGCCGCCCCGCAGCCGCGCAGCTGGCTCTCGACGCGGGCCGGGGGCTGGTTGGCGTCCACGCAGGCGTAGCCGGCCCCGGCGTGCAGCGCGGCCAGGCACGCCACCAGCTGGGCGGCGCCCCGGTCGGCCAGGACGGCCACCGGGGCGGCTGTCGCACCGTGGCGCCGCAACACGTCGGCGAGACCCGCGACGGCGTGGCGCAGCTCGGCGTAGCTCAGTGTCGCGTCCGCGCCGACGACGGCCGTACGGTGGCCGTGCCGTTGCGCGGCCGCCCAGATCAGCGCGGGCACCGCCCGGTCGGGGTGCCACCCGGTCGGCGGGCCGGTCACCTCGGGATCGGCAGGCATGGCAGGTTCCTTCGGTTCGACGGCGGCGGGCCGACAGGTAGCCGGTCGACCGTGGGCTCGCGCGGCACGGGGCTTGCGGTGGCAGCGATCGTGACACGGGGGCCGCACCGCGACAACACCTCATTCGTGCCGCGAACCCCCTATCGTCGGGGCCGCTCGGCGGACGACGACGCGTCCGGTGTGGTCAGACGGCCACCATGCAGTTGTCGGAGCCGCTGTCGCGCCCCCGGGCGCTGACGATCCCGGCGGAACCGTCGCCGTAGTAGCGGCAGAACAGGCCCGCCGCGCGTCCGCCGAACAGCAGCGGCCCGATCACCGGGGCGACCTCGACGTCGTGGGGTTCGTCGGCGCCGTCGGCGACGAGCGAGACCCGGCACGTGCGGGGCGCCACGAAGTCCTGCACCACGCTGGTGCCGTCGGCGGCGGCCTCGGCGACGGCGGACTCCCACGTCGCCTGGTCGACCTCGCCGCCGATGACCACCTGCTTGCCGCTCTCCCCCAGGCCCGCCTTGAGCACCAGCAGGTCCCGGTTCGCCAGGACGAACGGGAGCAGCTCGACCTCGCGCCCCGCCCGGCTGGTGCGGCGGTCCGCGAGGATCCGCGTCCACGGCACGTACCTGTCGACGAGGCTCCGGTCGGCCGCGCTCATCCACGGCCGGCCCTCCGAGAGCAGGCCCATGGTCAGCTTGCTGTGCATGAAGGTCGACGTCTGGGTGCCCACGAGCAGGCAGCCGTTGTCGAGCGCGTCCTGCACGTAGCTGGTGTCGAGACCGGCGTCGAGCCAGTCCGGGATGGTGAAGTTGCGCAGCCCGATCGGGTAGCGCAGGTGGGGCGGGCAGTCCCACGCCTCCGGCAGCTCCTCGGGCTCGAAGAAGCGGGCGGTGAGGCCGTGGTTGTTGAGGTAGTCGGCCTCCAGCTGGAAGTAGCGGCTCTGCACGCCGTAGACCCGGGCGCTGCCGACGATGGCCACCCTGGGCGCCAGCCCCAGCTCGGCGCAGAGCGAGCGGTACATCTCGGCGCGCACGGCGAACGGGTCCGGGGAGCTGAACGGGGTCCTGCCCGTCGCGTCGGCGTGCAGCCTGCGCCACACCTCGAGGCGGCTGCGCGTCTCCACCACGCCGCCGAGCGCGCCGCTGACGTTGAACTCCAGGAACTGGGGCCCGTCCGGCCCGATGACGACGTCCGGCCGCACGACGCAGTCCGGATAGCGCTCCTCGACGAACGGGTCCCGCACGAACAGCTGGTCCTCGCTCTGCGGCATGCGGTAGGCCGCCAGCCGGCCCTGCGTGGTGGGGGCCGTCTCGAGGGCGGTGCGGCGGAGCAGGTCGACCAGCGCGGCGGCCGCCCGGAAGATCTCGGCGTAGGACGCGCGCGGGATGGCGATCGGTGCCGCCGGCAACAGCCGCTGGTAGGGCCAGCCCGTGTCCCGCAGCTCGTGGCGGAGCATCCCGCGGATCGTCTCCGCCGGCGCGGCCGGCGCCACGCGGTGGGTGCCGAACCACGGATGCCCGGCCGGCCCCGCACTGCCGACATGCTCGCGCACGGTCATCTGACGCTCCCCGGAATCGCACGTCGGGCCGGCGCCGGTGCGTGCTCGCCGCGGGGCCGGTGTCTCCGAAACGATGATCGACATAGACTAACATTCACGTCCGACGGGGACCGCGTCGGTTCGTCCACCTCCGACACGGGAGAACCGCCGATGACCTTGCGTCATGTCCAGGGCAACGAGTACCGCGAAGAGCACGGTGGGGACTACGAGGACTTCGAGCCCGGCATGGTGATCCGGCACTGGCCGGGCCGCACCATCTCCGAGACCGACAACACCTGGCTGACCCTGCTCACCATGAACCAGCACCCGCTGCACTTCGACGAGCACTACGGCGCGGGCAGCGAGTACGGGCGGGTGCTCGTCAACAGCGGGATCACCCTGTGCCTGATCGGCGGCATGACCGTGCAGGCCCTGTCCGCGCGGGCGGTGGCCAACCTCGGCTGGGACAAGGTCCGCCTGCGCGAGCCGGTGTTCGTCGGGGACACGTTGTACGCCACCAGCCGCATCCTCGACAAGCGCCTGAGCCGGTCCCGACCCGGCCAGGGCATCGTCACGGTGGAGACGACGGGCACGAAGTCCACCGGCGAGACGGTCATCGTCTTCGAGCGTTCCTTCATGGTCCGCTGCCGGGACAGCTCCGCCTGACCTACGCCACGGACGCCGCCCCCTCGTGCAGCGCCACGGCGGCGGCGGTGTCCTCGATGGCCATCCCGACCGTACGCAGGACGGACGTCCGCCCGCCGACGCGTACCCCGCCGGTGACCAGCGTGCCCAGCTCGTGCAGGTCGTCCACGCCGATCAGGCCGGCGGCCAGGGCGGCGCGCACCTCACCGGCGCCGTCCAGCGCGGCGGTGCGGTCCTCGACGACCGCCACGGCGTCGACCAGCAGTGCGGGATCGAGTTCGATCGCGTCCGGGTGGGTGCCGCCGATGACGTTGACGTGCGCCCCGGGCGCCACCCAGTCCGCCTCCACCAGCGGCGTGTTGTCGCTGGTGGAGGTCGCCGTGCAGATGATCGCCGCGTCGGCGACGGCGGCCTTGGCGCTGTCGCAGACGCTCGCGTGCACGGGGTGGGGCACGGCGTCGCGCACCCAGTCGGCGAACTGCTCCGCCCGGTCCCGGGTCCGCGAGAACACCCGTACGCTGCGGATCCGGCGCACCGCCGCCACCGCGCGCACCAGCGACCGCGCCTGCACCCCCGCCCCGATGACCGCGAGGTCCTCGGCGTCCTCGGCGGCGCACCAGCGGGTGGCCAGGGCGGCGACCGCACCGGTGCGCACGGCGGTCAGCTCCGCGCCGTCGAGCAGGGCCGTGATCTGCCCGGTGGTCAGGTCCGTCAGCGCGACGACCCCGTGGATCAGCGGCAGGCCGCGCCCGGGGTTGTCGGGGGTGAGCGTGGTGATCTTGACGCTGCCCACCCCACGCCGCTCCCAGACGGCGGGGCTGACCAGCAGGACCCGCTGGGGGCCGTGCTCGATGACGGTGCGCGCCGGGGAGTCGGTCCGGCCGGCGACCAGGTCCGCGAACATCTCGCCCAGCGCGTCGATCACCCGCACCAGCTGGGGCGTGCCCGCCATCTGGGCGGCGTCGACCGTCACCGGCCCGGTCATCCGGCAGCTCCGTCGGTGCCGAAGCGGGCGGCCCAGGCGTCCTCGCGCGACACGGTGGCGCGGGCCATCCGGGCGAACGGCGGGCCCACCATGTTGCCGTCCAGCACGGCGATCCCGCCGTTGGCCGCCCGTACGGCGTCGGCCACCCTGCGCGCCAGGCGCAGGTCGTCGGCCTGGGGGCGCAGCACCCGGTTGATCTCGTCGAGCTCGCCCGGGTGCACCGTCGCCTTGCCGTGGAAGCCGAGCGCCCGCACCCGGGCGGTCTCCTGCGCCAGGACGGCCGGCTCGGCGAGCCGGAAGTTGGCGGTGTCGATGCAGGCGGTGCCGTGCCGGGCGCAGGCCAGCGCCATCGCCTGCCGGGCGGCGAGCATCGCCTCCCAGGTGATCTCGACCCCGAGCGTGGCGGCCAGATCGGCCGAGCCGAGGACCAGCCCGTCACTCGCCCCGGCGATCGCGTCGATCTCCGTGACCGCCTCCACGGTCTCCACCGTCACGTAGATCTCCGGGTGCGCGTCCGCGCTGGTCAGGATCTGCCGCAGCAGGGTCACCTCGGCCGCCGACGTCACCATCGTCATCATGACGATGCCGGGCCGCACGGAACACTCCGTGAGGGCCACCAGGTCCTGCACCGCCGCGACGCTGCCCAGCTGGTTGATGCGTACCGCGACGTTCTCCGGCCGGGGCGCCTTCTCCAGCGCGGCCCGGCACACGGTGCGCGCGGCCGGCTTCTCGGCCGCCGGTACGGAGTCCTCCAGGTCGATCAGATGCACGTCCGCGTCGTAGGACCAGGCCTTGACGACCCGGTCCAGCGACAGCGCCGGGGTGTAGAGGATGCTGCGCGGGATCGCCCGCGCGGCCCCGGTCATCGGGTCACCGGCTCGGGTCGCGCATCGGCCGGGCGGGCGCCGGCCTCGACGAGCACGGAGCACAGCCTGGTGATCTGCTCCTCGGTCTGGCCCGCGCGCAGCATGACCCGCAGCCCTGCGGTGCCGCGGGCGACGATCGGGAAGAACACCGGCGAGGTGTAGAACCCGGCCGCGAAGACCCGCTGGGCCGCCTCGACGACGGTCTCGTCGCTCATCGGCACCACTCGGATCGGGTACGTGCTGCCCGACTGCTCGGTGGCCAGCAGGGAGTCGAACAGCGCGATGTTGGCCCGCAGCCGCCCCTGGAGCCGGGTGAGCTCCTCGGTGCGGTGGATCTCCGCCGAGGCGAGCGCGGCGCCCACGGCGGCGGCGTTCATCTTCTGCGAGTAGCCCAGGGGCCCGGCGAAGCGTTCCACGATCCGCCGCGTCTCCTTGGGGAAGCCGTCGAGCAGGATCGCCGTGCCGCCCGCCCCGAAGCCCTTGCTCAGGGTCGCGACGGTGATGGTGCGGTCGTCGCGCACCGGGCAGTGCGAGCGGACGTAGCCGATGCCGCGCTCGCCGTACGCCGACAGCGAGTGCGAGTCGTCGTAGAAGACCATCATGTTGTACTTGTCCTGCAGCACGGCCAGTTCCTCGACGGGCGCGTAGCCGCCGAGGCTGTCCGAGCCGTCCACGACGTAGCAGACGCGTTCGTAGGTGCGGCACATGTCCTCGAGGTAGTCGAGGTCGTGGTGGCGGCAGGTGACGACCTCGGTCTCGTCGGCGCAGTTCGGCTTGGCGTTGGCCATCGAGACGTGGGCGTTCTTGTCGAAGACCATCAGCGGCCGGGTGCCGTTGCCGAGGTGCCCCGACGCGATCAGCGGCAGCAGGCCGGTGCTGGCCGCCGCCGTGGAGATCGCGCTGATCACCATGGCGTCGAACAGCTCGCCCAGCGACTCCTCCAGCTCCAGCAGCACCGACGTCTGGACGCGGGTGCGCGGGATGCAGTGGTCCAGCACGCCGAATCGGCGCAGCGCGGCGACGGCCCCGTCGATCACCTTGGGGTGGGTGTCGAGGTCCAGGTAGGAGCAGACGGTGAAGTTGACGAACTCGTGGCCGTCGGCCATCCGGAACACGCCGTCGGAGAGGTCGCCGACGATGCCCGCGACCCCGTGCTCCTCGGACATGTTCCAGAAGGTGTTCCCCACACCGATGAGCTTGTCGTTGTTGCGGTAGCGGTGGGTGGGGGTGATGGACTTGCGCTCGCTCATCAGGAGTTCACCTCGGTGGGCTTGTAGCTGTAGACACCCTTGACCCTCCGGTAGGCGTACGTGTACAGCGCGACGCCGAGCGCGTGCGGCCTGCGGAGGATCTTCTTCGACTTCAGCCAGAAATTGACGTTGATGTTCATCTCGTCCAGCGACTCGGCCTGGTGCCACCAGCCGAGCGGCAGGTAGAGCATGTGGCCCGGTTCGAGGACGAAGTCACGGCGCTGGGCCAGCTTGGGCGCCACCCTCGGGAAGCGCGCCAGGTCGACGTTGTCCAGGTCGAAGACCTGGGACTTGTCCCCGAAGCCGCGCAGCACCGAGCGCGGATAGTACTCGCGGGAACCGGGCGGGGCGATGATGAACCGCTTGCGGCCCTCCAGCGCGATGTTGAAGTTCTCGAACTCGTCGAAGTGGTTCTTGGTGAACACGCCGCGGTGGCTGATCCACAGGTTCGCCGCGTACAGCGAGTCGCCGTAGCCGAAGAACTTGTCCGCGTCGAAGCCGATGACGGCGTTGACGTCGGCCGGGCTGTTGCGGATGTTCGACACCACCCGGTGCCACGTGCCCGGGGTCGTCAGGTGCCGCTCGTCGGCGAAGAAGTCGCGCAGCTTGATGTCGCGGGTCTCCCAGCGCCCCGGGTGGTTCTTGTCGCCCGGCTCGGTGAACAGGGTGACGGTCATGTCGGCCAGCCGGCTCGCCACGCCGTCGCGGCCGAGCCCCTGCACGTCGGGCGGCAGCGCGATCACCACGGGCACGTCGGCCTTGAACAGGCCGCCAGGGCCGACGGCCATGAACTCGTCGAAGGTCATGCGGGCCACGGGGACACCCGCCGACCCGTTCGCGTTGGGCACTGCGTCCGAAACTCCCATGTCGCCTTTCCTCACTGCTGAGGGCCGCGCTGCGCGGCCGGTCACGCGTTGGCCCTGCGGGCGCTCAACTCCGCCACCACGTCCACGATCAGGTCCTCCTGGCCGGCGATGGCCTGCCGCCTGCCGAGTTCGAAGAACACGTCGCGCGCGTCGACGCCGGCGCGGCCGGACAGCTCGACCACCCGGTGCTTGAACCCGGAGAACACCCCGGCCAGGCCGCTCACGATGGACATCGAGGCGGTGACCGGAGGTGCGGGCATGAGCTCGCGTTCCGCGAGGTCGGCGGCGTCGAGGAGCGCGTAAAGGTCGATGCCGGTCGCGAAGCCGCTGCGCTCCAGCACGGGGACGAGCACCTCGAGCTGGGTGTTGCCCGCCCCGGCGCCGAAGCCCCGCGCGCAACCGTCGATGATCAGGGCGCCGGCCTGCGCCGCGGCCACCGAGTTGGCGACGGCCATGCCGAGGTTGTCGTGGCCGTGGAAGATCACCGGCGTGTCGACCGCCGCGGCGATCGCACCGATCCGCGCGGTGACGTCGTCGGGCAGGAAGTGACCCGCCGAGTCCATGATCCCGACCGCCTGCGCGCCGTACGCGACGGCCTGCGCGGCGTGCTCGGCCAGCTCGGCGGGCGACGCCATGTGGCTCATCATCAGCACGCAGTGCGCCTCGGCGCCGGCCTCGCGCAGGACGTCGAGGTGGCGCTCGGCCAGCGACGTCTCGGTGGCGTGCACGCCGATGCGCACGACGTCGGCGCCGTGGCCGATCGCGCGCCGCAGGTCGTCGGAGGTGCCCCAGCCCGGCAGCATGAACACGCCCATCCGGCTGTGCCGCAGCGCCTCCCGGACCGTCGACAGCATCTCGTCGTCGCTGACCGCGGCCTGACCGACCTGTAGGGACGACGCGCCGAGGCCGTTGCCGTGGCCGACCTCGACCACCGGGATCCGCGCCGCGTCCGCCGCCTCCGCGTACCGGCGCAGGGCCACGGCCCCGAGCTGGTGGCGGACCGCGTGCTGGCCGTCGCGCAGCGTCGGGTCGTGGATCACGACGTTCCTCATCGGGCCGCCTCCGTCCGGGCGCTGCGGCCCAGCCGGGCCGCGTGCTGCTCGGCGACCAGGATGGCGGCCGAGTTGATGATGTCGAGGTTGCCGGCGTACCCGGGCAGCACGTCGCTGTGGGCGGTGACCTGGAGGGCGACCGTCACCCGGTCGTCGACCACCGTGCAGGCGGTCACCGCGTAGCCGGGGGCGAACGAGCGCACCTGCTCGGCCACCGGGTCGACCGCCGCGCGCACCGCGGCGACCTCGGCGCCCGGGATCCGCGCGTGCACGGCCGTCCGGAACGTCGCCGGCGGCACCGCCGGGCTGATGTTGAGGATGGCCTTGACGTCGCGTACGCCGGAGAACGTCGTGACGGCGTGCCGGGTCGTCGCCACGTACTCGTCGAGGTTCAGCCGGGTGCCACGGCCCGCGACGTCGCTGGCCACCGTCGAGACGACCTCGATGTAGCTCACCGGGAAGCGGGCGGCGAGCGCGTGCGCGACCGGGATGGACGCCTGGCCGCCGCAGCTGATCAGGTTGATGTTGCGCCCGCTCGTCGCCTCCACCCCGGTCACGGTCGGCACCACCATCCGGCCCACCCTGCTGGGCGTCATGTCGACCACCAGCGGGCCGAGCGGCTCCAGCAGCGACCAGTGGCGCAGGTGCGACGCCGCGTTGGTGGCGTCGAACACGACGTCGAACGCGTCCCCCGCCGCCAGCACGGCGTCGATCCCGGCGGCGCTGACGGGGTAGCCGAACCGCTCGGCGTGCCGCAGGCCCGCCGAGTCCGGATTGCGCCCGGCCACCAGGCGGCAGTCCAACAGGGCGGATCGGTGGATCTTGCTGATCAGGTCCTGGCCGATCGCCCCGGTGCCGATGACGGCGACGGTGGCGGGTTCGACGACGCGGACCTCGGCGTCGGTCACGTCCGCGGTGAGACTCAAGGCGTGCCTCCAGGGCGCCGGAGCCGGCCGGTCCGCGACCGCCGGGCGAGGGATCGGCGGGTACGGGTCGCGCGGCTCACGGATTCCGGGTCGTAGGTTCTCAAGTACGTCGTCCTCACCATTCGAAGTGCGCGGCTCCCCGGGCGGAACCCCGTGCGACACGACAGGGGTCGGTCGCGCGGGCTCGGCGTGCCGGGCGTCGCCGCCCGCCGTGCCGCTAGGGGTGCGGGTGCCCGGACGACCCGCGACGTCCACGGCGGCGCGGCCGCCCTCGGGGCGTCGCGGTCGATGGACGGTCGGGAGACGGGTGCGCCGGGCGGATGTCGGAACACGTCGTGACCGGGAGTCGTTCGGCGGAATCCGTTCGGCTGGAATTGCCGAGTCGAACAACAATCGGACATATACCTTGATCTCAGAAGTCTCGACGTATTAACCGAAGAAGCCCCCGTTTACCTGCACGACAACCAATGCGGCCGTTGCGCTCCGTCAGCCGCAGCGTTCCGTCGGCATCGAAGCTATCAGATGGCCACGCCGAGTGGACCCGGCTGTTACGTCACTCTCGCGACAGTCCAGGCTGGAGTGTGAACCGTCACAGAGCCCGCGAACGGCGATGTGCGGCGGCAGCCAGCGACCCGCTCGCGGCGCCGCGGAGGGCCTCCGGGCAGGTCGTACGTCGGGGCTGCCCGCGCGGTCCTCCGGCGGGTCACCGATCCGTCGCGCGGCACCGACGGCACTTCGCCCTCGACGCCGCCACGACCATTTGCGACTATCCTCGTCAGCTCCACCGTGCCGGCAATTTCGGACGGTCCGGCCGAATTGTCGACGGCGGTGTATCGGCAGATCGAAAGGGGGAGGGAATGGCACGTCCGCCCACCCGCCGGCGAAGCTCGACCGGCGCCGGACGACCATCGCCGCCGCACCCACTGCCGGTCCCGCCCGCCCCGAACCGGACGCGCCACCCGCCCCGAGAGGACACACCATGACGACCACCCGGCCGCCCGCAGTGAGCAGGTCGCCACTGGGCCGCGCGTACGCCGAGCACCTCGCCCGGAGCGCGTCGACGGGCGACCCGACGGCCGCCGCCCTGGACTCGGTCATCCTCGAGCCGTACCGGGAACGGTTCATGAGCGCCCCCGCCTTCCTGGCGGAGAGCGAGTGCCGGGCCGTCGCCCGGGACCTGCGCACCGTCTACGACCTGCTGCGCGCCCTGCCGGAGCGGGTGTTCGACGGGGACCTCACCGCACTGGCCGAGGCCGTCGGCATGGATCCCCGGCAGACGGCGCTGATCACGCGCGGCGCCCGCGTCGGGTCGCTCGTCCCGCTGGGCCGCGCCGACCTCTACCACGACGGCGCGGGGTTCCGGCTGCTCGAGTTCAACCTCACCAGCGCCCTCGGCGGCTTCGAGTCCGCCGACATCAACCGGGCGATGCTCGCGTACCCGCCGCTGCGGGAGTTCGTGGACCGGCACGGGCTCCGGTACCCGGACACCCTCGGCTGCATCGTGCGGATGATGTACGCCGAGTGCGCCGCGATGATCCCCACGGACCGGCCGCCCGTCGTCGCCGTGGTGGACACGACGGAGAACTATGCCATCGTGGGCGGCCGGCTCGAGGTGTTCGCCGAGCTGCTCGCCGGGTACGGGATCGAGGGGATCGGCTGCCACCTCGGCGAGTTCACGTACCCGCAGGGCCAGCCGACCGTGGCGGGCCGCGCCGTCGACGTCGTCGTGCGCTACTTCCTGCCCGAGGACCTGGCCGACCCGGCGGCGGCGGCCCAGGTGGAGCCGCTGCTGGTCGCCGCGGAGCAGGAGAAGGTCGGCCTGTTCAGCCGCCTGGACGCCGAGCTGTACGGCAACAAGGGCACCCTGGCCATGCTCTCCGACGACCGGCACCGGCACCTGTTCGACGCCGACGAGCTGGCCTGCCTCGACCGGCTCCTGCCGTGGACCCGGCACGTACGCCCGCGCGGCACCGATCCCGAGGGGGCCGAGGTCGACCTGCTCGCCTACGCCCGGGCCCGGCAGGACGAGCTGATCCTGAAGCCGACGCTGCTGCACGGGGGCAACGGCGTACTGGCCGGGTGGACGGTGGGCGGCGACGAGTGGCAGGCCCGGCTCGACGCCGCGCTGGACGGCCCGTACGTGCTGCAACGCCGGGTCCGGCCCGCCGCCGAGCCGTTCGCCGACGGCGCGGGCGGCGTGCGGGACCTCTACCTCAACTGGGGGGTCTACCTGGCCGACCGCGACGTCGTCGGCGAGGACGGCTACGCCGGCTGCCTCGTCCGTGGCAGCACCGACCCGGGGGTCGGGGTGGTCAGCATGGCCGGCGGCGCGAAGATCGGCTGCACCTTCCACGGCGGCTGAGCGCCCGTCGCCGGCCGGGTCAGGCCGTCGCGCGCGTACCGCCGCCCGCCGGGCACCGGATCGCGGTGCCCGGCGGGCTCAGCGGTGCGCGACGGCCGGTGGGGCCGGCACGACCGGGTGCTGCGCGCCCGCACGTGCCGGCCGGTCGGTCGCGGGGTGCTCAGGCACCCGCGCCGGAGCGCACCCGGTCGATCCAGGCCTCGACGTCGTCGGCGGTACGCGGCATGGCCGACGACAGGTTCTCGTGACCGTCCTCGGTGACCAGCACGTTGTCCTCGATCCGGACGCCGATGCCGCGGAACTCCGCCGGCGCCAGCAGGTCGTCGGCCTTGAAGTACAGGCCGGGCTCGACGGTCAGGATCATCCCGGGCTTCAGCTCGCCGTCGTTGTACTCCTGGCGCAGCAGCATCTGGCAGTCGTGCACGTCCATGCCGAGGTGGTGGGAGGTGCCGTGGACCATCCACCGCCGGTGCCAGCCGCCGCTCTCCCGGTCCAGCGTCTGCTCGAGGGTCACGCCCTCGGGCAGCAGCCCCCACTCGTGCAGCCGCCGGGCGATGACCACGTTCGCGGCGGCGTGGATGTCGCTGAACTTGTTGCCCGGCTTGACCGCCGCCAGGCCGGCCTCCTGGGCCTCCAGGACCGCCTCGTAGATCTTGCGCTGCACGTCGGTGAAGCGACCGGTCACCGGGAGGGTGCGCGTGATGTCGGCGGTGTAGAGGGAGTCGACCTCGACGCCGGCGTCCACCAGGATGAGGTCGCCCTCGCGGACCGGACCGGTGTTCTTCGTCCAGTGGATGGTGTTGGCGTGGTCGCCGGAGGCGCAGATGGTCTCGTAGCCGATGCCGTTGCCGTCGTGGCGGGCGTACAGGCCGAAGAGACCCTCGACCCACCGCTCGCCGCGCTCCTTGCCCACGGCCTCGGGCAGCCCGGCGATGATGGCCTCGAAGCCCCGGTGGGTGGCGGCGATCGCCTTGCGCATCTCGCCCACCTCCCACTCGTCCTTGCACAGTCGCATCCCCGACAGGTGGCGGGCCAGCTCCTCGTCCGCCTCGTGCTGCTGCGTGACCGACGCGGGCGTCTCCGCCTGGGCCCGGGTCTCGTCGACGAGCCGGGCGAGCTCGCCGTCGGCCCCCCGCACCACGCGCACCACGGTCGCGCCGGCGTCCTTGGCCAGGACGTCCGGGAGCGAGTCGATGTGCCGGGTGCCGATGCCGAGGCGCTGCTCGATCTCGCGCATCGTCGGGCGGGGTCCGACCCAGAACTCACCGAACCGGGAGTCCGCGAAGAACTCCTCGCTGTCGCGCGGCGCGAGCGGCCGGAAGAACAGGATCGCCTCGTGGCCGTCGGGCCTGGGGTCCAGCACCAGGACGCTGTCGGGCTCGGTGTCGAACCCGAGACCGGTCAGCCAGGCGAAGGCCGTGTGCGGGCGGAAGGTGTAGTCGGTGTCGTTGCTGCGCACCTTGAGGCCGCCGGCGGGGATGATGAGGCGCTCGCCCGGGAACCGGCGTGACAAGGCCGCCCGGCGGCGGGCCGCGTGCTCGGCGACCTCCGCGCGCGGGACAGGTGCCGCATCCGTACTGGCCCAGCCGGAGGCGATGAAAGCGCGGAATGCGTCGCTCGTCGGGGTGTTACGGTGGCTGGCTTTCACCTGCTCGTCGCTTGTCATGGCCGATATCCTGCCACGCGCCGCGGAGCCACGGCAAAGCTGCCGCGACCCTCGACTGTGGCCCTGGAGCGCCCCGGCGGCAGGCGTGGTTCGCGGTCGTCACCGTCGGGCGTCCGGCGCGTAAGCGGGTATCGACGTTTGTGTCCACGGCACGGGCCGCAGAGTTTGCCGAAACGCCACAATCGATCGACGTCTTGACATCCGTTGTAACATTTCCGAAGCCGCTCGATCGGCATCCGTGGCGCGCTTGTGAACGCCGCCGTTTCCGCTTTGTTTGATCCGACCGTCCGATGCGGTCGCCAACTCACGGAAAGCGAAGTGTCCATGCAATTTTCTGCGTTGAGTTCTGCGGTGAAGACAGCTTTCGGCAGTGATTCGCGTCGTCGGGGCAGGCGGATCGCCGTCGCGGCCGCGCTCGGGGTGGCACTCGTGGGTGGGGCGGGCGCGGGTGCCGCGGCCGTGGCCCCCGCGCCGCCGCCGGAGCCGGCCGCCGCGCCCGTCGGCGGCCACGCCGTACGCCAGGGCAACGTCACGGTCGACGGCGCGACCCTGCGTTACACCACCAGCGGGAGCGGCTCGCCGCTGGTGCTGCTGCACGGCTGGCCGCAGACGTCGTGGGTGTGGCACAAGGTGCTGCCCAGCCTCGCCCAGCAGCACACCGTGATCACGTTCGACCTGCCCGGCCTGGGCGCCTCCACGGCCCCGGCCGGCGGCTACGACAAGGCCACCACGGCGCGCCGGATCCGGCAGGCCGTCAACCAGCTCGGCTTCACGCAGGTGGCCCTTATCGGTCACGACCTCGGCGCCATGGTCGCCTACAACTACGCCCGCGACTTCCCCACCGAGGTCACCCGGATCGGGGTCGTCGAAAGCCCGCTGTCGGGATTCGGACTGGAGAACTTCTACGGGATCAGCTGGCACTTCCTCTTCAACGCCTCACCGGCGCCCATCCCGGAACGCATCATGGACAACGAGGACGTCCCCACCTATCTGGGAATGCTCTTCGACCGCGCGCAACATCCGGCGGCGATCGACCGCAACGTCTACTACCGCGCGTATTCCGACCCGGCGAAGCGCACGGCGGGATACGAGTACTACCGGGCGTTCAAGGCCGACGCCGCCGACAACCAGGCGCACGCGCAGTCAAAGCGCCTGAGGATTCCCGTGATGGCCATGGGCGCCCAGTCCGTGTTCGGACCCGCCGTCGCCGCCTCCTACCAGCAGGTGGCCGACGACGTCCGCACGGTCGTGGCCCCCGACACCGGCCACTGGATCGCCGAGGAGAACCCGACCTTCTTCAGCGCCTGCGCGTTGCTCTTCTTCGGACCCTCCACCGGCACCCCGTCCAGCCCCGAGCTGACCGGCTGCGCCCCCTGACCTGAGCCCCGCCCGCACGTACCGCGCCACGGCGAGGGCGACCTGCGTCGACCCGGGCCGGCGGTGGCGACGCCACCGCCCCTTCCGGTCGACCCGGCCGCCCTCGCCGTGGCGTCGGCGTACCTCGCCGGCCCCGACCGTGGAACTGGTGCTCGCGGACGAGTGGGTGCGGCGGCGTCCGACGCCTCCGGCACGGTCGGCGGCGCGTGGGCCTAGCTGTCCGCGTAGACGAGGTCCAGCACGTCGGTGCGCCCGGACCAGCGCAGTTCGAGGTGCCAGCAGCCCGCCTGCGGCAGGTCGACGATCGACGGCCCCGGACCGCCGGCGACCTCCCGGGTCACCCGGGTTCCGGCGCCGTCCAGGGTCGCGGTGATCCGCAGGGCGTCCGGGGTGGTCGCGGCGGGGGGCGTCGCGGCGGGACGGGCGACCCAGAGGATCTTGTTGTTCGCCCCGTGCTTTCTGGACCGGCTCAGCGGGTGTCCGAACAGCACCGCGACGATCTCGCCGCGCGCGCCGAGGACGTGCGGCGTCCGGGCGCTCCCACTGAACCCGGCGTCCGCCCAGTCGGGCAGCGGCCCCGTCTCGACCCGGGAGCCGCAGCCGGTGGTGGCGCCCGCAGCCGCGCCTGCCGACGCCGTCACGGCCGGAAGGGCAGTCTGCGGACCAGCCGGAGAGACGGCCTGCGGGGCGGGCCGTCCCGCTGTCGCACACCCGGCCAACAGGACCACTGCCCCCAGCAACACCCTGCGCGCTGAACCCATCTCACGCCCTCCCGACGACCTGCTCGTGCTTTCTCACTGTCGGGACACCGGCCGGCTCCCCCGGGTTCCCGACCCCGGCCCCCCGGGTGGCGGGCCCGGGTCGGCACGACCGCCCTAACGCAGCGACCTGGCGATCTCGATCGCCTCGGAGCGGGTGAGGTCGCCCTCGATGCGGTAGCTGACGTCGGCCCCCTGCCAGATCAGGGTGGCGGCGGCGAGCCGTGCGGTCTCCACCCGGACGACGCCGGTGCGATCCACGTAGGAGACCGGGTGCGGGGCGCCGATCCAGACGGCGAAGCCGCCGTCGACCTGGACCCAGCTGGCACCCGCCGCGCTGCTCTCCTTGTGGAAGGCCAGGTCGAGGCGGCCGTCGAAGGCGTCGATGCGCAACGCTCCCCCGCGGTAGAGCAGCGTCGCCACCCGGCAGAAGCCCGCGCCGTCGGGGTCGGCGACCAGCACCTGCTCCGGCGGGCCCAGCTTCGTCGGGGTGCGGACGGGGAAGCGCACCTTCCGCTGTGCCTCGGCCAGGGTGGCGGGCCGCTGCGTCGGCAGCGGCGAGGCCGCGCCGGTGGGACGCGCCGGGTCGGGCGTCGTGGCGATCGTGATCCCGGCGAAGCGCAGCAGCCCGGCGGCGGCGTCGGCGAGGGCGGCGCGCCCCGGCGGCAGCGCCGCCACGACCAGGGCGGCCAGTGCCGCGGCGACGAGGTGGCGCCACCGGCAGCGCCTGGGCGGGGGCGCGGCGAGGCGCGCGCGTACCCGGGTCGTCACGTCGGGCGGGTCGGGCGTCTCCAGCCAGGCGGCGAGGTCGCGCAGTTCGCGTTCGAGGTCATCCACGGCGCACCTCCGCGACGTCGAGCAGGCCGCGGAGCTTCGCCAGTGCCCGGGAGGTCCGCGACTTCACCGTGCCGCGCCGCCAGCCCAGCATGGTCACGGTCTCGTCCTCGCTGAGGTCGAGGAAGAACCGGCACACGATCACCTCACGGTCCTTCACCGGCAGCGAGCGCAGGGCCCGCACCAGGGTGGCCCGGCGCTCCCCGGCCAGGACGGCCTCGACGGCGGCGTCCCCGCCGATCTCCGCGGGCGGGTTCGCGACGGCCACGCGCAGGGCGAGCCCGTCGCGCCGGCCGCGCGACCGGTGCAGGTTGCGGGTCTCGTTGGCCACGATCGCCAGCAGCCACGACCGGAACGACGACTCTCCCCGGTAGCGGGAAATCTTGCGATGTCCCTTCACGAACGCCTCCTGGATGACGTCCTCCGCGTCCGGACCCGCGCCGAGCAGCACCGCCGTCCGGTACGCGGACGCGGTGTGCCGGGCGACCAGGAGTTCGTACGCCTCCAGGTCGCCCGCCCGGGCGCGGGTGACCAGGTCTTCGTCGTTCAGGGGTACCTCCGATGGGGACACGTTGATGACACCACCGGCGCCCTGCGGGTTCCGCCGCAGCGCGAAAAGCCCTCCGGTCGCGTCCTCCGCCGTCCCGCCGGTCACGCCGGAGTCCGGCCCGGCGTGTAGCAATCCTTCTTGACGATTCATCGATGCGTAGCTAAGTTTCAGCCATCCGGACTGAGAGGTCGTCGTCGATGAAGGCCCGACTCGTTACCGCGACCGTCCTGGTGGTCACCCTGTCGACCACCCTCGCACCGCTGCCCGTCCAGGCCTCCGCCACACCCGCGCGCCCACCGGGCGGCGAGCACGGCTGGGTCACCTCGACGCTGCGGCACATGAGCCTGGCGCAGAAGGTCGGCCAGCTCTTCGCCACCTACGTCTACGGCGCCGACGCCACCGAACCCTCGGCCGCCGACCGCGCCGCCAACCGCGCGGCGTTCGGCGTCGAGACGCCCGCCGAGGTCGTCGACGAGTTCCACCTCGGCGGCGTCTGCTACTTCTCGTGGTCGCACAACCTGGACAGCCCGCGCCAGATCGCCACCCTCTCCAACGGGTTGCAGCGGGCCGCCGTCGGCGACGGCACGAAGGGGCGGGTGCCCCTGCTTGTCTCCACCGACCAGGAGCAGGGCGTGGTGCTGCGCATGCCCGCCCCCGCCGCGCAGTTCCCCGGGTCGATGGCCCTGGGCGCCGGGCGGTCGCCCCGGGCCGCCCACGAGGCCGCGAAGATCACCGGACGCGAGCTGCGCGCGGTCGGCATCCACCAGCCGTACGCGCCGATCGCCGACGTCAACGTCGACCCCGGCAACCCGGTGATCGGCGTACGGTCCTTCGGCGCCGACCCCCACCTGGTGTCCGAGCTGACCGCCGCCCAGGTCGCCGGGTTCCAGGACGGCGCCGGCGTGACCGCGGTGGCGAAGCACTTCCCCGGCCACGGCGACACGGCCACGGACAGCCACACCGACCTGCCGGTCATCGACCACACCCGACAGGAGTGGGACCGGATCGACGCGCCGCCGTTCCGGCGGGCGATCAGCGCCGGCGTCGAATCGATCATGACGGCGCACATCGTGGTACCCGCGCTCGACCCCTCCGGCGACCCGGCCACGCTGTCGCCGACGATCCTCACCGGCGTGCTGCGCGGCGAGCTCGGTTTCCGGGGCGTCATCGTCACCGACGCGCTGAACATGGCCGCCGTGCGGCGCAAGTACGGCGACGACCGGGTGCCCGTGCTGGCCCTCAAGGCCGGCGCCGACCAGCTCCTGATGCCGCCGGACCTGCGGCTGGCCCGGGACGCGGTGCTGCGGGCCGTCGCCACCGGCGAGCTGACCGAGCGGCGCGTCGACGAGTCGGTCCGGCGCATCCTCGCCATGAAGTACCGGCAGGGCCTCGCCCGGTCGCCGCTGGTCGACGTCGAGCAGGCCGTACGCACGGTCGGGGCGCCCGAGCACCTCGCCGCTGTGGCGCGGGTCACCGACCCGACCCTCACCGCCGTCCGCAACGACGCGGGGCTGCTGCCGCTGGACTCCGGGCAGCGCTCGGTGCTGGTCACCGGCTGGAACAGCGCCGCCTTCGCGCCGGTCGAGACCGTCGCCGACGGGTTCACCGCCCGCGGCGCCCGGGCCACCGCCCGGCCCGCGACCCTGCCCTCGGATCAGACGATCGCCGCGACGGCCGCGCTGGCGGCCGGGCACGACCTCACCGTCGTGCTGACCAACAAGGCGTGGGACACGACCGTCACCGATCCGCGCGGCACCCAGCGGCGTCTCGTCGCCGCGCTGCTCGGCACCGGGAAGCCCGTGGTGGTGGTGGCGGTGCGGGACCCCTACGACCTCGCGTACCTGCCGGGCGTGACCACCTACCTGGCGACCTACTCGTACACGCGGGCGGCGATGGACGCCCTCGTCCGCGCGCTGCACGGCGAGTTGTCCCCCCGCGGGCGGCTTCCCGTCACGATCCCCACGGCCGAGGGCGCGGGCACCGTGCTCTACCCCTACGGCCACGGCATGAGCTGGTAGGAGGCAACCCACCATGTCGTCGCTCCGCCCACCCGCGCTCCGTCCACTCGCGATCGGCCTGACCGTGGCCGTCCTGGGCGCGGCGCTGCCGGCCACGGCGGCCGGGGCCACGCCGCCGCCGGCCGGCTCGGCGCCGCCGGTCGTCACGCCCGCCGACATCCACTTCCGGCACGACACGCTGCGGCCCGGCCACGCCCGCCAGGTCGGTCTGCTCCCCGAGCACGTGGACCGCATGCCCGCCGACCTGGCGGCGTACCTCGAGCCGACGCCGGACCACCCCGGTCACCCCGCGTACGCGGGCGCCGTGGTCCTGGCGGCCAAGGACGGCGTGGTCGTGCAGCACGCCGCGGTGGGTGCCGCGGTGAAGTACGCCGCCGTCGGCCCGCCGCCCGGGCTGGCAGGGGTGGAACTCCCCGCCGACGAGCAGATCCCGATGCGGCCCGACACCATCTTCGACCTGGCGTCGGTGTCGAAGCTGTTCACCACCATCGTGACCATGCAGCAGGTCGAGCGGGGACGGGTGGACCTCGACGCGCCGGTCGCCCGCTACGTCCCGGAGTTCGCCGCCGGCGGCAAGGCGGCGGTCACCGTACGGATGCTGCTCACCCACACCTCGGGTCTGCCCGCCTTCGTCCCCCTGTGGAGCAGGTACCCGACGCCGGCGGAGCGGTTCGCCGCCGCGCTCGCCACGCCGCTCGCGCCCGGTGCGGAGCCCGGTACCCGGTACGTGTACTCCGACCTCGGGCTGATCGCGCTGGGCGTGCTGGTGGAACGGGTGACCGGCCGCCCGCTGGAGGCGCTCGTCGCCGACGGCGTCACCGCCCCGCTGGGCATGACCGACACCGGCTACAACCCGGGGCCGCAGCGGCGGTCGCGGATCGCCGCCACCGAGTACCAGCCGTACGCCGGACGGGGCATGGTCTGGGGTGAGGTGCACGACGAGAACGCGTGGTCGCTCGGCGGCGTCGCCGGGCACGCGGGGGTGTTCTCCACCGCGGCGGACCTGGCTGTGCTCTGCCAGTCCCTGCTCAACGGCGGCGAGTACCGGGGGCGACGCATCCTGCGGGCGGCCACGGTGCGCGCGATGCTGGTCAACTACAACGCCCCGCTGGAGCAGGCCTACCCCGAGAGCGATCGCGGGCTGGGCTTCGAGCTCGACAAGCACTGGTACATGATGGGCCTCTCCTCCCCGGTGGCGTTCGGGCACACCGGCTTCACCGGGACGTCGATCGTCGTCGACCCGCTCTCCCACTCGTTCGTCATCCTGCTCAGCAACCGGGTTCACCCCGACCGCGGCTGGGGCAGCAACAACGTCGCCCGGCGCGCCGTCGCGCGCGATCTCGCCGAGGCGATGCCGGTGCGCCCCCGGTCCCGCGAGGCGTGGCGGGCCGACCCGCGCGACCTCGCGACCGTCACCCTCACGGCCCCGCTACGCCGGCCGGCGCGGGGCGGCACGGCGAGCTTCCTGCTCTGGTACGACACCGAGCCCCGCTTCGACAGCGCCCGCTTCGAGGTCTCCACCGACGGCGGAGCCACGTGGGCTCCGGGACGACTGCTGCTGCGCCACGCCGACCGGCGGTGGAGCAGTGACGGCACGGTCACCGGCCACGGCGGTCGGGTCTGGTGGCAGGTCTCCGTCGAGTTGCCCGACCGGGCGACCCACCTGCGCTTCAGCAGCACCACCGACGCCTCCAGCCAGGGTCGGGGCGTCTACGTCGACCGGATCGTGGCGGCCGACCGCGACGGGTTGCTCTTCCAGGGCGAGGGCGCCGACGCCGCCCGGCTCGTCCCCGTGGGCTGGTCGCCTGCCCGCACCTGACCGGGCCACGGCCCGCGTCGCCCGGGCCACCAGCGCTCGGCCGGGCGCCGCAGCGTGACAGGAGTTTCGAAAACGCCGGCAGTCCCGACCGAGGCGTGACGATTCGCCGGACCCGACGCGGGGTTTCCGGTCGCACCTGCCGAGCCATTGTCGGTCGCCGACACCGCGCGTCCGGAGAACACATCGCGCCGAACAGGGTCAAGCCACCATGAAGGGCCACGACCCGACTCGGCCGCCGAATGCAGTCAATTTATCGACGCCTACGCGTCACCGTTTTTAACCGAAGCGAGACGAGCCACCACTAGGGTCAGTGAACCGATTGATCGGCGTCGTGGCTGAATCTCTCCCCGGGGTGGGTGGGGAACCGGAAGGGGTGGGAATGAGGGGGGTGGCTCCGCTGGTCATCGGCATCGCCTCCTCGCCGGCCGAACGCAGGCAGCTCGCGCGTCTGCTCGGTGGGACCGAGGCGTTTCTGATCGTCTCGAGCGTCGACCAGGCGCGCACGTTCCTCGGCGTGCCCGGCACACCGGTGCTTCCGCCCGGGCCCGTCGTGACGGCCCCACGCGTCGTGACGGCCGAACACGTGACGGCCGGACCTGTCGTGACGGCCGGACCAGTGGCAGCCGAACCTGTCCAGGCGGCCGAAACCGTCGCGACGGCCGGGCCCGGGCTGGAGGTCGGGACGCCGTCGCCGCCGACCGACCTGAGCGTCGACTCCGACCGCCGGGTGCTGCGCTGGCTGGACCGCGAGGTCGAGTTGACCCGCCTGGAGCACGACTTCCTGCGGTGCCTGGTCGGCGCGCCCGGGCAGGTCTGGACCTACGAGCGGCTACACCTCGAGGTCTGGGGCAACGTGCACCTCGGGCGGGGCTCCGACATGCACTCGGTGGTGCGCAGGGTGCGACGCAAGCTCGCCCGGCTGGGCGCCTCGACGTCGATCCACGCGGTCCGCGGGGTCGGCTTCCGGCTCGCGTCGATCTGACCCGTCCGGCCTCTTCGAGGCCCTCCGACGCGGTCCGGCCCGCCTGGTCGCAACCAGGCGGGCCGGATCTGTCAGCTGACGGTCGGCGTCAGCAGCGGACGGGGGACAACGCGAAGTCCTCCACCGTGGGGGTGGTGGTGTTGATCCTCGTCTGCCGGGTCTGGGGCTTCCAGTTGTCCTTGGCGACGATCATCGTCAACGGGTTGTTCCGACGGTCCAGCCAGTAGGCGTACTTGCCCTCGGCGTCCGTGGAGAACGTCCAGGACATCGCCCACGAGTCGACCTGCACGGTGGCACCGGAGAGCGGCGAGCTGGCACCCTGGCAGCTCGTCCCGGTGACCGTGCCCGTCAGCTTGCCCCAGGTCGTCGGCTGCAGCACGTTCATCGTGACCGCGACCGGCTCGACCGTGTACGGGGTGTTCTCCTTGATGGCGACCGAGGCGGTGTAGGTGCCGGGCTGGTCCACGTTCGCCGTCATGCCGACGTTGACCGTGACGGCCTCGCCCGGCGCCAGGGTGGCCGCCGTCTTGTCGATCGTCATCCAGCTGACGTCGGCGGTGCTGACGGCGCACTCCTCGAAGCCGGGCAGCGACTCGCTGTCCCGCGTCGCGGTGAAGCCGCCGGAGGAGCCGCCGACCTTGTAGAAGCCGCACGCCGCGCCGCCGCGGTAACGCGCCGTGTTGGCGTTCGGCAGGCTCGACCACGAGGAGGTGGCCGGGTCGTAGGCGAAGCCCACGTTGGTGATGGCGCCACCCTGCGAGCCGCCCACGACCAGGAACTTCCCGTTGGCCACGGCGAACGAGCTGGCCCAGTTGTCGGCCGGCGCGTCGGCGATGGCCGTCCAGGTGTTGGCGCCCGGGTCGAAGGCGTAGCTCGCCTTCTGCGCCACGGAGCCGTCGTTGCCTCCGGTGCAGTAGACGATGCCGTCGATCCCGCCGCAGGAGAGGAAGGCCACCGACTTCGGGTAGTCCGCCAGGGTCTCCCAGCTGTCGCTGGCCGGGTCGTACCGCACGACGTCGTTCGACATCGGCGTGCAGGACGCCGTGGTGCAGCCACCGACGGCGTACAGCTTGCCGCCCGCGACCGCCTGGCCCGCAGCAGAGCGCGGCGCGGGGTTGTCGGCCTTCTCCGTCCAGGTGTTGGCCGCCGGATCGTACGACCAGGTGGTGCCGTCCGGGCCGGCCGCCGCCCAGCCGCCGGTCGCGATGATCTTGCCGTCCAGGACGCCCACCGTCATGGCGGTACGCGCGCCGGGCAGATCGGCGATCGCGGTCCAGGTCTGCGCGACCGGGTCGTAGGCGTAGTTCTTCGCCGAGGACGCCGAGCCGGTGCCGCCGGCGATGGAGTACACCTTGCCGCCCAGGTTGACCACCCGGTTGTCCATCACCACGGCCGGGTAGTTGGCGATGTCGGTCCAGGGCGCGGCCTGCGGGCCGGCCTCGGGCGACGCCGCCGCCGTCGACTTGCCGGACGTCTTCGCCGCGAACGAGGTCGGGACCTCGAGCCGCTGCACCGGCGCGCCCTGGGAGCCGAGCACCTCCTGCTTGCTCATCCGGGACCCGTCGGCCCGCAGCAGCTCGAACCCGCCGGGGCGCTCACTGAACTCGACGGAGACCGGGGCCCCGCCGGTGTTCGTCACCGTGAACGCCTTGGTGACCTTGCCGCTGGGCATCCGGGCCGTGCCGGTGACCTGGGCCGGCTTGACCGACAGGCGGCCCGCCGCGAGCTGGAAGTTCGCCGCCGTGGCCCAGTCGGCCTGGACGTCGACCTGCTTGCTCTGGCTGACGTAGCTGCCGGCCCGGGCGGTGAACTTGTGGGTGTCCGTCAGCGTCGAGAACAGCCAGTAGAAGCCGTCCGCCAGTCCCGGGTCGTCCGGGGTCGCCACGGTGGTGGCCTTCTCCGCCGGCCGGTCGTCGCTGGTGACGGTGGCGCCGTTGACGTAGCCGTTGTCGTTCTTGTCGCGGACGTGGCCGAGCACCAGGCCGCCGTCGATCGGCGTGCAGGTGAGCTGGCTGCCGATCAGGACGTTGTCGATCGACCACCACCACTCGTACGAGGCGTCGTAGTAGCGGAACCGGACCCGCGCCTGGGCCTGGCCCGCCGCCTGCGGAATGGCGACCTCGGTCACCTTCGGGCCGCGGACGTCGGCCGCCTGCCGGAGCACGTTGGTCCACGTGGTCCCGCCGTCGAGGCTGAGGTCGACGTCGGCGCGGTCGCTGCCCAGCCAGTTGTAGTCCTGGTTGAACCGGATGACCGGTGCGGTGACGCCGGTCAGGTCGACGACCGGGCTGACGAGCGAGGTGTCCTGCTTGCCGCCGGAGCCGTACTCGTCGCTGTCGACGATCGCGAAGTTGCCGGTGCCGCCGGTCAGGTTGCCCCGGGCACCGTCGTCCGTGAACTTCCAGACCTGGCCGCTGGCGGCGTGGTCCACCACGGACCAGCCGGCCGGCACGGTGCTGCCGTCGAAGGTCTCGTACTCGCCGTCGGAGCCGAAGCGGTAGCCGGGTGCGGTCGTGCAGGCGTTGGTCTGCACCGGCACCGCCACGTTGGCCGTGGCGTTACCCGTGCCGACCACGACCTGCTTGGTCACCGTCTGGTAGCCCGGGTACTGCGACTCGACCTTCAGGTCGTAGGTGGCGCCGGCCGGCAGCTTGAGGCTGTAGCGGCCGTTGACGGGGGTGGTGTAGTCGGACACGCCCGACGGACCCTGCACGGTCACCTTCGCGTAGAGCGGCCAGCCGTGCCCGGAGCCGTCGGTGACGGTTCCGCTGACGGTGACGCTCGGCACCGCCGTCAGCGCCACGTCGACGGTCGTGGTCGCGTTGCGGGCGACCGTGGCCGGCGTGGTCTTCGCCTGGTAGCCGAACGCCGCCACGGCGACCTGGTAGTCGCCGGCCGGGAGCAGGGACGAGTACGTCCCGTCGGCCCCGGTGGTCAGCTCGCGGTCAGCCGCGCCGGTCAGGGTCACCGTGGCGCCGGCGATCGGGGCGCCGGTGGTCGCGTCCGTGACCTTGCCGGCCAGGGTGCCGGTGTCGTCGATCGGGGCGGCGCTGAGCAGCGCGAGCGCGTCCAGGCGGCCCTCGCCGAACACGTTGTTGTCGTCGGTGGTGCCGCCGCACTGGGTGTCGGCCTTGTCGATCGCCGAGTTGTCCAGCAGCGCGCGGGTGGCGTTGACGTCGCCGACGAGCGCCGGTGCGGCGGACCACAGCAGCGCGATCGCGCCCGCGAGGTGCGGGGCGGCCATCGAGGTGCCGTTGTAGCTGGCGTAGCCGCCGCCCGGAATGCTCGACCGGACGTTCACGCCGGGCGCCGCGATGTTGGGCTTGATCTCGCCGTTCTGGCCGGCGCCGCGGGAGGAGAAGCTGGCGATGTTGTTGTTGACGTCGTAGGCGCCGGCGGAGTAGTTGCTGACCAGGCTGCCCGGTGAGCCGCTGGTCTGGCAGGCCGATCCGCTGTTGCCGTTGGACCAGACGCCGAAGATGCCCGACGCGGTCCAGGCCAGCGTCACGTCCTCCATGAACGGGTCGTTGGAGGGCAGCGTGGTTCCCCACGAGTTGTTGATGATGTTCGGGCGCTTGCTCGCGTCCGGGTTCTGGCCGTTGAGGTCAGTCGGCTCGAGCATCCACTGGCCGGAGGTGACCAGCGCCGCGTCGGTCGGGCAGCAGCCGTTGGCCGCGATCCACTTCACGTCGGGCGCGACGCCGATCTGGTTCGCGCCGGCGGAGCCGGCCATCGTCCCCATCGTGTGCGTGCCGTGCCCGTTGGTGTCACAGGGCGCGGCGCAGGAGCCGGTGGCACGGAACCAGTTGTAGTTGTGGTCGAACGTGCCGTCGCCGTTGTTGCCCCGGTAGGAGTTCACCAGCGCGGGGTGGTCGAACTGGACCCCGGTGTCGATGTTCGCCACCGTGATGCCGGCGCCCTTGGCACCGTACTGGGACCAGACGTCGTCGGCGTTGATGTTCGCGATGCCCCACTCGAGGGCGTTCACCGTCTTCTCGTCGGTGCCCTCGGTGACCTCGGGCACCTTGTAGGCGACCGGGGCGTACAGGCCTTCGACCTCGGCGTGCGCGGCGAAGCTCTGCGCCATCGTCAGGGAGCCGCCGCTGACCTTGATCGCGTTGGTCGCCCAGAAGGTCTCGTACTTCGTGCCCGTGCCGTCGAGCTCGGCCCGGATCTTGGACTGGCTGCCGGCGGCGGTCTTCTTCAGGGCGTCGGCGACGGCGGTACCGCGCTTGGCCCAGTCCTTGATGGCGGCGGCCTGGCTGAGGTCCGCCTTGTCCTTGAAGCGGATCCAGAATTCGCCCTCCGTCTTGCCCTGGAGTGCCTTCGTGAGCTCCGGCCGGATCTTGTCGGACGGGGAGGCCTGTGCGCCTGACCCTGTCGCGGCCAGGCTTGTCGCGGCGAGGATCATCGCCGCGCCGGCGCTGACCAGTGATCTGGCCCAGCGCCTCGTGGGTGGACGTGTGAACATTCGGTGGTGCCTCCTCCAGAACGACCCAGAGTGGAACGAGCCATGGTGGAGGGTGCAGGGGCTCGTCTCCGTTCGGATGAGCGGGATCCGGCCCCTCCATGCCCCCCAAGGCACCGCGCGGGTCACGCCGGCTGCCCGTCTGGACACTATGATCGACAAGAATGGACGATCAAGAACTTGCCGTAAGCAATTTGTCACTAGCCGTTGGCCGGCGAATGGGGAGCTTGCCAATGATTGTCACGGTCCTGACGAAGATGGGCAGAGGCTGTCCATAGTTTCCGGGTGGGTGCTGTGGGGGCACGCGACGAAAGCACTGCGCCGGGCGGACCAGATCCGGCCGACGAACCATTTCCGCTGGTGATCGCGGTGACGCCGTCGGCGGCCGAGCGGATACGACTCGCGGAACGGCTGGAGGGTGTCGCGCCGCTGCTGCTGGTCGCCGACCTCGACGAGCTGCGCCGGCTGATCGCGGCCCCGCCGGGGCCCGCCCGGACGCCGTCCGCGCGCCCGTCGGCCGCCGACGACGACGCGCTGCTGATCGACTCGGCCCGGTCGACGGCCCGCAGCCGGGGCCGCGAGATCGGCCTGACGCGCCTCGAGCACGACCTGCTGGCCTGCCTGACCACCGAGCCGATCCGGGTGTGGAGCTACGCCGAGCTGCACCGCTCGGTCTGGCGTGACGAGGGCCGGGAACGCAGGGCGGACGTGCAGTCCCTGGTCAAGCGGCTGCGCCGCAAGCTCCACGAACTCGGCACCGGGGTGGCCATCGACGCGGTGCGCGGCGTCGGGTTCCGGCTGACCGACCATCAGCAGCCGAAGGTCAGCGGCTCAGGATGACTGCCTGACTTGGGCAGCCCGGGCCCGGCACCGTGCGACCGGCGGACCGAACCGGACCGGGACGCCGGGGGAATACAGCACGCTCACCGGCGCCCCGGCGGGCGGCGGCAGCCCGGCGGCGGCGACCAGGTCGTCGTCCAGGTGCAACAGCTCCGCCCGGTGCAACGGCCAGCGGGGATGCCAGTTCGGCAGGTGCAGCGTCCGCCCGTACGCCCGGGTGTGCAGCCCCCAGCGGGCGGTGACGAAGTGCTCCAGCGGGGTCGGGTCGGCGACCAGCTCCCCCACCCGCACCACCATGCGGCTCGTCGCGCCCACCGGGCCGGGCCAGCGGCGCCGGCACCGGTAGGTGTAGCGGTCGCCGTCCCGGACCAGCCGCATCGCCGACCACATGTACGGCAGTCCCAGGGTCACCCGGGCGACCAGCACCGGGACCAGCCGCGACGCGTCGAGCGAACGGAACACCACGGCGCGCCGGCCGGTGTCGTCCACCGAGTAGAGCCGGACGTTGGTCTCCCAGAAGCTGCCGAAGTACGGGATCCCCGGCCCTCGGCCGAGACCCAGCCCCACCATCCGGAAGCCGATCAGACCGACGTGGCTGACCCCGTCGAGGGTGTCGGGGCGGGTCCCCTCGGGCAGCAGCGGCGCGACGAGTTCCGGCGCGACCGCCCAGTGCAGGAACGTCAGGTCTTCCCACCGCTGCCGCAGGATCCCCCGCCGGAACGCCTGCTCGGGCGCGGCGTCGATCGGCTCGATGTGCACGTACCCCATCCTGCCCCGCCGGGGCGGGCGGCGTCGCCCGGGGCAGCCTCCGTCCGCCGCCCCGGGGCCGTCGCCGGCGACCCGCGCCGGCGCGGCCGGTCAACGATGGGCGGCGGCGGCCTCCTCGCCCTCGCGCCCCCTGGGGAGGACCGGATCGGACGTGCTCCAGGACCGCCACAGGCGGCTGTACCCGCCCCCGGCCGCCAGCAACTGCTCGTGCGTGCCGTGCTCGACGACGCGCCCGTGCTCCAGCACGACGACGCGGTCCGCGGTGGCCGCCTGGCTGAGGCGGTGGGCGACGATCAGCGTCGTACGGCCCTCGGTGGCCGCCGTGGCGGCGCGGTCGAGGTCACGCGCGCCCGCGCTGCCGGCCTCCGCGGTGGCCTCGTCGAGGATCGCGACGGCGGGGTCGGCGAGGACGAGGCGGGCCAGGGCGAGCTGCTGGGCCTGGGCGGCGGTGACGTGCCGCCCACCCTCCCCCACGCACGTGTCGAGACCGTCGGGCAGGGTACGCAGCCAGTCGGCGACGCCCACCAGCTCGAGCGCGGCGGTGATCTCGGCGTCGGTGGCGTCCGGGTCGGCGAGGCGCAGGTCGTCGCCGAGCGTCCCGGCGAAGACGTGCACCTCCTGGCTGATCAGCGCGATCTCGCGCCGGACGCGGTGCTCGTCCAGGTCGGTCAGCGGCACGCCGCGCAGGCGGACCGCGCCGCTGGTGGGCGCGATGATTCCGGCGGCGACGCCGGCGAGCGTGCTCTTGCCCGCGCCGCTCGCGCCGACGAGGGCGACGCGTTCCCCGGGTGCGAGACGGAGGGCGACGTCCCGCAGCACGACGGGCCCGTCGTCGTAGCAGTGCCGGTCGACGAGCACCTCCAGCGCCGCGGGTCCGAGCGCGCCCGTCGCGGGCCGTGGCGCACGGGCTGGCCCGGAGCCGTCGGGCGCAGCGGTGTCGGGCAGCGCGGTGACGCCGACGAGCCGGGCGAGGCTCGCCCCGGCCTGGAGCACGGAGTCGGCCTGGAAGAGCAGCAGGCCGATCGGGTTGAACAGGCGGTGGAAGTAGAGGGCCGCGGTGGTCGCCGCGCCCACGGTCGCCAGGTCGTCGCGCACCAGCATGAACCCGGCGAGCAGGACGGCGGCGAGGCCGACGAACTCCGACCGGTTCATCCGTAGCCCGAACCGGGTGTGCAGGTTGAAGATCTCCAACGACAGGTCGCGGGCGGCGGCGGAGCGGTCGGCGATCCCGCCGACGTGCGTGTCCTCCAGCCGGTAGGCGCGCACGGTCGCCGCGCCGCGCAGCGCCCCGGCCATCGCCTGCGTCCGCTCGCCCGTCGCGACCCGCTCGCGCGCGTAGTACGGGACGGACCGCCTCAGGTACCAGCGCAGCGCCAACGCGTAGGCGGGGGCCGCTGCCAGCCCGGCGAGGCCGAGGCGCCAGTCCAGCGCGAAGAGCCCCAACGCGGTCAGCACGATGGACAGCAGCGCGCCGAGGAAGGCGGGGCCGCTGGTGGCGATCGCGTTCGTCACCACGGCCACGTCGTCGCCGGCGCGGGCCACCAGGTCCCCGGTGCCGGCGCGCTCCAGCGTGGCCGACGGCAGGTGCAGGGCACGGTCGAGGACCCGCTCCCGCAGCCGCGCCAGCACGGTCTCGCCGAGGCGTGCGGTGAGCGCGGCGCCGATCGCGGTGAGGACGCCGGCGAGCACCGCGGCACCCGCGATCACCCCCGCCCAGGCCACGACGCGGGGCGTGTCGGATCCGGCGATGACGTCGTCGACGAGGCGGCCGAGCACCCAGGGGGCGACCAGCCCGGTCGCCGCCGCGGCGACCAGCAACGTGCCGGCGGCGGCGCTGAGCCCGGGCAGCCGGGCGAACTCGACCCGGAGGGCGGCCCAGGTCTGCCGCGCGGTGGCCGTGGGCAGCAGCCGCCTGGTCCGCACGTCGGGCGTGCTCGGCTCGTCGGTCATCGCAGGACCTCCTCCCGGTAGCGGGCGTCGCTGGCGAGCAGGTGCTCGTGCGGTCCCTCGGCGACGACCCGCCCGCGGTCGATCACGACCACCCGGTGCGTGCCGCGCAGCAGGACCGGGCTGTTGGTGATCAGCACCGTGCCGCGGGCCGCCACCGCGCGGGCCGAGGTGAGCCCCTCGGCGAGCAGCGCCTCGGTCACCGCGTCGACCGCCGTGGTGGGGTTGTGCAGCACCAGCACCGGCGGGTCGGCGACGAGCGCCCTGGCCAGCCCGATCCGCTGCCGCTGCCCGCCGGAGAGGTTGGCGCCCCGCTCGGTGAGCAGCCGGTCGAGGCCGTGCGGGTGCGCGGCGAGCACGTCCTCGGCCGCCGCGGCGCGTACGGCGGCGCGCAGGACCGCCTCGTCGGCGTCGGCGCCGGCGGCGAGGTTGGCGCGCAGCGTCCCCTCGAACAACGCCACGTCGTGCTGCTCGACCAGGAGGATGCCGCGTACGGCGTCGACGTGCAGGTCCTCGGCGGGCACGCCGTCGACGTACAGCGTGCCCCGGTAGTCCTCCCGGGGCACGCGGCCGGAGAGCAGCGTCACCAGCGCCTCGGCCTCGCTCGGGTCGTGGGCGAGCACACCCAGGACCTCACCGGCGCCGACCCGCAGGCACAGCCCGTCGAGTCCGGCGTACCCGACCGCGTCGAGGGTGAGCCGCGCCGGGGCCGGGGCGGGTGGCCCGGCGGTACCCGGCCGGGTGAGCGGCTCGGCGCCGAGGACCCGGGCGACCCGCCCGGCGCTGGCGCGGGCCATGGCGAACAGCTGCACGGACCAGCCCAGCGTCTGCACGGGCTCGGCGACGAACTGGGCCAGCCCGACGACGGCGACGAGTTCGCCGACGGTGAGCCGGCCCTGGATCGCGAGCCAGCCGGCGACCCCGGCGACCGCCGCGAGGAAGAGGCCGTTGACGGTGGTGGTGAGCCCGAGGTGCAGGCCCTTGGTGGTGGCGGCGCGCAGGGTGACGTCGAGGGCGTGGCGGCTGGCGGCCGCGTACCGGCGGGCGGCGTGGTCCTGCGCGCCGATGCCGCGCAGCACGCGCAGGCCGGTGACGAGGTCGACGGCGAGCGAGGTCGTGGCGGCGAGGGCCTCCTGCTGCGCGGCGCTGCGCCGGCTGAGCAGCGGCGCCATCCGTTGCAGGGCGACGACCACCAGCGGCACGCCGACGAGCACGCCCAGCCCGAGGGGGACGTCGACGACGAGCAGCGCGGCGGCGGAGACCGCGATGGCGGTGAGCGCGGCGGCGCAGAGCCCCGCGACCCGTACGACGAGCGCGGTCAACTCGGCGTCGGAGGCGGTGACGGACAGCAGCTCGCCGTCGCGCATGCCGGAGCGGTTCCCGCGCGGGTCGAGGGCGCTGCGGGCGATCTCGACGCGCAGGAGGTGGGCCTCCTGTTCCAGGGCGGCGTATCCCAGGCGGGCGCCGGTGCGGTAGGCGAAGGCGAGGACGGTGAACAGGACGGCGAGACCGGCGAGGGAGAACAGCAGCGCCCGTACGTCCCCGGTGGCGACCGCGCGGTCGATGATCACGCCGATCGCGACCGGGACGAGGGCCTCGGTGGCCTGGTGGGTGCAGAGCAGTGCGGTGCCGGCCACCACGCGGCCGCGCTGGCGGCGCAGGGCGCGGCGCAGGACCGTCCCGCCGCTGGTCTTCCCGGCTGCCACGGGCGTCAGGCCCCGACGGGCGCGACGGGGACGCCCGGCCGGCCGTCGGTCGGGGCGCCGCAGCCGGCCGGCACGGTGACGTCGGCCCGGGTGGGGTTCAGGGTCCGCACCCCGGGGTCGCCCGCGACCCGGAGAAACGACGATGTGTGCACGAGCTGCGTCCTCCCAGCGATCGAAGGCCAGGTTAGCCTCACCTAATGGCTCCGGTGAACGGGGGCTCGGCGACCCGTCAGCCGCCCACCTGCGCGCCGGGGCCCGGGCCGGTCGCCACGTGATGGCGGCCGATCGGCAGCATCAGCGGCTTCTGCGACGTCGGATCGACGATCACCTGGCTTTCGAGGCCGAACACCGCGCGGACGCACTCCCGCGTCAGGACCCGCGCCGGCTCCCCCGCGGCGTGCAGCCTGCCGGCGGCCAGCGCGATGAGGTGGTCCGCGTACCGGGCGGCGAGGTTGAGGTCGTGCAGCACCATGACGATCGTCGTGCCGCGCGTCAGGTTGAGGTCCGTGAGCAGGTCGAGGACCTCGACCTGATGGCTGACGTCGAGGAACGTCGTCGGTTCGTCGAGCAGCAACAGGTCCGTCTGCTGGGCCAGGGCCATCGCGATCCAGACCCGTTGCCGCTGGCCGCCGGAGAGCTCGTCGACCGGGCGGTCGGCGAGGTCCGCCGTCTGCGTCGCGTCCAGGGCCGCCGCCACGGCGGCGTCGTCCTCCCGGCTCCAGCGCGAGAACACACGCTGGTGCGGGTTGCGGCCACGACCGACGAGGTCGGCCACCGTGATCCCCTCGGGCGCCGTCGGCGACTGGGGAAGCAGGCCGAGGGTACGGGCCAGTTGCCTGGCCGGCAGCCGGTGCACCTGCTCGCCGTCGAGCAGGACGTGGCCGGCGCGGGGCGCCAGCAGGCGCGACATCGACCGCAGCAGGGTCGACTTGCCGCACGCGTTCGCGCCGACGATCGCCGTGATCTTCCCGGGCGGCACGAGGAGGTCGAGCGAGTCGATGACGACGCGGTCGGCGTAGCCGAGCGTCAGGCTCTCGACCACGAGCGTGTGGGTGGTGGTCACAGCGAGCCTCCCGCGCGGTTCGTACGGATGAGCAGGTAGATGAGGTAGGGGGCGCCGAGCACGCCGGTGACGACACCCACGGGGAAGCGCGTGTCGAAGGCGAACTGACCGGCGAAGTCCGCGACGAGCACCAGCAGGGCGCCGACGAGGGCGGAGGGCAGCAGCAGCGAGCCGGCCGGGCCGACGATCCGGGCGGCGATCGGCCCGGAGAGGAAGGCGACGAAGGCGATCGGCCCGGTCGCCGCCGTGGCGAAGGCGATGAGACCGACGGCCGCGACGATGACCAGGATCCGGGTGCGCTCCAGGCGTACGCCGAGCGCCGCCGCGGTGTCGTCGCCCAGCTGCATCATGGAGAGGTTGCGGGCCTGACCCAGCAGCACCGGCGCCAGGACGGCCACGGCGACCGCCACCGGGACGGTCTCCGCCCAGGTGGCGCCGTTGAGGCTGCCGGTCAGCCAGCGCATCGCCTCCTGCAGGTCCCATTCGGCGGCCTGGGTCAGGACGTACGCGGTGAGGCTGTCGAGCATCGCGGCGATGCCGATGCCGATCAGGACGAGGCGGGTTCCCGCGACGCCGTCCTTGAACGACAGCGTGTAGACGACCAGCGCCACCGCCAACCCGACGACGATCGCGAAGGCGGACACCCCGGCCTCCCCGAGGTGCAGCGTCACGATCGCGAAGGCGGCTGCGGCGCTCGCTCCGGAGCTGATGCCGATGATGTCGGGGCTGGCCAGCGGGTTGCGCAGCATCGTCTGGAAGGTGACGCCGCCGAGCCCGAAGCAGGCCCCGGCCAGGATCGCGAGGACCGCCCGGGGCAGGCGGAGCGTGCCCACCGCGAAGGAGGCCCCGGGGACGTCCTCGCCGGCGATCACCGCCAGTACGTCCGCCGGCGGATAGAAGGTGCGCCCCACCATCAGCGAGACGGCGAACGTGGCGACGACGAGGGCGGCCAGCACGACGAGCACGCCGCGTCGCCGGAGCGTACGGCGGACGCGGCCGTGGGTGACGGCCTCGAGAGTCGTGGTGCTCACAGCTCGCGCACCTTCTGCCGGCGGACGATGTGGATGAAGAAGGGGGCGCCGATCAGCGCCGTCACGATGCCCACGTCGATCTCCGCCGGGCGCGCCACCACCCGGCCGACGACGTCCGCGGCGGTCAGCAACGACGCGCCGAGGAGCGCGGAGTACGGCAGCAGCCACCGGTGGTCGAGCCCGACCAGCAGGCGGCACACGTGCGGGACGACCAGGCCGACGAACCCGATGGGTCCGGCGACGGCCGTGGCGGCGCCGCAGAGCAGCACGGCGCCGATCGCCGCGACGGCCCGCACGACGGCCACCCGTTCGCCGAGCCCCGCCGCGAGTTCGTCGCCGAGCGCGAGCGAGTTCAGGGCCCGGGCCGACAGGAGGCAGATCGCGAAACCCACGGCGAGGAACGGCAGGGCCTGCCGGAGGCTGTCGTAGGTCGCACCGCCGACCCCGCCGATCTGCCACGAGCGGAAGCCGCCGGCCACGTCGTTGCGGGGCAGCACGAAGGCGCTGATCAACGACGCGAGCGCGGCGGACGTGGCGGCGCCGGCGAGGGCGAGCTTCAGTGGCGTCGGGCCACCGCGTCCCAGGGAGCCGACGGCGTACACGAAGACCGCCGCGAGGGCGGCGCCGAGGATCGCCGCCCAGAGGTAGCCGGTCGCCGAGGAGAGGCCGAAGGTGACCATGGCGGTGACCACGGCGAGCGACGCCCCCATGTTCACGCCCAGGATGCCGGGGTCGGCCAGCGGGTTGCGGGTGACGCCCTGCATGACCGCCCCGGACAGGCCGAGGGCCGCGCCGACCGCCACGGCGAGCAGGGTCCGCGGAATCCGTTTGGTGACGGCGGCCTGCTCCATGGTCGCGTCCGCGCCCTGGAACGCGGCGAGGATGTCGGACCATCCGACGGTGCGGGAGCCCAGCGCGACCGACGCCAGCATGAACGCCAGCAGCACCGCGGCCGCGACGAGGAACCACAGCAGCCGTACCCGGGCCGGACGCCGCACCACGGCGACGTCCGGCAGGGCGCGCGAGTCGAGCGTGGTCATGACACCTTGTCGGCGGCCTTGGCGAGCATCGCGACGTAGTCGTTCAGCACGAACGGGATGGCCAGCGGGGTCGGGTTCGCCGCGGTGCCCAGCGGCGTGCTGCCGGAGAGCATGACCACCGAGCCACGCTTGATGGCGGGGATCTTCGACAGCAGCGGGTCGGCCTGCGCGGCGGCGAGCAGCTTGTCGTCACCGTAGGCGACGATGACGTCCACGTCGTCGAAGACCTGGATCTGCTCGGCACTCTGGTCGAGCGTGAACTTGTCGGTGCCGGCGGAAAGCCCGGCGATGCTCGCCGGAGCCTTCATCCCGAGGTCCGCGAAGAACTGGGCCCGGGTGTCGTGCGTCGTGTAGAAGCCGATCTTGCTGAGGTCGGTCGGGTCGACGTGCGTCATGAACATCGCCGACTTCCCTGCCAACTGCGGGTGCTTCCCGGCGGCCTCGGCCATCTGCTTCTCGATGTCGGCGACCAGCGCGTCGCCCTCCTTGGCCAGGCCGAGGGCCTGGCTCTCCAGCTTGATCGTGTCGCGCCACGCCGTGGCCCAGGGCGCCTTCGGGTAGGCGACCACCGGAGCGATCTTGCTGAGGGTGTCGTAGTCCTGCCGGGTCAGACCCGAGTACGCGGCGAGGATGACGTCGGGCCTGGTGTCCGCGACCGCCTCGAAGTTGATGCCGTCGTTCTCGTCGAACAGCACCGGGGCTGTCCCGCCCAGCGACTTGAGCTTCTCGGCGACCCACGGCAGGACGCCGTCGTTGTCGTCGTCGCCGAAGTTGGCCTTCGCCATCCCCACGGGAACGATGCCGAGAGCCAGCGGAACCTCGTGGTTCGCCCAGGCGACCGTCGCGACCCGCTTCGGCTTCTCCTTGATCGTCGTCGTGCCGAGCGCGTGCGTGATCGTGATGGGGAATGCCGAGGAGCCGCCGTCGGCCGGGGCGTCCTCGGCCTTCGACGAATCGCCGCACGCGGTGAGCGCCAGCGCGGCGGCCAGGGCGACGACCCCGGTGAGGAAGCGGTTTGAACGCATGAAAGTGCACCTCAATGCAGGTAAGGGAAGGCTAACCTAACACACGCTCCAGGGCGGTCTTGATCTACCGCAAGCACCGCCGGGAATCGCACCCGCAGGCCGCCTCATCTGGGTTATCGGGGCGACGCGGTCCGCGCCGTGGAGCGCGGGCCCCGCCGTCCGGCGAGCGCGACGGGCGCCGGGCGGACGGGCGCGGCCGCGAACACGAACCGAGTCGAGGACGGCCGGACGGGGTGCGGGACGACCTCCGGGCCGGGGGCGAGCCTCCGCACCCGGGTCGATCCTCCGCCTTCGATGGCCAGGGGCGGGAGATCAGCCGGACCAAGGTCAGGCTAACCTAACTTCGCAGCCAGGAGGTGGCTCACGATCCTCGAAGGAGCGACACCATGACCGTCGGCAGCACACTGGTCGAGGCCGAGGTGATCAGGCGCCCGATGCTCGCCGAGGTCGTCGCCAACCGGCCACTCACGCCTCATCTTCGGCGCATCACCCTGACCGGCGCCGAGATCGACCGCTTCGGCTACGACGGGCCGGACCACCTGGCACGGATCTTCCTCGCCCCCACGCCCGACGCCGACCTGCACCTGCCGGACTCCGCACAGTGGTGGCCCGCCCTGCAGGCCATGCCGGCGGAGCGACGACCGGTGGTCCGCAACTACACGGTCCGGCGCCTGGACGCCGGCCGACGCGAGCTGGACATCGACTTCGTGCTCCACGGCGACGGCGGACCGGCCTCCGCCTGGGCGCTCAGGGCCGCCCCGGGCGACCGGATCGGCGTGCTCAGCGACGGCGCCGCGTACGCCCCGCCCGCCGACACCGACTGGCAGCTGTTCGTCGGCGACGAGACCGCCGTGCCGGCGATCACCGCGGCCGTCGAGGCGCTGCCGCCGCAGGCGCGGGCGATCGCGCTGATCGAGGTGGGTTCGGCAGAACACGAGATCGAGGTACGCACGCCGCCGGGCGTCACGCTGACCTGGCTGCACCGGGGCGGCGCACCGGCGGGCGGCAGTGACGTGGTGATCCGTACGCTGCGGGACCTGGCGTTGCCGGCCGGCACGCCGTACGCCTTCGTCGCGGGCGAGTCCGCCATGGTCACGACCGTCCGGCGGCACCTGTGCGCCGAGCGCGGCATCGCCAAGGAGCGCGTGTACTTCGGCGGTTACTGGAAGGTCACCGCGCCCTGAACTCCGATGGCCGTGCGTGTCCGGGTCACCCGCGGACGCGCCACGAGCCGGTCTAGGCGTTGGCCGGGTCCTCCCCGGCCACGGGCCGGTAGCAGCCGGTCGCCAGGATCAGGGCGACGCGGTCCCGGCTCGCGGTGGTCGTGAGGCTGATCGTGATCCCGGTGTCGGGGTCACGCATCGACACGGCGCCCCGGGTGCCGTCGGCGAAGGTGCGGTCCTCGGTGATCTCGTAGCCCTGCTGCCGCCACATGTCCCGGATGCGCCGCAGCGTGGCGATCTGGTCGGCGGGCGGGACCGGGAGTCCGGCGAAGCCGCTCAACGTCCATCGGCCGTCGTCGGCGATCTCGCCCCGCTGGCCCTGGCAGGGCGAGGTGTTGGTCCGCCAGGCGTCGAGGGCGACGCCGGCGGTGGTGGCGACGGCCCGGGCGCGGGCCTCGGCCAGGGTGCTCACCTCGGCGGCTGCCTTGGTCTGCAACGAATCGTCCTTTCCTGACGACGGGCCGGGGTGGCCGCCCGCGCAGGCGGTGGCGGGCGCCAGCCCGGCCGCCACCGCCACGGCGCACCACCGGGGCGGGCGGTGACGCGGGGTCATGGGGCTGTGCCGTGGTCGAGGGCGGCCGCCTCGTAGTCGCCCACGATGACGGCCGCCTGGGAGCGCAGCATCTGACTGTTCTGCGCCCAGTATCCGCTGTGGCCGGACGTGTCGACGTGCAGGACGTTGCCGCCGAACTCCGGGTCGTGCGGGGCGGGGCCGTGGATGCCGACGAGGCCGTCGACCAGCCATTCCCCGACGACGGGTACGCCGTCGAGCCAGCCGATCGTCTCCTCCGGTCGCGCGACGACGGTGTCGTCGGCGGCGGCCCCGGCCCACACGTGTCTCGGGTCGATGTTGAACTCGCCGGCGTTCTCGACCCGCATGCCGGGACTGCCGACGGCGATCATGTCGTCGACGGCGAGGCCGTCGCCGTTGCTGGCGGCCTCGCCGAGGACGGTCGACCCGTAGCTGTGACCGATGGCGGTGACGTGGGACGGGCCGTCGTCGTGGGAGGCGCGGAGCCCGTCGACGAAGCCGTCGAGCGCGCGGGCGCCGGCCTCGGACCTGGCGCCGAACACGGCGCTGACGATGTCGAGGTCCAGCGACGGGGGGTCGTAGCCGAGCCAGGCCACGACGGAGACGTCGCTGCCGGTGGGAGCGAGCTCGACCGAGGCCTCCCGCAGGTCGTTGGCCCGACCGATCAGGCCACGGATGTCGTCGAGTTCGGTGCCGACCCCGGGAACGAGGACCGCGGTGTGGGCGGCGGTGTCCGGGTTGCCGATCGCGACCGCCGCCTTCCCGTCACCCGCCGGATCGACCGAGAGCAGGTAGAGCCGTTCGTGCGGAGCCGCGTTCTCCGTGTCCTCCAGTTTGTCCAGCAGCATGAGCGCGGCGGCGTGCCGCAGGTCGTCCCGGTCGCGGTGCCGGCCCACGTCGTCACCGACGAACGTGCGCAGCGCCAGCTGGTTCGCCGCGTCCCGGTCCGTGGCGGGCAGCCCGTCGAGTGCGCCGATCCGCTCCGGGTAGGCGCTGCGATAGACCTGCCGCTCGTCGTCGGACAGGCCGCTCCACCAGGCGTGCACGTCGGCGGGGCTGCTGCCCGGCGCCGGGATGCCGTCCTCGCTGAGCTGGAGCGCCGCGGCGGCGGCGAGGGCGCCGTCGTTGGCCCTGTCGTACTCCCAGGCGAACTGCCCCGGCGCGCCGGGCTTCAACTGGGTCAGGGCGCGGGCGATCCGGCTGTCGGCCTCGGTGGCCTCGGCGACGATCCGCGTGATGAGGTCGGTGTGGATCGCGGCGTTCCGGACGTGTCGACGGTGCAGCGTCTCCGCGTCCGGGTCGGGCCTGTCCCCTGCCGCCATCGCCGGCGCGGACACCCGCCCGGCCTCGTTTACGGTCAGTCCGAGGGATCGGGCGGCGGCGACGGCCGACTCCAACCGTCGCTGCAGGTCGCCGAACTCCTCCGCCGCTTCCCGCAACACGCTCGCGGCGGTCCGCGTCTGCAGGCTCGCGACCTCGAACTCGTCGTCGAGCTCGCTGAGCCGACCCATCGCGGCGTTGGCGGCAGGCCCCTGCCAGCCCGAGGAGCGCAGCGGCCCGGTCAGCTCGGCCCCGCACCGCGCCTCCAGCTCCGCGCAGGCGCGCGACAGGTCCGTCCAGGCCTGCGCGGCGTCCCGCAGGGGGGCGACGCGCGCCTCGCGCAGGTCCGCGTACGTCACCACCGGGCGGTCACCGCTCGGGGATGTCGAAACGGGCGGCGCTGGCCTCGTCGCTGTAGCGGTAGTCCATCGCGCAGCCCTGCAATGCGTCGCCGACCTGGGACAGATAGCGGTCCAGCCCGGCCAGGTCGTCCGACCACGACCAGCGCAGCTGCTCCAGCGCCGCCCGGGTCTGCCAGCCGGGCAGACCGGAGACCGCGGCCCGCGTCTCGTCTCCGACGTCGGACACACCGCGCCGCAGGTCGTCCCGCAGGTCGTCGCACACCCGCGACGCCGTCTCCAGCAACTCCGGCTCGACGTGAAGTTCGATCACTGACTGGCCTCCCGCGAAGATCGACGCGAGCCTACATAACCGCCCCACGCACCGCGCGGATCGGTCGCCTCAGCCGGTGCCCAGCCCGGCCAGCACGTCGCCGGCGCGCAGGGCGCGCCGGGCACGGCGAGCAGGTGGGTCAGCAGCCGCCGTACGTAGACCGCCTCGACGTCGCGCGGGCTGTCGGGGAACGAGCGGTGGAGCGGCAGCATCGGGCGGTCCGCGCCGGCCATCTCGTCGATGGTTGCCAGCAGCCAGTCGGCCCACCGGACCCGCACCGCCGCCGGGGAGCCGCCCACCGCGGGAAGGATCATACGGCGCGGCCACGGCCATCCTCACCCTGATTCCGGCCCGCCGACGCCCGTCTGGCTCGCCAGGGACAACGCTCGCAGGATGGCTCGGTTTACCCTCGCCGGTATGAACCGACGCACCGATCCGGTTCGGCGTCCCCTGTGGCGCGATCGCCACTTCGGCGCCTACTGGGCTGCGCAGTCGCTCTCCGCCGCCGGCGACTCGTTCGCCTACATCGCGGTGCCGCTGCTCGTGCTCCACGCGACCGGGTCGGTCGCCCAGATGGGCCTGCTCACCGCGGCGGCCGGTGCCGCGTCCGTCGGCGCGGGGATCTTCGGCGGCGTTCTTGTCGACCGGTACGACAGACGCAAACTGATGATCACCGCCGACCTGGCCCGGCTGGTGCTCTACGGCCTCATCCCCCTGGCCTGGCTCGGTGGCCCGCAGGTCTGGCTGCTCTTCGTCGTGCTGCCGATCTGCGAGGCGGCGGGCATGCTGTTCCAGGTCGCCGCGGTGACGGCGGTGCGCAACCTCGTCGACCGGCCCAGGATCACCGAGGCCAACGGTCGTCTACAGGCGACGTACGCGGCGGCTGCCGTGCTCGGGCCGCTGCTCGCCGGCGTGGTGTCGGCCCGCTTCGGCCCCACGGCGGCCATCGCCATCAACGCGGCCAGCTTCGCCCTGTCGGCCTTCGGCCTCTGGCTGGTGCGGCTGCGGCGGTCCGACGACGGTGCGACGGCCGGCGGCGCGACGGCGAGCGAGGGCCGGCTGGCCGAGTTCCTCGCCGGTGCGCGGTTCCTCTGGCGGCAGCCCGTGCTCCGCTCGCTGACCCTCCTGCTGTCGGTCTTCATCTTCCTGACGTACGGCTTCACCGACGTCCTCGTCTACCACGTCAAGCACGACCTCGGCGGCTCCGACGGCACGGTCGGCACGGTGCTGGGGTTGGCGGCCCTGGGCACGGTCGTCGGGGCGCTGCTGGTGGCGCCGCTGCGCCGCAGGCGTGGCTTCGGCATCACCTGGATCGGCGCGCACGCGGTGTGCGGTCTCGCCATCGTGGGCATCGGCGTCGTCGGGAGCGTACGGGGCGTCACCGTGCTGACGGCGGTGTACCTGTGCGGCGTCAGCGTGGGCGGGATCTGCTCGATGTCGCTGCGCCAGGAGATCACGCCGGACCACCTGCTCGGGCGGGTCACCTCGGCGTTCTGGAGCACGCACTACGCGCTCGGTCCGGCCGGCGCCGCCGTGCTGACCTGGGCGGCGGGCCGCTACGGCGTCACCGCGGTCACCGTTGTCGCGGGGGCGGGGTGTCTCCTGGTCGCGGTCGGCGGGCTGTTCACCCCGATCCGCCGCGCCGGCTCGGAGCCGGTGGCCCGCCCGCCGGCGCTCCAGCGGCCCGCGACCAGCCAGGCGTCGTGACCCTGGGACGTGCCACCCGCACGCCGGGGGCCCCGCCCCGCACGTGCCGCCACCATCGCCGGGGGTCAACGGAAGCCCTGCCCGGAGCCGCCGAGCCGGCGCGCCGAGGGCGCCGCCGGGCCCACCGGTCGGCCGACCCGGGCCACGTGCAGCAGGCGCTCCGGCGCCACGCCCAGCAGCGAGCCGAGGGCGTCGCGGGTCGCGGCCGTGTCGATCAGCTGGCTCAGCGGGTGCGCCGCCAGTCCGGCCGCGTGCAGGGTCAGCCACACGCGCGCGAGCACCCGACCGAATTCGACATGTGTCGCGTCGTCCGTCCTGGGCGGTCCGACCAGGACGATCACGGCGCCACCGCGTGCGAGCGGGTTGCCGGACGCCGCCGCGAGGAGCCGGGGCAGGCCCAGCGGGCGCAGGACCGGGTACGCCGCCAGCGCCGCCCGCAACGCGGTCGCCTCGTGCCCGGACAGACCCAGGCACCGGTCGGTGAGCCCGTCGGCGTGGTAGTCCGGGTGCGCCGGCGTGAGCCGCAGCCACGACCGCAGCTCGGCGACCACGCTGGGATCCGCGTACGTCTGCCGGTCGGCGGCCCTCAGCAGGCGGGCCAGCCGGCCGGCGTCCGGTACGGCCCGAACGGTCCCGCCCGACGCCCGCGCGACGGCGTCGGCGGCGGCCAGCACCTCGGCGTCCGGGCCGGCTGAGAACCGGCCCCGGTGGGTGCGGCGGGTGAGCACCTGCGCCGCGTCGAACGGGGTGTCGTAGCGGTGCGGGGACGCCCGCAGCCAGCCCGCCCGCCGGTCGGCGGCACAGTGGTCGGCGACGAAGCGCAGCCGGAGCCCGGCGTCGGCGGCGACGACCAGGCAGGTCTCGACGAAGGCGCCCAGGGACAGCCGCAGGTCCCGGCCGGACGGATCGGCCGCCGGCAGGGTGTGCGCCGGCTCCCAGCCCACCCGGACCGCATCGGGCTGATGGTCGAGGCGCCACGGCTGGGTGTTGTGCGCGCTCGGCGCCCGCCAGCAGAGCGGCGCCAGGGCGCGGAACGCCGCGAGGTCCATGTCTACAGCGCCTTCTCGTAGAAGGTGTACCCGTGCAACGGCCGGCCGCCCGACGCCCGGTACTGCGCGGCCGAGGCCGGGTTGTCCCGGCCGACGTAGGTGCTGCGCAGCGTGGTGTACCCGCCGGCGTGCAGGTTGCGGCGCAGCGCGCCGGAGAGCAGCCGCTGGTATCCGCGCCCCTGGTACTCGGGCAGCACGCCCTTGATGATCAGCACCGCCTCCCGCCGGTACCGGCGGCGGACCGTCAGCAGCCGGAGCTGGTGGAACAGGTTGAGGTTGCCCCGGACCCGGATGACGAACTCGCTGATGTCCGGTACGCAGAGCACGAACGCCACGGGCTGCCCGGCCCTGGTCAGGTAGAGCAGCAGCGACTCGTCCAGCAGGTACGCGAGCCCGTCGGTCTGCCGGCGCAGCTGCGCGGCGGAGATCTCGGTGTAGTAGCCGAGCTGGGCGAAGGACGCGTTGAGCATCCCGCGCAGCAGTTCGAGCTGCTCGGCGAGGCGCCGGACGTCGCCCCGGTGCACCCGCAGCTCCGCGCCGTCGGGGTCGGTGCCGGGCTCGTCGGTGCCGGGCTGGTCGGCGCCAGCGGAGACCGGGCAGATCCAGGTGTCCGACTCGAACCGCCGGTGGAACCCGTACGACTCGTAGGCGGTCACGTACCGGGGCGGGTTCCAGGCGCTGTCGATGAAGCCCCGGTCGGCGTACCCGGAGGTGATGACGCCACCCGACTGGTTGGGCAGCAACGCCACCGGCCCGAAGAGCGCGTCGCGGTCGCCGGCGGCGCGGGCGGCGGCGACGATCGCCTCGAACAGCGGTCGCGCCGCCGCCTCGGTGAACTCGGTGAGCCCGAAGAGCTGACACCGGCGGCCGAGCTTGGCGTCGAGGGCGGTGTCGGTGTGCAGGGTGGTGCGCCCGACGACCGCACCGGTGGCGCCGTCGCGCAGCACGTACATCGGCACGCCCTCGCGCCACCACCGCCGCACCTGCTGACGCGACGGCGGCACGAAGCGCGGCTCGCCGGCGTACACCCGGTCGGTGAGCGCCAGGAACTCGCGCAGGCCACGCCGGTCGACGACCCGCTCCAGGCCGCGCGGGGCGGTCATCGCCGCACCGCCGGTCCCACCGTCTCCGAGCCCAGCGGAGTGAACGTCTCGATGTGCCCCAACTCGGTGGACTCGGCCCGCCACAGGCCGTTGGAGTAGCCGTCGGGTTCGGCGGTGAAGAGCCGGATGAAGCCCGCGGTGGCGTTGCGGTCGCCGTCGGTGAGCCAGACCATCAGCTTGCGGTGGTGACGGGAGCGGGCGAAGCGCATCAGTGCCTCGCGGTCGGTGAAGAACGCGACGGTGCCGAGGGTGAACGGGAACTCCCAGTACACCCGGTGCCAGCGGTATCCGGACATGCGGCGCATGTCGCGGACCATCCGGCGCCAGGCAGGGAAGAGCCGCAGGATCGCCAGCGGCCCCCGGTAGCGCGTGGCGCCGAAGAACATGGCGCCGGCCTGGGCCCGCGCGGGGGCGCGGGAGAAGTCACGGGTACGCATCGCTCAGCCCTTCAGGTAGACGTTCTTGATCTTCTGCTGTCCGGCGAACGGGCCGGCGTCCGGTTCGTGCAGCTCGACGCGGAGATCGCCGGCGGTCGGGTCCTCGGTCAGCGACTGCGCGAAGTCGCGGGAGACGGCCGCCAGGTGCCGGCGTACCCCGCTGCGGCAGGCGGCGGCGAGAGCCTCGCGGTCCGACCCGGACAGCGGGCGGCGCAGCTCCAGATGGACCACGGGTCGGGTCTCCAGCGCGGCGTCCTCGGCCAGCGACAGGCAGAACCGGCTGATCTCGGCGGCGTACGGGTTGCCGGCGTAGAGGCCGTACTCCACGTCCTGGGGATACAGGTTGGCGCCCAGGTACGACACCGTCGAGTCGCGCCGGCCGAACAGCAGCAGCACCGGCAGGGTCATCCGCTCGCTGGCCAGCGCCGCGCGGCAGTCCGCCCAGCGCCGCGGGTCGCCGCGGACCAGGTCGAGGATCCGTCGGTACCCGACGAGCAGCGCCTCGTCGCCGACGTTGTACCGCAGCCGTGGTTGCAGGACGTCGGGACCGGTGATCGTGCAGAGCAGTTCCCGGCGCTCGTTGGTCTCCAGGTAGGTGGCCAGCGGGTTGTACTGGAACGCCATCGGCAACCGCTGCTCGTCGGCGCCGAGCAGTGCCGCCCGCAGCTCGGGGTCGTCACGCAGACGTCGCCGCAGCCACACCGTGAACCGGGTCTCCGCGCCGATGCCGATGGTCAGGTCCGAGGCGCCGTACGCCGACCGGACCCGCAGGAACCGTTCCTCCAGATAGGCGCGCAGCGCCTCCGTCATCGCCTCTCCCCCGCAGCTGGCGAAGATGCGGTGGCGCGACCAGTCGAAGCCCTCGGCGTCGAGCCGGTCGCGCAGGTGCTTGAGGAACGGCGGGTACGCGGTCACCAGGTAGTCGAAGTCCGGGCCGAACTCGCGCAGCGTGTCGACGATCTTGCCGAGGTCCGGGCCGGTGTTCTTGACCACCGCGATCCGGGCCATCGCGGCGCCGGTCGTCGTCCCGGTCGCCCACGCGCCCATCGAGTAGGCGTTGATGACGAACGGGCGACGCATCGGGAAGACCAGGCTGGTGTAGCCGACGATGTCGCGGTGCACCGCGCGCAGCTCGCGCTCGCCCCGGGGCCAGTTGAAGGGCCGGCCCGACGAGCCGGCCGACTCGTCGACCACCACGCCCCGCTCCGGCAGTCGTCCGCCCCGGCAGCGCCGGGCGGCGTCGAAGGGGACGACGTAGCTCACCTTGTCGGTCTCCGGGAAGTCCCGCAGCCGGCGGCGGGCCCCGGCCGGCCGGGCGCGCAGGAAGGCGCGGTACGCCGGGACGTCCAGCGCGGCGAGCGCGCAACCGGCGCGCGCGTTCGCCGCCGCGAGCAGGTCCAGTGCCCGGTGGTGGCGCCGGGCCGACCACCGCCACGCGGCGGGATGGCTGCCGGCGAGCCGCACCGCCGCCCCGAGCAACCGGCCGGAGATCGTCAGACGTGCCCGTCGCCAGCGCTCGCCGGCCGTCAGACGTGGTGCCGTGAGAAGGGACGGATCAGCGTATCGATGCAGCGTCTCGGCCATGTCGAAATCCTCGGCGCCGCCGACCGAGGACGCCTGAGCTGTCGCACCGGTCGACGCTGAGTACCCGCACCCAGCTCGATCCGGGCGCCGGCCCCTACCCGGTCACGGGGCCAGGCGCTGCGAGATCCAGTCGGCCGCCTGCTCGACCGCCCGCCGGGACTCGTCGGTGTGGTCCAGCATGTCGAACCCGTGCTGCCCGCCCGGTACGTCGATCACCTCCACCCGTACGCCGGCGTCGCCCGCCGCGTCGAGGAACACCGCGACCGTCCCGGCGATCTCCTCCCGTTCCCGGCCGACCCGGGTGAGCAGCAGCGGCGGTACGGGCCCACCCGCCTCGCCGATCGCCGCGCCCGGCGCGAAGCGCGGGTCGACGCCCCAACCCGGCAGCGGCGCGAGGAGCGGATACGTCAGCGCCACCGCCCGCAGCCAGGACGGCCGGTCCCGCAGCCAGTCCGTGCTCAGCAGTCCCCCGCCGGAGAAGAACCAGAGGGCGATCCGCCCGCCGTCGACGCGCGGGTCGGCGCGGACCCGCTCCACGGCCGAGGCGACGTCGAGGGCGGCCGTCGCGCAGTCGGTGACGGGGCCCTGCGGACCGACGACGACGCCCATCCGGTGCGCGACGGTGACGGCCAGGAGACCGAGGTCGGCGAGAAGGCAGCCGTAGCCGCGGAAGACCGGCCAGTCGCGGGGACCCGATGACAGGTCGGGTGGCAGCGGTCCACCGTGGACGAGGACCACGGCGGGGTGCGGGCCGGCGCCGGCCGGCACGTACCAGTCGAGGTTCGCCTCCCGCTCGGGCTGACGTGCCGTCGGCGTCAGCACGAAGGGACGGAGGAAGCTCGGCGTCTCGCCCATGATCGCAGTCTGGCACGGCTCGGCCACTCTGTGGTGCCCCTGCCGGGCGTCGCACCGTCGACCGCCCGCCGGCGCCCACGCGCCGGGGCGGTCCCCGCGAGGCGTGCGGCGGCCGTCGCCGAGCGGCTCAGGCCCCGGGGCCGGGCGACCCGGGCGGCGGCAGCGGCAGCTCGACGGCGTCCACCGTCGCGACCCGCACGGCCGAATGCGCCGGCGGCAGCTTGTCGGCCCGCGGCGAACGACTGTGCAGCCGGCCCCGGCCGGTCGGATCCGGCCGCCCGCTCACCTCGCAGGCCACCATCAGGATCGGGGCGGGCGGCGCGGTGAACCGGCCGGCACCCCAGCGCACCCAGAGCGGGATCCGCCCCGCGTCGGCCTCGGCGAGCAGCTTCTCCCAGGTACGGCGGCGCGTACCGTGATCGACCTCGACGACGACCGGCGGCCCGTGCGGGCGGGCGCAGGCCACGTCGAGCACCGACTGCTGCGCGGACATCGGCGGCGGCAGCGGCAACACGCTGGACGCCCGCCGGTAGACCCGCCAGCCACGCTCCCCCGCCCAGCCGACCACCGCGTCGATCAGCCGGGCGGTGACCTGGTCCGTGGTCAGGTCGGTGAAGGTGACCGCGTCGAGCCGGTCGGCCAGCGACGCCGCCAGCCGCTCCCCGTCCTCGCCGACCACCACCGCCGCAGGGTAACCGGCGCCACCGGACGTTCCGGCAACCCCCCTCCTACGGCGCCGCGACGGCCACCGGCGCGCTCAGGCGGCCCTCGTTGCCGCTGCGGTCCAGGCCGGAGACGCAGTAGGACAGCGGACGGTCGGCCGGGGCGGTGCGGTCGACCCAGCCTGCGCCCCGGGTGGTGCCGACGAGCCGGGCCGTGCCGCCGTCGACGCGGTAGACGGCGAAGCTCGTGGCGCCGTCCCCGCGCCAGGTCAGCGTCACCCCGCCGGCGCCCGCACGCCGCGCGCCGGTGACCGTGGGGGCGGCCGGCGGCGTCGCCGGTAGCTGCGCCATCGCGGGCACCAGTGCCGGCCCGGCGTAGTGGGCCGCGCGGTACCGGCTGACCGCGCCGAGCTTGTCGGCGCGTACCTGCCTGGCGCTGAAGTGCACGCTTCCGCTCGCGCCGTGCCGGCGGTTGAGGGCGAGCTGGCGGTCCAGTTCGGCCGGGTCGCGCCAGGCGCCGCGCTCGCCCACCCGGTAGTCGGCCTGGCCGATGTAGAGCTGCACCCGGGTGCCCCGCACCGTGGCCGCCCACCACGGCAGCAGCGTGGCGTAGTCGGCCTTGTCGAAACCGATGTGCCAGTACAGCTGCGGCACGACGTAGTCCAGCCACTGCCGCCGTACCCAGAGCCGGGTGTCGGCGTGGATGTCGTCGTAGCTCTGCAACCCCGCGGTCGCCGAGCCGGCCGGGTCGGTACGCCCGTTGCGCCAGATGCCGAACGGGCTGATACCGAACTTGACCCAGGGCTTGATCGCCTTGATCCGCTCGCTCATCTCGCGGACCAGCGTGTTCACGTTGTCCCGGCGCCAGGCGTGCTTGTCGGCGAACCCCTGGCCGTACCGGGCGAACGTCGCGTCGTCCGGGAAGTCCTGCCCGGCCTCCGGGTACGGGTAGAAGAAGTCGTCGAAGTGCACCCCGTCGACGTCGTACCGCTGGACCGCCTCCAGCATCGAGTCCTCGACGAACGTGCGCGCCTCGGGGATGCCGGGGTTGAAGTAGAGGCGGCTGCCGGGCTGGTCGGCGCTGGGATAGGTCACCACCCAGTCGCGGTGCCGCCGCAGCGGGTGCGTCGGCGCGAGCCGGTCCAGCCTCGGGCCGGGCCCGCCCACCGTGGCCGGCTGCCCGCCCCGGTACGGGTTGAACCAGGCGTGGAACTCCAGGTTGCGGGCGTGCGCCTCGGCGACCATGAACTCCATCGGGTCCCAGCCCGGGTCGCGGCCGTCGCGGCGCCCGGTCAGCCACTCCGACCACGGTGCGTACGCCGACGGCCAGAGCGCGTCCCCGCTCGGGCGCACGTGCACGAAGACCGCGTTGTGGTGCTGCCGCACCGCCAGGTCCAGCCAGCCCCGGAACTCCGCCCGCGCCGCCTCGGCCGACAGCCCCCGCCGGCTCGGCCAGTCGATGTTGTTGACCGTCGTGATCCACATGCCCCGCAGCTCGCGGGGCGCCTCGGCCGGTCGGCCGGCGCAGGCGGGGGTGCGATCCGCCGGGGCGGCCCCGAAGGGGGTCACGGCGCCCTGCTCCGGCACGCCGTCCTCGCCGGCGACCCGGCCCCGCAGCGACCAGGCGCCGAGCGCGACCGCCATGGCGAGCGCGGCGACCACCGCGACGAGTGTTCGGGTACGACGGCGGCGGGCGGGCGGTTCGGCGGCGGACATCGCTCCAGTCTGCCCAGTCCGGCCCACCTGATGCACCGGTTGACCGTTACTCAACGGTCAGTTGAGGCTGGCCGCCGCCCACCCGGCGGGGATCCACGACGATCCACCGGAGACCCGGTGGACGTAGGTGGGCACAGCACTAGTGTCGGCCGGTCTCGTCAGCGGTGCCGCGCTCGGCGTCCCGGGAGACGAACGGGGTGCGCATGCGGGTCATCGCGTCCGCGCTCACGTCCACCGCCTGCCCGGGTTCGCGGTCGGTGTCCCGGTCGCTCTCTGATCCGAAGGGATTCAGGGCGGGCGGCGTCATATTCGGCAAAGCGCACTCCAAGATGTCACGGGCAGCGCACAACGAATTCACTGGCGGCTGCATGCCGGGAAGAGGGCGGGTGGTGGGGGCGCGTCGTCGGCCGTCACACACCCGCGTCGACAGCCTACCGCTCGCCCGCCTCCTTCCGGACGGTGAGGTGCGACCGGGGCGGTCGGCCAACGCGCCGGGCCGCTCCCTGGACACCTCCGAGCCGGCCGCATCCCATCGACAGTCGTCGACCATTTTGCGATCTTTGAATCGACTGTTATCTTTGCAGAAATCTTGCAGAACCTTCCACACCCCTGGACGTCGTACCGGCCAAAAGGCCGGGGAATCCCAGCTCGCATCGTCCGACCCGTCACGTCACGTCACGTCGGTTCCGCGCCCCGTCCGGAGAAGAGCATGTCCGTACCGCAAGCCTCGCGTGCCCGCGCCGCCCTCGCCGCCCTGCTCTGCGCCGCGCTGGCCGCCGTCGCCGCGCCCCTGGTCACCGCGCCCGCGCCGGCCGTCGCCGGCATCGACGCCCGCGCCCTCGGCGCCCGCTACGACAACGCCGGATCGCGGATCACGTTCCGGGTCCACTCGTCAACCGCCACCCGCATGACGGTCAACCTCTACGCCGCGCCCACCGGCACCCAGGAGAACGCCAGCTACCTGCTCACCAGGGACGCCGCCGGCACGTTCGCCGTCACCGTCGACGTCGCCGCGCTGCGCGGCGCGGGCATCACCGGCAGCGTCTACTACGGCTACCGGGCCTGGGGTCCGAACTGGCCGTACAGCACCGCCTGGACGAAGGGCTCCTCGGCCGGTTTCATCGCCGACGTCGATGCCGCCGGAAACCGGTTCAACCCCAACAAGCTCCTGCTCGACCCGTACGCCCGGGAGATCAGCCACGACCCGCTGCGGCCCGGCATGACTACCTCGACGGTGTACGCCTCCGGCCCGTCGCACCGAAACGTCGACAGCGGCCCGCACGCGGCGAAGGGGGTCGTCCTGCCCACGGCCACGCCCGCCTTCGGCACCAAGCCGGGGCGGGCCCTGAAGGACGACCTCGTCTACGAGGTGCACCTGCGCGGGTTGACCCGCAACGACCCGTCGGTGCCGGCCGCGTACCGGGGCACCTACCGGGGTGCCGCGCTGAAGGCCGGCTACCTCGCCTCGCTCGGGGTGACCGCCGTGGAGTTCCTGCCGTTGCAGGAGACCCAGAACGACACCATCGACGTCGATCCGACCGGCACCGCGGGCGACAACTACTGGGGCTACATGACCCTCAACTACTTCGCCCCGGACCGCCGGTACGCCTACGACCGCTCGCCAGGTGGGCCGACCCGCGAGTTCCAGCAGATGGTGAAGGCGTTCCACGACGCCGGGATCAAGGTGCTCCTCGACGTGGTCTACAACCACACCGGCGAGGGCGGGGTCTACAGCGCAGGCGGGTCGTCCGTCTACGACGTCTTCTCCTGGCGCGGGCTGGACAATCCCACCTACTACTCGCTCACCGCCGACCGGCAGTCGTCCTGGGACAACACCGGAGTCGGCGGCAACTACAACACCTACCACCCGGTCGCCCAGGACCTGATCGTCGACTCGCTGGCGTACTGGAAGAACACGCTCGGGGTCGACGGCTTCCGGCACGACCTCGCCTCGGTGCTCGGCAACACCTGCCAGCACGGCTGTTTCTCCTACAGCCGCACCGACCCGGACACCGCACTCAACCGGATTACCCGCGAGATGCCGCCCCGACCGGGCGGCGGGGGAACCGGCGTCGACTGGATCGCCGAGCCGTGGGCCCTCGGCGCCGGGACCTACCAGGTGGGCAACTTCCCCGCCGGCTGGTCGGAGTGGAACGGGCGGTACCGGGACACGCTGCGCCGCGACCAGAACAAGCTCGGCGTCAGCCCGGTCACCCCGGGCCAACTCGCCGACCGGTTCGCCGGCTCCGCCGACCTGTACGGCGACGACGGGCGACGGCCTTGGCACTCGGTGAACTTCATGGTCGCCCACGACGGGTTCACCCTGGCCGACCTGTACGCCTGCAACAGCAAGAACAACAACCAGGCGTGGCCGTACGGGCCGTCGGACGGCGGCAGCGACGACAACATCTCCTGGGACCACGGCGGGATCGCCGCCGACCAGCGCCGGGCAGCCCGCAACGGGCACGCGTTCCTGATGCTGTCGGCCGGCACCCCGATGATCACCGGCGGCGACGAGACCCTGCGCGGGCTGCGCTGCAACAACAATCCGTACAACCTGGACTCGTCGGCGAACTGGCTGGGCTGGAGCCCGACCGCCGACCAGACCACCTTCCGGACCTTCGCCTCCCGGCTGGCCGCCTTCCGCCACGCGCACCTGGCGCTACGGCCGGCCAACTTCTACTCCGCCGCCGACGGCAACGGCAACGGGCTTGCCCAGCTGGCCTGGTTCACCCCGGCCGGCACCAGCCCGGACAGCGCGTACTGGGGCGACGCGGGCAACCACGCGCTCGGCTGGCGGATCGACGGCACCGAGTTCGGCGACCCGGCATCGGCGATCTACGTCGGCTACAACGGCTGGTCCGGGGACGTGAACTTCACCCTCCCGTCCCCGGGGGCCGGAAAGAACTGGTACCGGGTCACCGACACCGCCACCTGGGCGGAGGGCGCCAACCAGGTCGCCGTACCCGGGTCGGAGACGCTCATCGGCGGCCAGGGCACCGGCTATCTGCTGCGCGGTCGCAGCCTGCTGCTCCTGGTCGCCCGCTGAGGCCGGCGTCCCGGGCGAGTGGCCGCAGGTGACTGCCGGCTGACGCACCCGTCGGCTCCCATCCCCCTCCCGACGAGGAGTCGACGCGGCGACACGGAAGCCTCCTGGTTGCGAGTCACGGGGTCGCGGCGGTCAGCACAGTCGCCGCCGCGGCGAGGCCGAGGAGGCAGGTCAGGGCCGCCACGCCGGCCATCCAGCCCGCCCCCGGCGTGACGACCGTCGGCCCCGGCGGCATCGGCGTCCCGCGCGCCGCCGTGGCCGGCCGCCGCCCAGCGCTGCGGCGCGGTGGGACGCGCCTCGCGAGGGCGAGCGCGCCCACGCACAGCGCCGGTCCCGCCACGGCCGGATAGGCCCAGCCGCCGAGCAGCGGGGTGAGCAGTCGCGCGCCGACGGCACCCGCCACCAGGAACGCCGCCGCCGTGCGCCGCCAGGCCAGCATGGTCCGCTCCAGTTGCAGGCCGGGGTCGCCGTCCAGGCGAGGGGGCGTCCCGGGTGGACCCGCCGACGTCGGGCGGTCCCCGTCGCGGGGTGCGGCGGCACGGCTCACCGGACGAGGCCGACCAGGATCAGTCCGGCCGCCAGGACCAGGCCCAGGCCGAGCGGCATCGCCAGCGCGGGTGGCGGCAGGCTCCGCCCGAGGCGCAGCGCCGCCTCCGTACGCAGCCAGCCGATCCACGCCTGCACCGGGGCCGCGGCGCCGAGCACGATCAGCACGACGGCCGCGGCGCGGCGCAGCCCAGGCGCGATGGGCAGGGCCAGCGCCTCCAGGGCGATCCCGGCCGCGAAGAGCGCCAGCGACGTACGGATCCAGGCCAGGAAGGTGCGCTCGTTGGCGAGGCTGAACCGGGGGTCGGGATCGACGCCCCGGTCGAAGACCCGGCCGGGCCACCGGCGTCGCCCGGGCGTCCGCGAGGCATTCTCGTCGTCCGTGTCGACTACCACAGGGCGGTCACTCCCTTTCCGACGGCGATGACGCTGCCGATCAACGCCAGCCCGATGACCGATCCTCGGGCCCGCTCCTCCGGCAGCCAACGGGACAGGACCTGACCTCCGGCGATGCCGACGGTCATCGCCACGCCACAGGCCAGCAGCAGGGGCCAGGACAGCGCCGGCGTGCCCTTGGCGGCCAACGACAGCACGTTGGTGACCAGGCCGACGACCTGCACGGTCGGCACGAAGCTGCGCTGGCCCCAGTCGGTGCTCACCGCGTAGACGGCCAGGGGCGGTCCGCCGGTGCCCGCGGTCGTGTTGAAGAACCCCGAGGTGAAGCCCGACAACACGGGCCCGGCCCGGCCGCGCAGGAACCGCAGCGGGTTGCCCCGGGCGACCCAGGCGACGGAGATCGCCGTGATCGAGCCGACGCCGATGAGCAGCAGCGGACCGGGCAGGGACGCCACCACCCAGGCGCCGAGGGGGACGGCGACCACGACGCCGACGATCATCTCCACGGCCAACCTGCGGTGCAGGGCCCGGAACGTCGAGGCCAGGACGACGAGGTTGATCGCGGCGGAGAGCAGGTTCGCCAGCACGACGCCGGTGAACGGGCCGAGGATGATGACCAGGAACGGCGCCGCGACCAGCGCGAAGCCGAGCCCGGTGACCCGCTGCATGGCCGCCCCGAGGGCGACCGCCACCACCGCGAGGGCGGCGCCGAGGAGGGCCACCGTCAGCGGGACACGGCGTCGTCAACCACGTCGCAGAGGCGGCGCAGCCGGTCCACGGAGATGGTCCGCAGGTCGTCGGCCATCGTCGGGCTGCCGACGACCGACGCCCAGATCGCCCGGCCCGCCAGGAAGCCCGACGCCCCGGCCTGGCAGGCGAGGCGGACGGCGTCGGGGAAGAGTTCGGCGGGTACGCCCGACGACAGCACCACCCAGGGCCCGGCGATGGACTCGCTCAGCCGGGAGCAGCCGGCGACGATCTCCGCCGGGGTGCCCTGCCCGGCGGTGGGGACCTCGGCCTTGTAGAGGTCGGCGCCGAGCGAGCCGAGTTCCCTGGCGGCGGCGAGGATGCCGGCGTCGTGGTCGAAGGCGCCGCCCTGGCGGGGGGCGCGGGACACCGGCTCGATGATGCTGACGAGTCCGTTGTCACGGCACCGCCGCACGAAGTCCGTCACCAGGGCGATCCGGGGGGCGGGGTCCTCGTCGGGGCGCCAGAGCACGAGCAGCTTGAGCGCCTTGGCGCCCTGGGCGCGTACGGCGGCGGGGTCGACGTCGTCGTCGATCGCGACGTCGGCGACGAACTCGGTGGCGCTGGCGGTGAAGCGGTCGGCGGCGGCGATCAGGGCGCACTCGGCGGCGACGGCCTCCTGGGCGATGACGGCGTCCCAGCCGAACTGCTTGTCGACGAGGATCGCCGAGGCGTACGGGCTCAGCGCGCGGGCCGCCGCGACCTTGAAGGCGGTGATCTGCTCGTCGGTCACCGGCTGGCTCTGGTGGGCGGCGAACATCGCCCGCAGGGCCTCCCGCTGGTCGACGGCGAGCATGGCGTAGCCGCCGGAGGGGCGGGCCAGGACGGTGGGCGACACGGTGGCGACGGTCATGGGTACCTCCCAGAATTACCAAAGGACGTTGGCAACATACCATCGGATGGTAGAAAAATAACATCCCTCGGTTGCTCTAAACTCTCCACCGAGCCCCGTGGGGTGACATCCGGCAGGAGGGCCCGGCGTGAGCGTGCAGACGTCCCGTTACGAGAGCGCCCCCCGGCGCCGCACGCAGATCATGGCCGCGCTGCGGCGGGCGGGCTTCCTCTCCGTGGCGGAACTCAGCGCCCAGCTCGGCGTCTCGCAGATGACCGTGCGCCGCGACCTGCGCCAGCTCGCCGAGTCCCACGAGGTGACCCTCGTGCACGGCGGGGTCAGCCTGCCGCCGGGCGGCGTGGCCGGCCCCGGCTTCGCCTCCCGGGCCCAGACCCACACGCAGGCCAAACTCGCGATCGGGGCGGCCGCCGCCGCCCTGGTGCAGCCCGGCGACACCATCGGCATCGACAGCGGGACCACCGCCGCCGAGGTGGCCCACGCCCTGCCCGCCGAGTTCGAGGGATGCGTGGTCACCCACTCGGTGCCGGTGCTGGGGCACATGCTGTCGCGTCCGCGCGCCCGCGTCATCGGGATCGGCGGCGAGCTGCTGCACGACAACCAGGCACTGGTCGGCTTCGCGGCCCTGGACCTGACCCGCCGCCTGCGGATCCGGATGCTCTTCCTCGGCGCCGGCGCCGTCGACGAACGCGGGGTCTACGTGCGCTCGGAGATCGAGCTCAGCGCCAAGCACGCCCTGATGGAGATCGCCGACGAGATCGTCCTGGTGGTCGACGCGAGCAAGCTGACCGCCACCGCCCCGGTGCAGGTCTGCGGGCTCGACCGGATCGACACCGTGGTCGCCGACGCGCCCCTGCCCGAGGCGGTCGCGACGACGGTGCGGCGCAACGGCATCCGCGTCATCACCGCCTGACCTCCCGGCCCACTCCGCCACCGGCCGCCGATCCGGCGGGCGGCACCGGATGCCACGAAGCCCGGCGGCGGGCTCCGGCCGTCCCGGTGGCCCGCGGCGGGCCCTGCCGTTCACGTAGCCCCGCAGCGGGCCCTGCCGTCCATGCAGCCCCGGGCCGGCCCTGCCGTCCGCGTAGCCCCGCAGCGGTCCCTGCCGTCCGCGTAGCCCCCGCGCCGGGCCTTGCCGTCGACGTAGCCCCGCGCCGGGCCCGGCGGTCCGGGAGCCCACCAGCATCGCCGCGCGGCGACGCGTCCCGTTGCGGGGCGCGTCGTCCTTTTTCGCCCGCCACCGGGACGACCCAGTTTGTTTCCAGCCCTTGACGGGCCGATGAACGCCGGCTAGAACTGCATGCAGTTCTTCACAGATGTGAGAGAGGCCTCATGGGACTCAGCGGAGATCTGCGGCACGCCCCGGACGCGGTCGACCAGGCCGGCCCGCCGGCCGGGAAGGCCGGCCCCTCGGTGGGCGACGTGCGGCTGCCCGACGTCCCCGTCGCCGACGTGCGGTGCCGGGTGTTCCGCGCCCGGCCCGCCGAGCAGATCGCGATGTCCTTCGCTCCCCTGACCCACCGGGTGATGGTGCTGGTCGAGGTAGAGCTGGCCGACGGTTCGGTCGGCGTCGGCGAGAGCTGGGCCAACTACCCGTCGTGGGCCTGGCGCGAGCGCGTCGCCACGATCAGGGAGGGCGTGGCGCCGCTGCTGCGCGGCACGCGGCCGGCCGAGCCCGCCGACGCGCAGCGGGCCCTGATGGCGAAGCTGGGTCCGCTGGGCCGCCAGTGGGGTGCGCCCGGCCCGATCCACCAGGCGGTGAGCGCGGTCGACATCGCGCTGTGGGACCTGGCCGCCCGGCACGCCGGCCGGAGCCTGGCGTCGCTGCTCACCACGCACCCCCGCACCGAACTGCCCGTCTACGGCTCCAGCCTCGGCCCCGCCGGGGTCGCCGAGACCGCGGCGCACTGCGGGGCGCTCGGGCTGACCGCCGTGAAGGTCAAGGTCGGCTTCGGCCGGGACCGGGACCTGGACAACGTCCGCACCACCCGGCGCGTCCTCGGCGACGGGGCGCAGATCTTCGCCGACGCCAACCAGGCGTGGTCGTTGCCCGAGGCGCTGCGGATGCTGCCGGCGCTGGCCGACCTGGGTGTCGCCTGGGTCGAGGAGCCGCTCGCCGGCGACCGTCCGGAGGAACTCGACGAACTCGGCGCCCGCACCGGCATGCCCCTGGCCACCGGCGAGAACCTCTACGGCGCCGCGGCCTTCACCCCGTACCTGCGGGGCGGCGGGGTCGCCATCGTGCAACCGGACCTCACCAAGGTCGGTGGGATCAGCGAGTACCTGACGGTGCTCCGGGCCGCCGAGGCCGCCGGCAAGACCGTCAACCCGCATCTGTACAACGGCGCGATCGCGACCGCCGCGACCGTGCAGGTGGCCGCCAGCAGCCCGGCGACGTCCCTCGTCGAGTGGGACGTCCGGTCCAACCCGCTGCGCCGGGCCGCCGACGAGTTCCTGACCGCCCACGGCACGGTCACCGTGCCCCACCGCCCCGGTCTCGGTATCGACCTCGATCCGGACCAGCTCGACCCGTACGAGGAGCAGCTGTCGTGACCGATTCCCCGATCGTCGACGAGGTCCTGGCAACCCGAAGCGCGGTGCGCATCGGCGGCCGGGCGGTGCCGGGCGCCGTCACGGGGGCGCCCGCCCTGCCCGTCGTCGACCCGTCCACCGGGACGGCCTTCGCCGAGGTCAGCACCGGTGGCTCGGCCGACGCCGCCGACGCGCTCGCCGCCGCCACCGAGGCGCTGCCGACCTGGGCGGCCACCCCGGTGACGCAGCGCGCCGCCGCCCTGCGGGCCATCGCCGACGACATCGAGGCCCTCGCGAGCCGCCCGGACTGGCCCGGGCTGATCACCCGGGAGACCGGCAAGCGGCTCGCCGAGTCCACCGCCGAGCTGGGACTGACCGTGACCTACTTCCGGGTCATGGCCGATCTCGTCGAGCGGCAGGAGGAGCAGCGGCTGACGGTGGTGCCGCAGCACGAGCACCGCGTCGGCGTCCGGCCGGTCGGGGTCGCGGCCGTACTCACCCCGTGGAACTTCCCGGTCTCCATCCCCGCCCGGAAGATCGCACCGGCGCTCGCCGCCGGCTGCCCGGTGCTGTTCAAGCCCTCGGAACTGGCTCCGCTGTCGTCGATGGTGCTCGCCGCGGTGTGCGAGCGGCACCTGCCCGACGGGGTGCTCGGCACCGTGCTCGGCACCCCGGCCGACGTGGTCTCCCCGTGGCTCGCGGCACCGGCGGTGCGGGCGGTCTCGTTCACCGGGTCGACCCGGGTCGGTCGCCTGGTAGCCACCGAGGCGGCGCCGCGGTTCCTGCGTACGGTGATGGAGTTGGGCGGCTGCGCGCCGTTCGTCGTCCTCCCGGACGCCGACCCGCAGGCTGCGGCACAGACCCTGATGGTCGCCAAGTACCGCAACAACGGCCAGTCCTGCATCGCGGCCAACCAGATCCTGGTCGCTCGGGAGGTGGCCGGGAAGTTCGTCGAGGCGTTCGTCGCGGCCACCCGCGCCCTGTGCGTCGGCGATCCCCGCGACCCCGGCACCGACATCGGCCCGCTCGCCCCGGCCGGCGACCCGGCGCGCATGGCCGGCCTGGTCGGCGAGGCCGTCGCCCGGGGCGCCCGCGCCGTCGCGCCGCGCAGCGCGGCACCGTCCGCCGGGCACTACGCCGCCCCGACGGTGCTGCTCGACGCGCCCGTGGACAGCCGCGCCATGACCAGCGAGATCTTCGGGCCGGTCGCGCCGGTGCACGTCTACGACGACCTCGACGCGGCGTTGGCGGTGCACCACGCCACGGGCTACGGGCTCGCCGGCTACGTGTGCGGCACCGACCTGGACGCCGCGCGGGCGGTCGCCGACCGGCTGCGCGCCGGCATCGTCGGGATCAACACGGGCACGCCGAACACGCCGTGGGTGCCGTTCGGCGGACTCGGTGACTCGGGCGTCGGCTACGAGGGCGGCCGGCCGGGCCTGGAGGCGTTCCAGACCCACCTCAGCGTCGCCTCCCGCCCGGTGGGGGCCTGAGCGTCATGCGCCTGCTCATCGGCCAGACCGGCGCGCCGACCGCCGTCGTCAACGCGAGCCTGCGCGGCTTCCTGGAGGGCGCCGAGGGCCATGAGGTCCTCGCCCTGCGCGGGGGCCCCGACGGTCTCGTCGACGGCCGGCTCAACCCGGTCACCCTCGCCGACGTCCCGCCCGCCTGGACCCACCGCGGCGGGTCCTGGCTCGGCGCCGGCCGCCGGGCGGTCACCGGCGACGACCTCGACGCGGCGGTCGCGACGCTCGCCGAGCACCGCGTCGACGGAATCGCGCTGATCGGCGGCAACGGCACGATGGCGCTGCTGCGGGCCCTCACCGAACGCGCCGAGCAGGCCGGGTCGCCGCTGTGCACCGCCGGCATCCCCAAGACCGTCGACAACGACCTGGTCGGCGTCGACCACTGCCCCGGATTCGGCTCCGCCGCGCGCTACCTGACCCGGGTCGTGCCCGACCTCGCCCGCGACCACGCGGCCATGCGGTCGATCGAGCCGGTACGCATCGTGGAGACCCTGGGCCGGTCGGTGGGCTGGCTGGCGCTGGCCGCGACGTGGCACCGGGAGGACCCGGCGCACGCACCGCACCTCGTCCTGCTGCCGGAGGTGCCGTTCGACCGGGCGGACTTCCTGCGCCAGGTCGACGACGCCCTGCACGCGCACGGCCGCGCGTTCGTGGTGACCAGCGAGGGCGCCGCCCGCGAGCTGACCGACGAGCCCTTCGAGGCGGCCAACCACACCCGGATCCTGCTGGGCGGGGTGTCCCGCCGGCTCGCCGCGCTGGTCACCGCCGAACTCGGGGTCGCCGCCCGCGGCGAGGTCCTCGGCATGGTGCAGCGCTCGGCCGGCGCCCTGGCGGGCGACGTCGACCGCCGGGAGGCGACCGAGGCCGGACGGCACGCCGCGCGGCTGCTCGCGGACGGCCGCAGCGGACTCATGGTCGGCCTGCACCGCGTCGGCACCGATCCCTACGCCGCCGGGTACGACCCGGTGCCACTGGCCGAGGTGGCCGGCCACACCCGACCGGTACCCGCACCGTGGCGCACGACCGACCCCGCCGACCTCGGCGACTTCCACGACTGGCTCACCCCTCTCATCGCCTGAGTGACCCCTCCATCGAAAGGCAGGCACATGCGGCACAGGTACCTGAGCGCGGCGCTCGCCCTGGCCCTGGTCGGCGGACTCACCGCCGGCTGCGGCTCGGACTCCGCCGGCTCCGCCAACGAGATCAACCTGATCATGTCGAACCACCCCTGGCAGCGGGCGATCGAGCCGTTGATCGACGACTTCGAGAAGGAGTCGGGCGTCACGGTGAAGGTCCAGACGTTCGCCGAGCAGCAGATGCGCGACAAGGTGCAGCTCAACCTCCAGTCGCGCAGTGCCTCGATGGACGTGTTCATGACCCTGCCCTCCCGCGAGGGCCCCCAGTTCGCCAAGTCCAACTACTACGAGCCGCTGGACGAGCACGTCGGCAAGGCGGGGGCGGACTACGACGTCGACGACTTTCCGGCCGCCGTACGGGCCGGCATGACCGTGAACGACAAGCTGATCGCCGCGCCGATCAACGTCGAGGGCGTGGTGTTGTACTACCGCACCGACCTGTTCGACAAGTACGGCGTCACGCCGCCGAAGACGCTCGACGAGCTGACCACCGCCGCCGAGACGATCAAGCAGAAGTCCGGCGGCAGCGTCACCCCGATCGCGTTGCGCGGGCAGTCCGCGGCGCTGCCGTTCACCTTCGGTCCGTTCCTGCACTCGCAGGGCGTGAGCTGGACCAAGCCCGACGGCACGCCCAACTTCGACGACCCGAAGGCGATCGAGGCGATCGACCGCTACGCCACCCTGGCCCGCGAGTACGGCCCGCCCGGCGTCGTGAACAACACCTTCACCCAGTCCTCGGCCCTGTTCGCCGCCGGCAACGCCGCCATGGAGCTGGAGTCGAGCAACGAGGTCAGCAGCATCATCGACCCCAAGACCTCCAAGATCGCGGACAAGATCGGCGTCCTCGACTTCCCGGCCGGCGCCGCCGGTTCCAAGACCACCGTGCTGTCCTGGGGCCTGTCGGTCTCCTCGTTCTCGAAGAACAAGGACGCGGCGTGGAAGTTCGTGCAGTGGGCCACCAGCGCGAAGACGCAGCTGGAGCTCACCAAGTCCGGCATCGCCCCGCCGCGCACCTCGGTCAGCCAGGACCCCGCCTACACCGCCACGCTGAACACCGAGACGCTCAAGCAGTGGAACGCGGCGCTGACGAAGGCGCAGACCGACGGTGACACCGAGGTCGGGCCGGTGGGTGTCGCGGCTCCCGAGATGCGCAAGGTCATCGGCGACGCGGTGGGCACCGTGATCCTCGGCCGGGCGAGCGCCGAGGAAGCGGCCAAGCAGATCCAGGACGGCCTCACCCCGCTGCTGGCGAAGAACAGCGAGTAGGAGCCTCATGAGCACCGACACGACGACGAAACGCCCGACCGGCCCCCGCCCCGCCAGCACGGCGGGGCGGGGGGCGGGGCGCCGGCCGAGAAGGACGGTGCATCCGACCGCCCGGGGGATCTGGCCCTTCGTGGTGCCGGCCGCCGTGGTCACCGCCCTGCTGGTCCTGCTGCCGATCGCGTACACCGTCTGGCTGTCGGTGACCGACCGGCAGTCCGACGGCACGAACACGGGCTTCCTCGGGTTCGACAACTACGCCCAGATGTTCGCCAGCCCGGCGTTCTACAACTCCCTGAAGGTCACGCTCTTCCTCTTCGTGGTGTGCCTCGCCGTGGAGACCGTGCTGGGACTCGCGCTGGGCTACGTGATGAGCCTGGACGTGCCGGGTCGGCGCGTCTTCCAGGGCATGATGCTCATCCCGGCGATCACCGCGTCGGTGGCGGTCGGCCTGCTCTGGCTGCTGATCATGGATCCGTCGCTGGGGGCGGCCAACGAACTGCTGGCCGTCGTCGGGATCGACCCCGTGGTCTGGCTCGGCGACCCGTCCATCGCGCCCTGGTCCATCGCGCTCGTGGACATCTGGCAGTGGACGCCGTTCATGGCACTGATCATCTCCGCCGGCATCCGGTCGTTGCCGGAGGAGCCGTTCGAGGCGGCGGCCATCGACGGGGCGAGCGGCTGGCGTACCGCGTGGAACATCGGTCTGCCCCTGCTGCGGCCGGTGCTCATCGTCGCGATGCTGCTGCGCACCGTCGACCTGGTCCGCTTCTTCGACACCATCTACATCATGACCCAGGGCGGGCCGGTCGACTCGACGAACACCCTCAACGTGTACGGCTACAACGAGGCGTTCATCAACCAGGCGCCCAGCTACGCCGCCGCCCTGCAGATCGCCCTGCTGGTGCTCGTCGTGCTGATCGCCACCGTCTTCACCCTGGTCCGAAGGAGGGCCGCGAAATGAGCGCGGGCAAGCGGCTGGTCGGCGTCTACACCGCGTACGTCCTGTTCGCCGTGGTCTTCTTCGGCCCGGTGCTGTTCATGCTCTGGTCGTCGCTGCGGCGCAACGTCGACATCACCGGCTCCCTGTTCGACGTGGCCTCGCCGCTGACGCTGGAGAACTTCACCAACCTGTTCGAGCGGTTCGAGTTCGGCCGCTACATCGTCAACAGCTTCATCGTGGCCGGCGGCTCCACCCTGCTCGGCCTGGTGCTGGGCGCACCGGCCGCGTACGTGATCGTCCGGCGGCAGCTGAACACGCTGGGCTTCGTGACGCTGCTCGCCCGGATGGCACCCGGCGTGCTGTTCGTGCTGCCGCTGTTCGTGCTCTCCATCCGCATCGACGCCCCGTCGAACACGGGGCTGAACTACGCCCTGCTCATCGTGGCGCACCTGATCGTCACGCTGCCGCTGTGCATCTGGCTGCTGATCCCGTTCTTCGAGGAGATCCCGATCAGCATCGAGGAGTCGACGCTCATCGACGGCGCCTCCACCTGGCAGCGGTTCCGCATGGTGGTGCTGCCGCTCGCCATGCCCGGCGTCTCGGTGGCACTCACGCTCAGCTTCGTCTTCTCCTGGAACTACTTCCTGTTCGCCCTGGCGCTCGCCAACGACCAGACGCTGCCGCTGACGGTCATCGCCTTCAACTTCATCGGCCAGGGATCGAACGACTTCGGCGGTCTGATGGCCGCGAGCACGCTCATCTCAGCGCCGGCCCTCCTGCTGACGATCTTCGCGCAGCGGTGGCTGGTGCGTGGAATCACCGGAGGTGCCGTCAAGTGACGACCACCAGTGTCCGTGCCCGCTTCCTGGGCGACGGACGGATCGACTTCGAGCGGGCAACCCTCGGCCCGGTCGCGGACGGGCAGGTACGCGTACGCGTCGACGTCTGCGCCCTCTGCGGCTCGGACAAGCGGCTGCTGCGGTCGGGCTCGCCCGTGGTGCCGGGGCACGAGATCGCCGGCACCGTGGTCGACGTCGGCGCGGACGTCACCGTGCCCGTCGGGACCCGCGGCATCGTCTACATCCCGGTCTTCTGCGGTACGTGCCGACGCTGCGCCGCCGGCCGCACCAACCAGTGCCTGCACCTGCGGGAGCTGATCGGCTGGCAGCGCGACGGCGGGTTCGCCGAGCACGTCGACGTGCCGGCCCGCTGCCTGCTGCCGGTGCCCGACGACGTGCCGCTGGACACGGCGGTGCTGGGTCTGGACACCGTGGGCACCGCCGCGCACGCCCTGCGCCTGTGGCAGCGCACCCAGCCCGACGGCGTCGACCGGGCGCTGGTCATCGGCGCCGGCCCGTTGGGCCTCGGGGTCGTCGCCGTGGCGGGCGCCTTCGGCGTCGGCGAGGTGGACGCCTTCGACCCGCACGAGGGTCGCCTCGCCACGGCCGTCGGCCTGGGCGCCCGGGCCGCCGGCGACCTGGCGGCGGAGAACCAGTACGACCTCGTGGTCGAGGTCAGCGGCGCCGCGGCGGCCCGGGAGACCGCGCAGCGGGTGGTCGCGCCCGGCGGCGCGGTGATCGCCCTCGGCGAGTCCGACGAGCCCTACACGATGCCCGCGACGCCCCGCTGGCGGCGCACCGACTGCTACACGGTGCGTTCCTTCTACTTCCCCACCAGCGAGGTCGAGGCGAACTGGGACCTGCTGCGCGGCCACGGCGCCGCGCTGCGGGACCGGCTGACGGTGCCGGTGACCCTCGCCGAACTGCCGGACGCCTTCGCCCGCTTCGTCGCCGGCGACTACTTCAAACCCTGCATCGTGTCGGAGGACGCCTCATGAACCAGCCGCAGCACCTGCTCATCCTCGCGGTCGACCAGCGTCCCTGGCTCACCCAGGCGCTCTACGGCCACACCGGCACCGCCACGCGCGGCCAACGCGCGGCGATCGCCGACGGCAAGCACATGGTGGTGGAGGGGCTCCTCGCGGCGCTCGCGGACGAGCCGAGGCTCGCCGCGCACGCCGGCATCCTCGTCGACGCGACGCTCGGCCCCGGTGTGGCCGAGCGGGCCCACGCCAACGGGGTGACTGTGAGCATGCCGCTCGAACGCGGCGGTTGCGAGATCTACGAGACCGAGCCGGCCGACCTCAGGTCCCACCTGGAGCACCACGGGCCCGAGCTGCCCAAGGTCCTGGTCCGCTACAACGTCGAGGGCGACGTCGACGGCAACCGCGTCCAGCGCGCCCGGCTGGCCGAGGTGTCCGCGACGGTCCGCGACACCGGTGGCCGTTTCCTGTTCGAGCTGCTCGTGCCGCCCACGCCCGCGCAGCTCGACGCCGTCGGGGGCGACCTGGGACGGTTCGAGCGGGAACTGCGTCCCGCGCTGGTGCACCGCGCGATGACCGAGCTGCTCGACGAGGTGCCGGTGGACGTCTGGAAGCTGGAGCACCTCGACCGGCAGGAGCACTACCGCACCGCGGCCCGGATCGCGGCCGGGGCCGGCGGCGAGTGCATCCTGCTCGGCGCCAACGCGCCGGCGGCGCGGGTCGAGGGGTGGCTCGCCGACGCCGCCGCCGCCGGATTCACCGGCTTCGCTATCGGGCGTAGCATCTGGTGGGACGCGCTGCGCGGGCTGCTCGCCGGGGACCTGGCCCGCCCTCAGGCGGTGGCGGCGGTCGCCGCGAACTATCGCGGATTCGCCGCCGCGTTCCTCGCCGCGGTGCCGGTCGGGCCCGAGCCGCACGAGTGAGGACACCAGTGACGCCACCTTCCCCGCCCCGGCCCCCCGCCGCGACGCTGCCGGTGCCCGCCACCGCGCCCGCGCAGGAGGCGGACCCGCACACCGGTGAGCGGGTCGGCGAGCTGCTCTACCGGACGCTGCGCGACCGGATCATCTCCGGCGAGCTGCGGCCCGGCACCCGGCTGAGCGTCCCGGCGTTGGCCGAGGAGTTCCGGGTGAGCCGCAGCCCCGTACGCGACGCGGTGATCCGCCTGGTGCAGGACGAGCTGGCGCGCGAGACCCTCAACCGCGGCGCGGTCGTCGCCCGCATCGAGGGCGAGGAGCTGGTCAGCCTCTACGAGGCCCGCGAGGCTCTGGAGTGGGCGGTGGCCCGGCTGGCGGCGCAGCGCTACAGCCCGGCGCTGCGCCGCCGCCTGCTCGCCCTGCTCACCGAGCACCGGCAGGTCGCGGCGGACGGCGACTTCGCCCGCCACATCGAGCTCGACGCCGCGTTCCACCGGGAGATCCGGCAGGCCGCGCAGAGCCCGGTGCTGACCCGGATGCTCGACGGCGTCCAGAGTCGGGTCCTGATCGCGATGCGCTCGACCAGCCTCACCGGCGGCATGGCCCAGGCCGTCGCCGACCACCAGGCCATCTTCGAGGCGCTCTGCTCGGGTGATCCCGACGCCGCGGGTGAGGCCGCCCGGGCGCACATCCGCCGACTCAAGGAGCTGCTTCGTGCCGCTTACTGACGCTCGCACGATCGCCGCCGTCCGGTGCCACGGTCCGGGCGACGTACGCGTCGAGCAGCTGCCCGCGCGTGCCCCGGGCCCCGGCGAGGTGGCCATCGAGCCCCTGGCCGTCGGGGTCTGCGGCACGGACGGCCACATCGTCGGCGGCAGCTTCCCGGCGGCCCGCCCGGTCGTGCTGGGCCACGAGGTCTGCGGACGGGTGCGGGAGGTCGGCCCCCGGGTCGACCGGCTCGCGCCCGGCGACCTCGTGACCGTCGAGCCCCACGACTACTGCACCGCCTGCGCGTACTGCCGACTGGGGCAGGAGCACCTCTGCGACGCCAAGCGCGGCTACGGCGTACGCCTCGACGGCGGGATGACCGAACGCATGGTGGTGCCGGCACGGATCGCCTACCGGCTGCCCCCGGACACCCCACCGTGGATCGGCGCCCTCACCGAGCCGCTCGCGTGCTGCATCCACGGCATGGACCAGCTCGCGCCCCGCTCCGGCCTGCCCGTGCTCGTCTACGGCGCCGGCCCGGCGGGCGCGATGATGGTGGCGCTGGCCCGCTCCCGAGGGCTCGCCCCGGTCGTCGTCATGGATCCCCGCCCGGACCGCCGCGACCTCGCGCTGCGGATGGGAGCCGACGCCGCCCTCGATCCGACCGACCCGGCCAGCGAGGCGGCGGCCCGGGACATGACCGACGGCCTGGGCTTCCCGTACGTGGTCGACGCCGTCGGCTCGGCGCGCCTGCTGGAGTCCGCGATCGGCATGGCCAGCCGCGGCGGCCGGATCCTGGTCTTCGGTGTCGCCCGGCCGGACGAGGAGGCCCGGGTACGCCCCAACGAGGTCTTCGCGCGTGAGCTGACCATCGTGGGGGCGGTCATCAACCCGTACACCCATCACCGGGCTGTGGGCATGCTGCCGACGCTCGGTCTGGACCGGCTGCGGCCGGCGTTCTTCCCGCTGGAGAAGGTCTCGCAGGCGCTCGACGCCCAGGCCGTCGGCCAGGCCGACAAGGTCTTCGTCGCCCCGCAGGGCGTCGACGCCGCCCGCCGGTGACCAGGCGGAAGCGGGCGGGTCCATCCGTGCGGCGTCACCGGGGCCGGCCCCCGGTGACGCCGCACGGCGGTGCCGACTTTTGACCGTCCGGACGAAAGTTCAGACGATCTCGCACAAACATCTAGACATTTAGATTTAAGAATCATAGTGTTGCCCTCACCAGGCAGCGGCGTGCCAGGCCAACCATCAGGACATGACAACGATGTCCGTTCGATGTCCGGGCCCGCCGCTGAGCCCGAGCGCCGCGCGACGACGTACGTCGTTGTCCCGCTCCCCTGGAGGAGAAGAATGCTCGGATCGTCCCGACGAGCACGCGTGCCCCTCGCAAGCGCCTTCACCGCTGTCGTCGCCCTCGCCGGCCTGTGGCTGTCCCCGCCGAGCGCGGGTGCGGCTCCGCCGCCGCAGGAGCCCGGTGTCACCCTGCGCGTCTTCGACCTGCAGGTGCCGCTCAACAACCTCTGCACCCTGAAGGCCGGCCAGACACCGAACGTCGACAAGCTCATGCCGACGGTCGACTGGACGAGCGCGGCCGACTTCGGCATCGAGGACCACTTCCTGGTCCACGTCCTCGGCAACGTCAACATCACCCAGGCCGGCAGCTACACCTTCCGGCTCATCAGCGACGACGGCTCCCGCCTGCTGATCGACGACACGCTGATCGTCGACCACGACGGCGCGCACGGCCCGGAACCGAAGGACGGCGCCGTCGACCTGACCACCGGATACCACTCCCTGCGCATCGAGCACTTCGAGCGTACGGGCGGCCAGCAGCTCACGTTGCAGTGGCGGACGCCGGGCTCCAGCACGTTCGTGACCGTCCCCACCTCGGCGCTGAGCACCGACGCCGGCGTCGTCCGGGTGACCGCGCCCGGCCGCAAGGAGTGCGAGGCCAGCGGCGACTCCCCCGGCGACGGGCTGCCGCTGACGTCGGTGCACCCGAACTACACCCTGACCAACCTGCGCCCGAGCGGCTTCCAGCCGCAGGTCACCGGGTTCGACTGGTTCCCCGACGGCCGGCTGGCCGTGGCCACCTGGGGCGGTTCCCTGACCACCGTGGGCGAGGTGTGGATCCTCGGCAACGTCACCGGCAGCACCAGCCCCGGCCAGGTGACCCGGCAGCGGGTGGCGACGGGGCTCCAGGAGCCGATGGGGCTCAAGATCGTCGACGGGAAGATCTACGTCTCGGAGAAGGCGAAGCTCACCGAGCTCAACGACACCAACGGCGACGGGGTGACCGACCAGTACCGCACGGTGGCCACCTGGCCGTTCGGCAGCAACTTCCACGAGTTCGGGTTCGGCCTGCTCTACCGGGACGGCTACTTCTACCTGAACCTCTCGGTCTCCATCAACTACGGCGGCGCCACGACCGACCCGCAGCCGGCCCCGAACCGGGGCACCACCATCAGGGTGAACCGGAGCACCGGCGCGATCGACTACGTGGCCGGCGGCCTGCGCACCCCGCACGGCATCGGCTGGGGTCCCGAGGGCGGCATCTTCGTCACCGACAACCAGGGCGGCTGGCTGCCGTCGTCGAAGCTCGTGCACGTCAAGCAGGGCCGCTTCTTCAACCACTACATGAACCCGGCCGGCCCGTTCGACAACAACCCGGTCACCCCGCCGGTCCTCTGGCTGCCGCAGAACGAGATCGGCAACTCGCCGAGCACCCCCGTCATGCTCAACCAGGGCCCGTTCGCGGGGCAGATGCTCATCGGCGACGTGACCTACGGCGGGCTCCAGCGCGCGTACCTGGAGAAGGTCAACGGCGAGTACCAGGGCGCGCTGTTCCGGATGACCCAGGGCCTGGAGGCGGGGGTGTCCGAGGTGTCCGTCGGGCCCGACGGCGCCATCTACACCGGCGGCCTGCACGGCGGCGGCAACTGGGGGCAGGAGGGCAAGCTCAGCTACGGCCTGCAGAAGATCAGCCCCAACGGGGGCAACAACTTCGACATGCTCGCGATGCGGGCCACCCCCAACGGCTTCCAGATCGAGTACACCCAGCCCCTGTCGGCGACGACCGCCACCGCGCTGGCCAGCAAGTACCGGGTCAAGCAGTGGCGCTACGTGGCGACGGCCGCGTACGGCGGGCCGAAGATCGACGAGGAGACCCTGTCGGTCTCCTCGGCCACCCTGTCGGCCGACGGGAAGACCGTCACGTTGGCGATCAACGGCCTCAAGCCCGGCCGGGTCGTGCACGTCCGCTCACCCCGGCCGTTCTCGGCCAGCAACGGGCAGTCGCTCTGGAGCACCGAGGTGTGGTACACGCTCAACGCCATCCCCGGTCAGCAGCCGCCCGTCAACCTCGCGCTCGGCAGGGCGGCGACCGCCGACAGCTCGTGCTCGCCCACCGAGGGCCCGGCCAGGGCCGTCAACGGGACGACCACCAGCGGCAACCTCGACAAGTGGTGTTCGACGGGCACGAACAAGTGGCTCCAGGTCGACCTGGGCGCCACCCAGAGCCTGAACCGCTTCGTCGTACGCCACGCGGGCGCCGGCGGCGAGAACACCGCCTGGAACACCCGCGACTTCACCATCCAGACCAGCACCAACAGCACCACCTGGACGACCGCGACAACCGTCACCGCCAACACGGCCAACACCACCACCCACGACATCTCGCCCACCCAGGCCAGATACGTCCGGCTCAACGTCACCAAGGCCACCAGCACCACGGACAACGCGGCCCGGATCTACGAGTTCGAGGCCTACGGCGGGCAGACCGCCGCGACCGGGAACCTCGCGCTGGGCAGGGCGGCGACGGCCGACAGTTCCTGCTCGGCCACCGAGGGCCCGGCCAGGGCCGTGAACGGCAGCGTGTCCGGTGGGAACAGTGACAAGTGGTGTTCGACCGGCACCACCAAGTGGCTCCAGGTCGACCTGGGCACCACCCGCAGCGTGAACCGCTTCGTCGTACGCCACGCCGGTGCCGGCGGCGAGAACACCGCCTGGAACACCCGCGACTTCACCATCCAGACCAGCACCAACGGCACCTCGTGGACGACCACGACGAACGTCACCGCCAACACCGCCAACACCACCACCCACGACATCTCCCCCACCCAGGCCAGATACGTCCGACTGAACATCACCAAGGCCACCAACACCACGGACAACGCGGCCCGGATCTACGAGTTCGAGGCCCACGGCCCCGCGGGCGACACCGGCCGTGTCACGCTCCTCGACGGGTCCCACCTCGACAACTTCGAGAGCGTCAACGGCACCCCGGCCACGTGGCCGCTGGCCAAGGGCGGGGTGGAGGTCCTCGGCGGCGACATCCGCAGCCGGCGCGCCTTCGGTGACTTCCGGCTGCACGTCGAGTTCTGGCTGCCCAACCTTCCGCCGGACGTCACCGGCCAGGCCCGCGCCAACAGCGGCATCTACCTCCAGGACCGCTACGAGCTCCAGGTCCTGGACTCCTTCGGCGACACCACCCCGGCCAACGACGAGGGCGGCGCCATCTACGGAAAGATCGCGCCGTCGGTCAACGCGGCCAGCGCACCGGAGACGTGGCAGACCTACGACGTCACCTTCCGGGCGGCCCGCTTCGACAGCGCCGGGGTCAAGACGGAGAACGCCCGGGTCACGGTCGTGTGGAACGGCGTCACCGTCCACGACAACGCGGTGATCAACGGGCCCACGGGCAACGGCGCCCCGGAGGGACCCTCGGTGGGGCCGATCCGGCTGCAGGACCACGGCGACCCGGGCCTCAACGTCCACTACCGCAACATCTGGGTCGAGCCGACCAGCTGACCGTACGCCCGGGGCAGGGCGACCGCGCGGGTCGCCCTGCCCCGGACCCCGTCCCGCGCAGGCCTGAAGAATCCCCGTCCGTCGCACGGGCCCGTCCCCGCGCCCGCGCGACCCGTCCACATCGGAGACGGCATGACACGTCGCGCCCGCATCCGCACCCTGCCGCTGGCTGCCGCCCTCACCCTGCTGGCCGCCCTGCTCACGCCGGTGTCCCCGGCCCGGGCGGCGCCCGCGAAGACGCCCCCGCTGACCACGCCGTGGACCAGCCAGGCCCTCACGGGCACGCCCCTGCCGGAGTACCCCCGGCCGCAGATGACCCGGCCCGACTGGCTCAACCTCAACGGCGAGTGGCAACTGCGCCAGTCCGCCACCGACGACGCCCCGCAGTTCGGCACGAACCTCCCCGAGCGGGTGAACGTGCCCTTCCCGGTGGAGAGCGCCCTGTCCGGCGTGCGGCGCGCCGCGAACGACAACCGCCACTACCTGTTCTACCGACGCACCTTCACCGTGCCGACCGACTGGTCCGGCCGCCGGACCCTGCTGCACTTCGGAGCGGTCGACTGGCAGAGCACCGTGTGGGTCAACGGCGCCCAGGTCGGCGGGCACACCGGGGGCTACGACGCCTTCACGTTCGACGTCACGCCACACCTCAACGGCGGCACGAACGAGATCGTGGTCAAGGTGTGGGATCCCACGGACAGCCGGCAGAACGGCAGCCTGCCCCCGATCGGCAAGCAGACCAGGACCCCGGGTGGGATCTTCTACACCCCCAGCTCCGGCATCTGGCAGACCGTCTGGTTGGAACCGGTGCCGACCGCGTCGATCAGCACCGTCGACGTCTATCCGAACCTGTCCACCAACACGCTACGGGTGCGGGTGTCCACCCGGGGCAACGTCACCGGTCACAGCGTGCTGGCCGAGGCGCTGAACGGGAGCACGCTGGTCGGCTCGGCCACCGGTGGCTTCACCGACTTCAGCGTGCCGGTGCCGAACGCCCGCCGGTGGTCCCCCGACGATCCGTTCCTCTACGGCCTACGGGTGACGCTGCGCGACCCGGGCGGCGCCCAGGCGGACCGGACGACGCACTACTTCGGCATGCGGGAGATCACCACCGGGATGGTCGGCGGGGTGCTGCGCCCGAAGCTCAACGGCCAGTTCGTGTTCCAGGCCGGCACTCTCGACCAGGGGTACTGGCCGGACGGGCTCCACACCGCCCCCACCGACGCGGCACTCGCCTTCGACCTGCAGAAACACAAGGACCTCGGGTTCAACATGGTCCGCAAGCACATCAAGGTCGAACCGCAGCGGTGGTTCTACCACGCCGACCGCCTCGGCCTGCTGGTGTGGCAGGACGTCCCCTCGATGACCGCGCAGGACATCAACGCCGACAACGCCCAGCAGGCACAGTTCGAGGCCGAGGCGAGGGAGATCGTCGACGAACACCGCAGCTCCCCCTCGGTGGTCGCCTACACCGTCTACAACGAGGGGTGGGGCGAACGCGCGCTCGCCGACACCCGGCGGGTCGGCCAGAACGTGAAGAACCAGGACCCGACCCGGCTGGTGAACGTGCACAGCGGCCACAACTGCTGCCAGTCCCTCGGCGACCCGGGTAACGGGGACATCGACGACTGGCACATGTACCTCGGCCCCGCCTCGCCGAGCCCGTCGGCCTCCCGGGTCGCCGTACTCGGTGAGTTCGGCGGCCTGGGCCTGCGGACGCCGGGGCACGAGTACAGCCCCAACGGCAGCTTCTTCGCCTACGAGTGGCAGCCGAACTCCACCGCCCTCACCGACCGGTACGTCGGGCTGGTGCAGGGCACCCGGAACCTGATGCTCGGCAAGGGCCTCAGCGCCTCGGTCTACACCGAGATCACCGACGTCGAAGGCGAGCTGAACGGCTTCCTCACCTACGACCGTCGGATCGTCAAGATGGTCGAGTCCCGGGTCCGGGCGGCCAACCAGGCGCTCATCGACGCGTCCAGGTCGCTCGGCGGCAACCAACCGGTCGCACTGCCGCTGAACACGCGACGGTCGTTGCAGGTGACCACGCCCGGACACACGCAGCGGTACCTGCGGCACCAGGACAGCCTCGCCTACACCGAGGTCGTCGACCCGGGCAGCACGGCGTTGCTCAAGAACGACGCCACCTACACGATCCGGGCGGGGCTGGCCGACGCCACCTGCTACTCCTTCGAGTCGGTCAACTTCCCGGGGCAGTACCTCCGGCACGCCGCGTCCCGGGTCCGCAACTCGCCGAACGACGGCTCGGCGCTGATGCGCGCCGACGCCACCTGGTGCGCCCGCACGGGGCTGACCGGCGGCGGGGTCTCCCTGGAGTCGTACAACTTCCGGGGCTCGTTCCTGCGCCACTTCAACTCGGAGGTGTGGCTCAGCAACGGCGCCGGCGGCGCGGCGTACGACACGCCCACCCTCTGGAGCGCGGACAGCACCTGGAACGTCGCCGCGCCCTGGGCGCCGTGAGGACCGGACGGCGAGCCGGCGCCCAGGTCGGTCAGCCGTTCAGTCCCGCCACCGCGGCCCCGACCGCCGCGTCGAGCAGCCGCTCGTCCAAGGGCTCCGCGAAGGCGCTGGCGTAGACGGTCACCAGGTTGTGCCCCGCCCGGACGATGACGAAAGCCGACTGCCCGGTGATCCGGGCCCGCCCGCTGCCCGCGCTGAGCCGGTAGTCCACCCGCCAGGACTGCTCGCCCAGCGCGGGTGGCGGCTGCGCGTCGACCGCGAACCGCACCGCCGAGCCGCCCGCGCCCCCGGCCGTGAAGCGGGGGCAGGCTCGGCGCGCCGACTCCGCCTCGGCGAGCACCGAGGCGGGCACCGGATCGGCGTGCGACCTGATCTCGATCACCAGCTCGGTCGACGCGGTGGCGGTGGGCCCGGGCACCGTGGCGTATCGGGCCCGCTCCCGGACCCGTTCGACCGCGCCGAGCCGGTCCAGGTAGGAGTCCTCCGCCAGGGGCCGGCAGGCCGGCGGGTCGATCCGGGAGCCGCCCGCATCCCGGTCGGGCCGGACCCGCCAGCCCCGTGGCAGCACTGCCCTGACCGCACCCGCCGCCCGGCGGGCCTCCGCGCGGGTGAGCGGCCGACCGGGGTCGGGTCGCCCCACAACGGACCGCGTGGGTCCGGGGGTGGCGTCGGGCACCGGCGGGACGCCCGGAGGGGTCGACGGCGCCGTGGCGCGGGACGGCTCCGCCAGCGGAAGCGGGGCGTACGCCCCGGGGATCCCCGGGCCGAGCACCGCCACCGCGAGCAGGGCCGCCAGCACCGCGACCGCCGCGACGGGCGCCCTGGCGCGGGCCGGCCAGGACGGGGGCGGCCCGGCCACGGCCGGCCGGCACAGCAGGAACGGCAGGGTGAACGCGACGAGGTAGCCCAGCCACACCAGCGGGGCCAGCAGGTGGGCCTCGACGGTGTCCCACCCGTCCGCCCGTCCGGTCACCAGGGCGTGCAGGTACTGCAACAGCGCCGCCGCCGCGCCGGCCGCCCAGCCCGCGGTCAGCGCCCGGCCGACGCCGGCACGACGGCCCACCGCGAGCACCACCAGGACCGCCCAGCCGGTGAGCGCGCAGAGCAGCCAGCGCTGTTGGGCCTGCCGGCCCGCCTCGGCCAGGGTGTCCGGCGGGGACAGTTCGGTCCGTAACACGGCGGTGCCCGCACCGACCAGCACGGCGGTCAGGACCGCCGCCACGACCCCCCGGTCCCACCGGCGCGGCGGGCGCCGGTGCCCCTCCCCGGCCCCGCGCAGCAGCAGGCCGACCAGCGCCGGGACCAGCAGCGCGAGCAGCGGCCAACCGCTGCGGGGCAGCGCGAAGACCAGCCAGGCGCGGGCCACGTGGCCGTCGGTCGCCACGGACGCCACCGCCGGCAACGGCCAGAGGACCGCGACACCGGCGGCCGCCGCGACCAGGTACGTGGCCGAGCGCCAGCCGACCGACCCGGGACGGGAGGCGACGACCAGTCGCGCCAACAGCACGCAGAGCCCGGCCACCGACGCGGCCAGGGGCCCCGCCAGCGCGGCGACGATCATCGCGACCGGCACGTCCGCCCGGGCCGGCACGCCCGAGCTGCCCGGAACCGGCAGCACGGTGGCGACGAACGCCGTCGCCGCGAACCCGACGGCCACGCCGACGACGGGCCGCCACCAGCCGCCCGCTCCCGCGGCAGCCCGGCGGAACAGCACCGGCAGCAGCCCGAGGTTCAGCAGGACGGCGCCGACACCGACCGCGACGGGCGGGCCGACGGTCGCGTACGCGGTCAGGAAGAGGTCGCGTACGAGGGCGTCGGCGGAGCCCATCGCCAGCATCGCGACCGCGCCGACCGCCAGCCCGTGGGTCAGGCCGCCCGGCGGGTCCGCCGGCCGACTCAGCGCCGCCGCCCGGGCGGCGGGATCCGGATGTCGGGCGAGCAGCCGACCCCGTCGCGTGGTGCCCACGGTCCTGGCGCGGAGCAACGCGGCCAGGTGCCCGGCGTGGCCGGCGTCGGCGGCGTACCGGTCGGCTTCCCGCTCACGTCGCCGCAACAGTCCGGCCGCCAGCAGCGCGGTCGACACCGCGACGACCGTCGCCCGGCCGAGCGCCGTCAGGTAGGTCGGGTTCAGCCCGAAGAGGGCCACCTCGAGCAGGCCGGCGGCGAGCACCGCGGGCACCGGCAGCCAGATCAGGCCACGGACGGCCGACGCCCAGGCCACGTCCCGGGCGAGGACGTGCGCGAGTTCGTGCGCGACCACGGGGTCGAACCGCGCCGGGTCGGCGTGGGCCACCGCGACGGCCGCCGGGAGCACCACCGTCGGCCGGCCGACCACACCGCCGGTGGTGTACGCCTGCCGTACGGGCGGGGCGGCCACGACCAGCCGGGGCCGGTGACGCGCCGCCAGCCCGCTGCGGTCGCAGAGGTCGACGAAGCGTTCCTGCGCGCCCGGCACGGTGAGCCGGCGGCGAAGCCGACGCCGGTCGGCCAGCGGCAGCACCAGGACGAGCGCCCCCGCCGCGCCCAGCGCGATCCCCGCCCCGGCGAGCATGACCAGTCCACGTCGACCGAACTGCCCGGCCAGGCAGCGGTCGCGGGCGGCCGACTGTTCCGCGGCCTCCGTCGGATGGGCGCGGGTGCAGACGTCGACGGTGGCCGCCCAGGGTCGGGAGAGCGAGCGGTCGGCGAGGAAGTAGAGGCCGCCGGCGCTGATCCCGACGCTGACCAGGGACGCCAGCACGAGTGCGTAGAGCCAGCCGAGCCGGTCCGGCGGGACGGGTGGGCCGGCTCCGGGACCTCGGTCGCCGCCGACCGTGCGGTCCGGGGCCGTACCACCGTCGTGGTGGGCCCCGCCGGCACCGGGCCCCGTCATGCGTCCGGCGGATCGACCATCGCGCCGACCGCGGCGTCGGCGAGCAGTTCCGCCCGGCCGGCGTCCAGGCCCAGCGCCACCGCGTGCCGGTGGCACGCCTCCCGCAGTCGACGCACCTGTTCGGGGTCCAGCCCCGGTCGGGCGTCGGGCGGGGCGGGCAGCTCGCGGCGGCGGCGACGCAGCAGGCCGGCCCGGACGGTCGCGGCGCCTATCACCAGCACCTCGCCCACGGCGGCGGCCACCACCTGGAGCGCGAGCTCGGTGACCAGGGTGACGTCGATGCCGAAGCCGACCCCACCCTGCGGGACGGACCAGCTCACGCGGCCCTTCGACAGCTGCCGTCGCCAGTCGGCGGCGACCTCGTCGAAGACCGGTAGTTCCTCGGGGGCGATGCGACGGACCGCCGCGTGGGCAGCGCCCACGACCAGATCGGCGGCGACGTTCTGCGGCTCGGTCACGATGCCATCGTGCCGCCACGGCGCCAGCCCGCAGACCCGACAGTAAGGTTTCCGGCACCAGGATCCGGTGACCCGCCACGTGCGCGGGGCCGGGCCGAGGGCGCCGTCGCGTCGGCGGGAGGCAGGATGGGCGGGTGACTGCCCCCACCCGCCCGCCGTCGGCCGTCCTGGACGCAGTGCTCGAACGGTTGACCTACGTCAACGAGGAGACCGGCTACACCGTCGCCCGGGTGGCCACCGGCCACGGCAGCGACCTGCTCACGGTGGTCGGCGCGCTGCTGGGGGCCCAGCCGGGGGAAAGCCTGCGCCTGTCCGGTCGGTGGTCGTCGCACCCGCAGTACGGCCGGCAGTTCGAGGTGCACTCGTACACCACCGTCCTACCGGCCACGATCCAGGGCATCCGCCGTTACCTGGGTTCCGGGCTGGTCAAGGGCATCGGTCCGGTGTTCGCCGAGCGGATCGTCGCCCACTTCGGCCTCGACACCCTCCGCGTGATCGAGGAGGAGCCCGCCCGGCTGGTCGAGGTGCCCGGCCTGGGACCGAAGCGCACCGCGAAGATCACCGCGGCGTGGGAGGAGCAGAAGGCCATCAAGGAGGTGATGGTCTTCCTCCAGGGCGTCGGCGTGTCCACCTCCCTGGCCGTGCGGATCTTCAAGCAGTACGGCGACGCCTCCATCACGGTGGTCAGGAACGAGCCGTACCGGCTGGCGGCCGACGTGTGGGGCATCGGCTTCAGGACCGCCGACACCATCGCCCAGGCCGTCGGGATCCCCCACGACAGCCCCCAGCGGGTCAAGGCCGGCCTGCAGTACACGCTCTCCGAGGCCACCGACAACGGGCACTGCTACCTGCCCGACGGTCAGTTGGTCGCCGACGCCACCAAGATCCTCGACGTGCCCGCCGACCTTGTCACCACCTGCCTGGACGGGCTCGTCGACGAGGAGGGGGTGGTCCGCGAGACGCTTCCCGGGCCGGACGGCCAGCCGACGGCGGCGGTCTACCTGGTGCCGTTCCACCGCGCCGAGCAGTCCCTCGCCGGATCCCTGCTGCGGCTGCTGCGCGACCGCGCCGACCGGCTTCCCCACTTCACCGGCGTCGACTGGGGCCGGGCGCTGGCCTGGTTGAAGGCCCGCACCGGCACCGACCTCGCCCCCGAACAGGAACAGGCCGTCCGCCTCGCCCTCACCTCCAGGGTCGCCGTGCTGACCGGTGGCCCCGGCTGCGGCAAGAGCTTCACCGTACGCTCGATCGTCGAACTCGCCGCCGCGAAGAAGGCCAAGGTCACCCTCGTCGCGCCGACGGGCCGCGCCGCCAAGCGGCTGTCGGAGCTGACCGGGCACCCGGCGGCCACCGTGCACCGGCTGTTGCAGCTGCGCCCCGGCGGGGAGGCCAGCCACGACCGGGACAACCCCCTCGACGTCGATCTCCTCGTCGTCGACGAGGCCTCCATGCTCGACCTGATCCTGGCCAACAAGCTCGTCAAGGCCGTCCCGCCCGGCGCGCACCTGCTGCTCGTCGGCGACGTCGACCAGCTCCCCTCCGTCGGCGCCGGCGAGGTCCTGCGGGACCTGCTCGCCGCCCCGGCCGTTCCCCGGGTCCGGCTGACGCAGGTCTTCCGCCAGGCCGCGGAGTCCGGGGTCGTCACCAACGCCCACCGCATCAACGCCGGCAGGCCGCCCCTGCTCCAGGGCCTCAGCGACTTCTTCCTCTTCGCCAGCGACGACACCGACGCCACCGCCGCCCTGACCGTCGACGTCGCCTGCGCCCGGATCCCCGCCCGCTTCGGCCTCGACCCGCGCCGCGACGTCCAGGTCCTCACCCCCATGCACCGCGGCCCGGCCGGCGCGGCGGCCCTGAACACGCTGCTCCAGCAGCGGCTCACCCCGGCACGTGAGGGGCAACCCGAGCGCCGCCTGGGCGGACGGGTGTTCCGCGTCGGCGACAAGGTCACCCAGATCCGCAACAACTACGACAAGGGCCAGGCCGGCGTCTTCAACGGCACCGTCGGCATCGTCACCGCTCTGAGCACGGACGAGCAGACCCTGACGGTACGCACCGACGAGGACGAGAGCATCGACTACGACTTCGACGAACTCGACGAGCTGGCCCACGCGTACGCCATGACGATCCACCGCTCGCAGGGCTCCGAGTATCCCGCCGTGGTCATCCCGCTGACCACCAGCGCCTGGATGATGCTGCAACGCAACCTGCTCTACACCGCCGTCACCCGCGCCAAGAAGCTCGTCGTCCTGGTCGGTTCCCGCCGCGCCCTCGCCGCCGCCGTCCGTACCGTCGGGGCCGGGCGTCGCCACACCGCCCTCGACCACCGCCTCGCCTGAGCGCCGCGCGGCTGCCGCACGCCGGACCGGGGCCGCCGCTCCCCGCCGGGCGGCCCCTACGCCACCGGACGGGGCGCGGTCGGCGTGGGGCGCAGCGCCGCGAGCTGGATCTGCAATGCCAGCCGCGTACGCGGCGAGTCGAGATCCACGGCGACGATCTCGGTGAGGCGACGCAACCGGTAGCGGAGCGTGTTGGGGTGCACGTGCAGCTGCCGGGCGGCCCGCTGCGGGTCGCCCTGCTGGTCGAGCCAGGCGGCGACGGTGGCGACGTAGTCGGTGCCGTGCTCCCGGTCGTGGGCCACGAGACCGGGCAGGGGGCCGCCCAGCAGCAGGTCGACGCCCGGCACGGCGCCGACCACCCGGTGCACGACCAGCTCCGCCCAGTGGTCCTCGAACCGCAGCACCGGGCCCCGCTGCCCGGCCGGACCGCGCAACGCGAGCAGCTCCGCCGCCTCGGCGCGCGAGCGCGGCAGGTCCGCCAGGTTCCGGGCGACGCCGCCGGACGCGGCGTACAGTCCCGGGTCCTGCACGGCGACGTCGTGGATCAGCTTCTCCATCCACCGCCGCGAACCGGGCGAGGCTCCCTCGTCCACCAGGACGGCGAACAGGACGTCTCCGACGTCCGCGAGCAGCGGCTGGCGCCAGCCGTGCCGGCGGGTGATCGACTCCCACAGGGCGAGGTTGTCGACCATCTCCCCCGTCCCGCCGAGGGCGACGACCCGCCACGGCCCCTCGGGCAGGGCCAGCTCCTCCCGACCCAGCCCGCCGGGGCCCCGCAGGACCGCCCGCAGGCGGTCGGCCGACACCCGGCGCGCGACGTCGGCCTGGACGCGCAGGCGGAGCAGGTGCAGGGCCAGCACGGACGCCGTGCCCTGGAGGTCGCGCAGCCGCCCCTGCGGCACCGGGCCCTCGACGACGGCCCAGATCGAGCCGAGCAGCTCGCCGCCGGCGCGGATCGGGACGACGAGGCGGGGCAACGTCCCGTCCGGGCCCTGCGGTACGAAGATCAGCTCGCTGCCCGTCGCGAGCTTGCGGAAGACGCCCCGGGAACGGAAGTGGGCGATCACGTTGCCGGGGGCGCGACGGCCGACGATCGTCGACACGCGCGCCGGGTCGGTGCGGTCCTGGCGCGACGAGTAGGCGAGCACCCGGGACTGGGCGTCCTCGATCGTCACCGGCGCGTCGACGACGGCGGCGGTCGCGTCGGCGAGGGCGAACAGCTCGTCGTAGACGCCGGGTTCCCCGGTCTCCGGCGAGCCGGGCGCGACGGCCCGGTCGATCATCCCGCGCAGCAGCCAGACGAGCTGGGCCCAGGAGCCGTGACGTTGAAGCTCGACCAGGGTGAGGCGCCGTTCGGCGGCAGCCGACGTCACGTCGGGATGCGCGGCCAGCGGAGGCTTGAGCACCAGGCCGGCCGCCCCGGTCTCCTGGCAGCGCGCGACGACGGCGAGGGCCTGTTCCGGGGTCGCGACGCCCGCGCCGAGGACGAGGTCGCCGCTCTGGCCGGTCGTGGCGTCGTCGGCGAGGGTCACGTCGCGTACCTCCGCCTCGTCGGCGGGGACGACGACCTTGAGCAACGCGGCGCCGGCCGCGTCCACCACGCCAGCCACGGTGAGCATGCCGCGATTCTGCCCCGATCTTGTCTGGCAGGGCCAATGACCTGGGCGATCCTTGGCCGGAACGGACAATGACCTGCCGGCCCGGTGGGGACAGGATTGGCCGCGATCCCTGTCGCGCCCGAAGGAGAAGACGCCATGTCCCCCGTCGAGTCAGTGCCCGCCCCCCAGCACGTCGCCGTCGTCGGCGCGGGGATGGTCGGGCTGGCCACCGCCTGGTTCCTGCAGGAGCGGGGGGTCCGGGTCACCGTGCTCGACCGTACGGGGGTCGCGGCGGGCGCGTCGTGGGGCAACGCGGGCTGGCTGACCCCCGGCATCACCACTCCCCTGCCGGAGCCGGCGGTGCTGCGGTACGGGGTGCGCGCCGTGCTGAGCCCGTCCTCGCCGGTCTACGTGCCGCCGCGCGCGGACGCCCGGTTGCTGCGGTTCCTGGCCGGCTTCGCGCGGCACAGCACGGCGTCGAAGTGGCAGAGCGCGATGCGGGCCCTCATCCCGATGAACCGGCGGGCGCTGGAGGCGTTCGACGCGCTGACCGCCGGTGGGGTCGCGGCGCCGACGCACGAGGCGAAGTCGTTCCTCGCCGCGTACCGAACCGAGGCCGAGCGGTCGGTCCTGCTCGACGAACTGGCGCACATCCACGCCGCGGGCCAGGGGATCGAGTTCGACGTCCTCACCGGGGCCGAGGCCCGCGAGGTGGAGCCCTCGCTGTCGGACACGATCGGCGCCGCCATCCGCCTGCACGACCAGCGCTACGTCAACCCGGGCCAGTACGTGCACGCCCTGGCCGACTCGGTCCGCGCGCGGGGCGCAGCGGTCAGGGCCGGCGTGGACGTCCTGGACGTCCGCGACGAGGCCACCGGTGTCCGGGTGGTGACCTCCGCGGGCACCGACGAGCGCTACGACGCGGTGGTGCTGGCGACCGGCACCTGGCTCGGCCAGTTGGCCCGGCGATTCGGCGTCCGCACCGTCGTGCAGGCCGGCCGCGGCTACAGCTTCAGCGTCGCCATCGAGCACCTGCCGGCCGGCCCGGTCTACTTCCCTGCGCAGCGCGTGGCCTGCACGCCGCTGGGCGACCGGCTGCGCGTCGCCGGCATGATGGAGTTCCGCAGCGCCGAGGCGCCGCTGGACCGGCGCCGCGTCTCGGCCATCGCCGAGGCCGCCCGACCGCTGCTGCGGGGCGCCGACCTGGACACCCGCACCGACGAGTGGGTCGGCTCGCGGCCCTGCACCCCGGACGGCCTGCCCCTGATCGGCCGGACCAGGTCACCGCGCGTCTTCGCCGCCGGCGGCCACGGCATGTGGGGCATCACCCTCGGCCCGCTCACCGGCGAGCTGCTCGCCGAGCAGATCACCGGCGGTGGGCAGCCCGTCGAGCTGCGGCCGTTCGACCCGCTGCGCTGACGGGCGTCCGCCCGGGGTCGAGGAGCGGCCGGCGCGGCGTGCGGCGGATGACGCCGATGACGTTTCGTACCCAGCTCCATGACAGTTGTATGAAGAAGCTGTGGAAGTGACCGGAAGTGGTTTCGCCGCCCTTCCGGCGGGGGCAACACCGCAGCTCGACGACAACTCTCCCGGAAGGACGGCTCCACGTGGAAGTCACCGGTTTCTTCACTGCCATCATCATCGGCCTGATCATCGGGGCGTTGGGCCGCCTGGTCGTTCCGGGAAAGCAGAACATCCCGATCTGGCTCACGCTGCTCATCGGTGTGGTGGCGGCGATCCTCGGCACCCTCGTCGCCGGTGCCCTGGGCGTCGACGACACCAGGGGGATCGACTGGATCGAGCTGGCCCTCCAGGTCGTCTTCGCCGCGATCGGTGTCGCCGTCGCCGCCGGCGCCTACGGTCGCCGTCGCATCCGCTGACCTGCACGTCCCACGGCGCCGGCCCGCCCTCGTGGCGGGCCGGCGCCGTCCTGTCCGCCGAGGCGCCGGAAACCCGCCGCGCCGCCCGTGTCCCTCGACGGAACGCGCCTCCGCCGACAGGTGGCGGCCCTACCGGCGACAGTCGCAGCCGTCGCCGGTACGCCGACGAGGCTCGGGCTGGCAGGTGGCGCAGAGCCGGGTCGACGGGCGATGCGCCAGTTCCTCGATCGGGATGTCGCGGTCGCACCCTCCACAGGTGCCGTAGCGGCCCTGTTCCAGGTAGTGCAGTGCGCGGGCGATGTCGCCCAGGGCCCGTCGCGTGGCGGCGGTCAACGCGGCGGCCGCCTCGCCGTCGGAGCGCATCCGTCGGGCCTGCCGGTCCAGCAGCACCAACTGGATGCTGTGCCGCTCGTACTGCTCCTCCAGCACGATCCGGAGCACTCCCAGCTCGGCCTGCCTGTTCACGACGTACACGATCGGTCCTTCTCCCTGCTCGCAACGAAAAGAAAGGGCGGAGCGCTGATGCGCTCCGCCCGCCGGTGCCGGTCCTGTGGATCTCGCACGGGTGGCGGCGGGCGGCGCTGACGAGGCGCCCGCCGGGTCGGCGGCGCGACGATCGGCGCGACGGCGCCCCGGCGGACGCGGGCGACCGACGGCACGACGAGGCGACGGGTGATCGCACCCGCGACGAGGTGGGCCCGCGGCCCCGTCGTCGCGGTCGTCCGCGACGGGGCGGGAAACTCCTGGTACGCCGCGGTGCGGGGCTGCCGGGAGGGGGCGGGGACGGTCACGGCGCCACCATAGACCGGACGCCCGCGTACCGGCCAGCGCCCGGCGCCCCGGGGCCCTGTCGTGGGGTTGCCGGGTCGGTCCGGGCGGCCGCGACCCGCCGCACAGGCCGCGAAATCGACGTGCGCGTGACGACCCGGCGCTCTAGGTTTCCGCCGTGACCCTCGACATCGTGCGCCTGGCGGACCGCCCCGGCCTCGGCCCTTCGCTCGACGAGGACTTCGACGGGGCGTGGCCGCCGTTCATGCTGTGGGACCCGATGGGCACGGTGTACTACGGCGTCGCCCACGATCTGTATCCCGAGTTCGTGTTCGCCGCGGTCGACCCCGCCGACCCCGCCCGCGTGGTCGCCCGGGCGTACGCGGTGCCGTTGCGCTGGACCGAGTCCGAGCTTCCCGACGGCGGCTGGGACCGGGTGATCCAGCGGGCCACCGTCAACCGCATGACCGGCGCCGACACGAACATGGTCTCGGCGTTGGAGATCTGCATCCGCCCCGACCGGCGCGGCACCGGGTTGTCCGCCGTGATGCTGGCCGCCATGCGGAAGGCCGCCGCGGAACTGGGCTACGACACGCTCGTCGCGCCGGTCCGGCCGAGCGGCAAGCACACCCGGCCCGAACTGCCGATGGCGCAGTACGCGGCGCAGGTCCGCGAGGACGGCCTGCCGGTCGACCCCTGGCTACGGGTGCACGTCCGGGCTGGGGGACGCATCGAGCGCGTCGCCACCCGGTCCATGACGATCGCCGGGACCCTCGCCGACTGGCGTCGCTGGACGGGCCTGCCGTTCGACGCCAGTGGGCCGGTCCACGTGCCGGGGGCCCTCGTGCCGGTGCACTGCGACGTGGCGCACGACCACGCCGTCTACGTCGAGCCCAACGTCTGGGTCAGGCACCGGCTCTAGGCGGGTCGCGCGGCGTCCGGGCGCGGGTCGGTCGCGGGCCGCCCGGGGAGACGTGCACGCACGCGTCACCCGGTCGCGGGCGCGGCTCGCCGCGTGGGCAGGCCAGCCACGGCACCGGTGGCACCAGCGCTGCGGCCCCCGGCGTCGCCGCGCCTGTCCTGCGCGCCACCGGCCCGCCGGGGACGGCCGGGGCGGTCGCGCCGGTGGGGGTCGGCGGCGCGGCGGTGGGCAGGCCGCCCCGTGCGCCCTCGTCCGCCCGGTACGGCGGGCCGACGCGCTCCGGCGCGGCCGTGCCGACGGCGGTCAGCGTCACGAACACCACCGCGACGACGACGGCGGCGAGGGCCGCGCGAGGGCCGGCGCGCAGCCCGCTCGACGGGGCCTGATCCGGGTGGACCGGCAGCGGTGGCACCGGCCGCGCCCGCCGGTGGGCGGCCAGGACCGCTTCGAGCTGCGCGGCGACGGCGGCCCGTTCGCCGGTGGCGGCGGCGTGGGCGAGGGTGAGGTAGAAGCGGAAGTTCACGGTCGCGGCGGCGGGCACCCGCAGCCCGGCGAGCCGCCGTCCGTCGGTGGCGTGCAGCAGGGTCAGCGGGAGCGCCGGATGGTGCGCCGGCCCCACCAGGTCCGTGTACCTCCACTCGTGCCGCCGCCCACGCCGGGATGCGAAGGCGACGCGGCGGCTGGTCACGACGGCCATCCCCGTGTCGAGGGCCCGCACGCCCCTCGGCAGCGCGCACCCGGCGGCGGCGTCCGTGGCGACGGTCAGGCCCGGGGCGGGCAGCCCGGCGCCGTGCCGCGCGTCCACCTCGACCAGGTCCGCGACCGGCAACACCCGGTAGACGACCTCGTCGTCGTCGAGGATCACCGGCAGGCCGGCACGCGGCTGCGTGCAGCCGAGGAACCCGGCCGCCTCGATCCGCAGCCGGACCAGGTGGTCGTGGTGCCGCTGCCAGGCCGCGAACCGCGCGTCGTACGCGCGCCGCCGCCGGTCGTTCTCGCGTTCGGCCCACCTGATCCGCCAGCCGGGCTGCGCCGACGCCGGGATCGCCATGATGGAGTACGAGGCTGCCGTCACGCCTCGTACAACCACCGGCCGGTCGATCAGGAAACTGGTGCCGGTCGATACTTCCCATTGCTACCCGTAGGGGCGGTTCGGCCCTCGCCCCGGACCACCGGACGCCCTTCCGGACCCGGCGACCCTGGACTCAGGCCCCTCCGAGGGTCCGGGCGAACCGGCGGATGTCGTCGACCAGGAGCCCGGGCTGCTCCAGCCCCGGGAAGTGCCCCCCGCGGTCGTGCTCGGTCCACTGCACGATGTTCGGGAAGGCCTGGTCGGCCCAGGCCCGGACGGGCTGCGAGGGGTCGTGCGGGAAGACCGCCACCCCGAGCGGCACCGGCACCGGGGGCTGCTGTCGCGGCGCGGCGCTGACCGGGAGCATGTCCGCCGTCTCGTGGTAGAGCTGGGCGGAGGAGCCCGCGGTACGGGTGAACCAGTAGAGCGACACGTTGGTGAGCAGGCGGTCCCGGTCCACGGCGTCCTCGGGGCTCTTGCCGGAGTCGGTCCACTCCTTGAACTTCTCCACGATCCACGCGAGCTGCCCGACCGGGGAGTCGGTCAGGGCGTACGAGAGCGTCACCGGGCGGGTGGCCTGGATCTTCATGTAGCCGGACTCGTCGTCGACGAAGCGGGCCAGCCGGGCGAGCCGCCGGCCGGTGTCCTCGTCGAGCGCGCCCAGCTCGCGCGGGTCGCCGGGGGGCGGCGTGATGAGGAAGTTGACGTGCGCCCCGATCGCGTGCCCGGCGTCCGCCGCCGCGAGCGCGACCGTCACCCAGGAGCCGAAGTCGGTGCCCTGCGCCAGGTAGCGGTCGTAACCGAGCCGGTCCATCAGCTCGGCCCACGCCCCGGCGATGCGCGGCACGCCCCAGCCGGTCCCGGTGAGCGGGCCGGAGAAGCCGTACCCGGGCAAAGACGGGACCACCACGTGGAAGGCGTCCGCGGGGTCGCCCCCGTGGGCGCGCGGATCGGTCAGCGGCCCGACGAGGTCGACGTACTCCAGGAAGCTGCCCGGCCAGCCGTGGGTGAGCACGAGCGGCGTCGCGTCCGGCTCCGGGGACCGTACGTGCAGGAAGTGCACCGTGGCGCCGTCGATCTCCGTGACGAACTGGGGGTACTCGTTCAGCCGCGCTTCGGCCGCCCGCCAGTCGTACCCGCTGCCCCAGTAGTCGGCCAGCTCCCGCAGGTAGGACTGCGGCACGCCGCGTTCCCAGCCGTCCGCGCCCGGCTCGTGCGGCCACCGGGTGTCGGCCAGTCGTCGGCGCAGGTCGTCGATGTCGGACTGCGGTATCTCGATGCGGAACGGCTTCATCCCAGCGCCCTCCAGGGTCACGACTCGCGCGAGATTCACATCCTTGACGGCGTACGCGGGGGCGCGCACCTTCCGCCGTGCGCTCTGCCGCGCGGGCACCCGGCAGGCTCGGTCGCGGTGGGCCGCCGCGTCGGAGCTCTACGGGGTCACGCCGGGACCCCGCAGTATCGTCGTCCGATGCGGACGAGGGCGGAAGATGCGGCGAACCCCAGCAGTACCTCCGGTGGCTGTGGAGTCGCCACGGGTCCCTCCTCGTCGGCGCCCCGGGCTGACCCGCCCGACACGCCCCCGGCCGCCCACGAGGCGCAGGGGCCCCGCCGAGGTGGCGGGGCCCCTGCGTCGACGCTCGGGTGAGTGCCGGTCAGCACCAGCCGTTGATCGGGCCGTTCACCCCGCTCGCCAGGTAGGCGTCGGAGATCCAGGTGCCGTCGCTCAGCCGGTTCCACAGCGCGGTGGTGCCGTACCGCCCGGTGTGGGAGGTGCCGTTGGCGGAGCAGGAGACGGTGACCGTGGCGCCGTCGCCGACCGATCCCCGCACGGCGTAACCGGTGCCGGGCCCGGACCGCTTGTTCACCGAGCCTCCGCCGTTGGCGTCGACCACCGCCTGGTTGAAGCCCAACGCCCCGTAGTTGTAGAGGCCGGCGCCGGCGCCGGCCCAGACCGAGCCGTGCCGCGCGCCGCCCTGGTAGGCGGCGGCGCCGTTGGCGAACTCCCACTTGCCGATGCCGTGGCCGGCGATGGAGACGTAGGCGCTGTTCTGCCGCAGCCCGAAGTGGACGTGCCGGCCGTACGCCGCCCCGCCGCAGGTCACGTCGGTGCCCGTGTAGCCCAGGTACGCGCCCTGGCCGACGGCGGCCCCGTTGACCGAGATGCTGCTCCACAGGTGGTAGTAGTCGGTGGAGTAGCCCCGGTCGTGGATCACCCGGATCCACCCCGTGCACATCGTGTAGGCCGTGCCGGCCCGCGCCGCGCGGACCACCTGGTCACCCCCGGCCAGGTCGATCGAGCTGTACGGCGTCTCGTAGCCGCCCCAGCCGTGCGGGCCGCTGGTCAGCGTCCACGTCTGGCCGACCGCGAAGGGCAGGGCCATCCCGGTCCGGTAGTCGCCGCCCGCCTGCATGGTGCTCGGGGTGCGCTGGAAGACCTGCTTCTCCTGCTTGTTCACCAGGGGCGACTCGGCGGCCAGCTCGCTGAACCCGGCCTCGCCGTCGAAGTTCACCCGCCACGTGCCGGCCTCGGCACGGGCGATGAAGATCGCCCCGGTCGGGTGGACGTCCTTCTCGTGGGAGGTGACGGCCACGGCCGTGCCGAAGGCCCACTGGCCGTTGCGGCGGGTGACGGTCACGCGGGTCTCGCCGCTTCCGGCGTGCTCCGCCGCGGGGCTGTCGGTGTGCTCCCCCTCGTGGCTGTCGGCGTGCTCCGCCTCGGTGGCGCGGACCTGCGCGCGCAGCTTGGCGGTGACGGCGTCCTCGACGCTGACGTGGGCCGGGTCCGGGGTGGGCGCGGCGTGCGCGGCGGTGCCCGAGACCAGGAGTTCCGTCGCCAGCAGGGCGGTGGCGATGCCTGCCCATCGTCTGAGTTGGACCATTGACGACCTCTTTCAAATCGAAGGACATCGCTAAGTGGTGCTGACGATAGACAGAACGAGGAAGATTGTCTACATGTTGACCCGCCGGCAATGAAGGTATGTTTCGGCGCGCGGGGCCGGTGGGCGGTGCGGTCCCGTTTCAGAACAGCGTCGACGGCCCGACCGGCTCCGGCTCGGGCAGCGGCTCGACCTCGGGCAGGCGCGCCCGCACCTCGTCGTGGAACCGGCGGGCGAGCTCCGGTGCGTCGGCGTTGTCCGGGGTGTGCACGAAGATCGTCGGCGACCGGCCCTCGCGCAGCCACCCGGTCACCACGTCGAGCCACGGTTGCCAGCCCTCGACCGTACGTGCGGGGTCGTCCCGGCCGAGGTACCGGACGATCGGCCGGTCGGTCAGCGCGCGGGTGCGCGGCGGGGTGCGCGGCTTCCTGGTCCACGCCTCGCGTTCGGCGTCGCTGGTCGGCGGGGTGCGGAAGAACGCGGTCGTGTCGAAGGGCACCCACTCGGCGTCGACGGTGGCGAGCGCCTCCTCCAGCGTCCGCGCCGCCCGGGGGTCGTCGAAGAACGCGGGGTGCCGGACCTCCACGGCGTACCGGTGGGCAGTGGGCAGCACGCGCAGGAAACGGGCCAGCGCGGGCACGTCGGCCGGGCCGAACGAGCCCGGCAGCTGGATCCAGAGGGCGTGGGCCCGTGGGCCGAGGGGTTCGACGGCGTGCAGGAAGGCCCGGAGTTCCTCGTCGGCGCCGGTGAGCCGGCGCTCATGCGTGACGACCTTCGGCAGCTTGGGCACGAACCGGAAGTCGGGGCCGGTCTGCTCCGCCCAGGAGGCGACCGTCTCCCGCGCCGGGGTGGCGTAGAAGGTGGTGTTCCCCTCGACCGCCGTGCACCAGCCGGCGTACGCGCGCAGCCGCTCGTGGGCCGGCAGCGGATGCGCCAGGAAGCGCCCCTGCCACGACTTGTGCGTCCACATCGCGCACCCCACGTGCAGGCGCATCGGATCCTCCCACCGCTCGACGGCCCGACGCGGGGTGACCCGCGCCGCGGGTACGGTATCCGGCCGCGCCGCCGGCGGCGAGCCCAGGCACGGGCGCCGGCCGTGCCCGTGCGGCACGGCCGGCGCCCAGCGGTCCCGGTCCGGTCAGTCGCGGCCCTGGTCGTGCGGCACGGTGACCGTCACGGTGCAGCCGACCGGGCGGCCGATCTCGTCGTGGCCCGCGTACGTCAGGGAGTAGACCCTGTCCCCGCCGGCGCCGTCGCGTTCGGCCCGCAGCCGGCCGCTGGTGACCGGGGTGCCGACGGTGAAGCCGCTGACGTCCGCGGCGTCGCCGCCGGTGACCGCCGTCAGGTTGAGCGCGTACGGGCCGAGGACCCCGTCGCGCAGGTCCGCCGTCACGGTGACGTCGACCATCTGGTGGTTCGGCGGCCACAGCACCGGCCGGTCCACCACGCAGTCCACCGCGCGGGTGGGCACCGGCCGGTCCAGGGTGGCGACGGCATGGCCGATCGTCGCGGTGAGCCGCCCGCCGGCCTCGTAGTACATGTGCGCGGTCCGGCCGTCGAAGTAGAACGTCGGCGCGGCCGAGCGCCCCAGGTCGGGCGCGGCCACCATCGAGTCGTGCACGACGCCGAGGTGGACCTCCCGGTCGAAGTTCTCGCCGACGTCCACGGCGTGCATGTTGCCGTCGGCCGCGTGGAAGATCACCAGGTTGCGGCCGTTCCAGCGCAGGAAGAACGGGCCGGAGGCGTTCGGGCCCTGGATGCCCTGCGGGGTCACGATCGGGTCGGGCTGGATCGTCCAGGTGCGCGCGTCCGGGGAGACCGCCCAGCGGATCCGCCGGGACACCGGCCCGGTCGGCCCGGGCGGCGCGGCGGTCGGGTTGTCCATGAAGAGCATCAGGTACCGGCCGCCCAGCCGCGGCACGGCGTGCTCGAACACCCGGGCGTAGGAGGTCTCCCCGCCGGTGCTGTCGTCGCGGCTGATCGCCGTCCCGCCGTAGTCGAAGTGGATGCCGTCCTCGGAGGTGGCGTACCGGGTGATCGAGTTCTCGCCGTGGAAGTAGAGGAGCAACTTGCGCTCCCCCTCCACCCAGATGGCGTGCGGGGAGGAGATGTGGCTGACCGTGGAGTAGTGGGGCAGCCAGGTGTTGCCGATCAGCGGGTTGGCCCGGTACTCGGTCCACGGACCGTTGATCGAGTCCGCGTACGCCAGGGCGATCCCGCCGGGCCGCTCGTGGGGCGCGTAGTACAGGTAGTAGGTGCCCAGCGGGTTGGGGAAGTAGTCGGCGGCCCGGATGACGCTCGGGAAGATGAACTCGTTGGTCGGGTTGTAGGTCAGGGCGCTCTTGTCGAACGCGGTGCCCGCGTAGGTGAAGCGCGGGAAGTCGAAGGCCGGATCGGCGGCGGCCGGAGCCGCACCGGCCAGCGCGGTCACCAGCATGCCCGCGCCGGCTGCCGCCACGGCGGCGCGACCGGGCACTCGGACGGATGCTCTCGTCATCGCTGTTCCTGCTCTGTCGGGGGATGGTGGGGCTCCCCCACCGCCCGGGCGGGCCGTCGGCGTACGGGGCCGTCGACGGAGGGGTCCAGGAGGTGGGGACGGGTACGCCGGTGACGACTGTGGACGCCGCGCAGCACGCCGCAGGGCGGCACGAAGTCACGCTGCGTGAGACGGCCGGCCACCGCAAGGGTGAGCAGGCCGCCCGGTTCGCGTGCTAATACGTATTACCATCAATTCTTCTCGAATGTTGCTCGACCCGGGCGGGTCTTGTCAAGGGGCCGGCCGCCGGCCTCGGCGGGGCGGCCCACCGGCTCGGGCGGGAGCCACCCGGCCCGGCGGGCGGCGCGGGCCGCTCGGAGCTAATCCGCATTACTCCAGGGACTTCATCTCCAAGAAATCTCTCCGCCCACCCCTTGACACAAACCCGGTCGGCCCGCCAGGCTCCTCCCCAACGCCGAGCGCTAATACGCATTAGCCGCACCGGAAGGACCTGTGGTGCCCTCTACACCCCGACGCGTCACGCAGCGTGACATCGCGCGGCTGGCTGGCGTCAGCCAGGCGACCGTGTCGCTGGTGCTCAACAACCGGGCCGACGCCGACGTCCGCATCGCGCCGGAGACCCGCGACCGCGTGCTGCGGACCATCGCGGAGACCGGGTACGCCGCCGATCCCGTCGCCCGCCGGCTCGCCGCACGGTTCAACCGGATCATCGGCGTCTTCACCTACGAGCCCGCCTTCCCCAGCGGCAGCCGCGACTTCTTCCACCCCTTCCTGCTGGGCATCGAGGAGTACGCGGAACGGGCCGGCTGCGACCTGCTGCTGTTCACCAGCGCCCCGGTGGTCGACGGTCGGCGCCGTATCTTCCACCAGGACAACCGGCTCCGCCTCGCCGACGGCTGCATCCTGCTCGGGCAGGAGATCGACGCCGCGGAGCTGCACCGGCTCAACCGCGACGGCTTCCCGTACGTCGCCGTCGGCCGTCGCGACGACGCCGGCGGCCCGGTGCCGTACGTCGGCGCCGACTACGCCACGGCGGTGCGCGAGCTGGTCGGCCTGGCCCTCGCCCGGGGCCACCGGCGCCTGGCCTACCTGCGCACCGACATCACCGCGGAGTCCTCGGCCGACCGGCGGCGCGGGTTCGCCGAGGCCGCGACGGCGGCGGAGAACGCCCGCCACCTGAGCTCGGTCGCCCAGGACGCCGACACGATCCTCGACGACCTGCTGGCCGACGGCACCACCGTCGCCTTCGTGGAGGACTTCGCCTTCGCCGTGGCGCTGGAGCTGGCCACCCGCCGACGCGGGCTGACCGTGCCCGGCGCCCTGTCGATCCTGACCCTCGGCGATCCGACGGTCCCGGTCCCCACCGACCTCGCGTTCACCGGGTTCCTGATTCCGCGCGAGGAGATGGGCCGGCAGTCCGTCGAGGTGCTGACCGGCGTCATCGACGGCAGCGCCGACGGCGTGCAGCAACGGCTGCTCCCCTGCGAACTCGTCGAGGGCGACACCCTCGGCGCCCCCTGATCGGCGGTCGACCGCGGCTTCGCGGTGACCGTGCAACCGGAAGGAAGCAAGTGGTACAGATGCGTGCGGACGTCCTCGTCGTCGGGGGCGGGCTGGGCGGGGTGGCGGCGGCGCTCGCCGCGGCCCGGGCCGGCCGGTCGGTCATCCTGACCGAGGAGTTCGACTGGCTCGGCGGGCAGCTCACCAGCCAGGCCGTCCCGCCGGACGAGCACTCCTGGATCGAACAGTTCGGCGCCACCGCGAGCTACCGGGCCCTGCGCACCGGGATCCGCGACTACTACCGCCGGCACTACCCGCTCACCGAGCGGTCGCGGGCCTGGACCGACCTCAACCCGGGAGCCGGCTGGGTGAGCCGGGTCTGCCACGAGCCCCGGGTGGCCGTCGCCGTCATCGAGCAGATGCTGGCGCCCTTCCTCGGCTCCGGCCGGCTGACCGTGCTCCAGCCGTACCGGCCGGTCGCCGCGGAGACCGACGGGGACCGGGTGGTCGGGGTGACCGTCGCGCACCGCGACCGGGACGAGCGGATCGACCTCGTCGCGCCGTACATCCTGGACGCGACGGAGACCGGCGAGCTGCTGCCGCTGACCGGCACCGAGTACGTCACCGGCTTCGAGTCGCAGGCCGACACCGGCGAGCCCAGCGCGCCGGCCGAGGCACAGCCGATGAACATGCAGGCCGTCTCCGTCTGCTTCGCGCTCGACCACGTCGACGGCGACCACACCATCGAGCGGCCGGCGAACTACGACTTCTGGCGCGACTACAAGCCCGACTTCTGGGGCGACCGGCTGCTGTCCTGGCGGTCGCCGCACCCGCGCACCCTGGAGATCGTGGAGCGCAGCTTCACGCCCAACCCGGACGACGACCCGCTGGCCGTCAACGCCGACCAGCGGCTCAACCCCGGCGACGGCAACCTCTGGACGTTCCGGCGCATCGCCGCCCGGCGCAACTTCACCGACGGCGCGTACGACAGCGACATCACGCTGGTGAACTGGCCGATGATCGACTACTTCGAGGGACCGGTCATCGACGTGCCGAACGCGTCGTGGCACCTGAGCAAGGCCCGCGAGCTGTCGTACTCGGTGCTCTACTGGATGCAGACCGAGGCGCCCCGGCCGGACGGCGGGACCGGCTTCCCCGGCCTGCGCCTGCGCGGCGACGTGACCGGCAGCCGCGACGGCCTGGCGCAGGCGCCCTACATCCGGGAGTCGCGCCGCATCCGGGCCGAGTACACGGTCGTCGAGCAGGACCTGTCGCTGGCCGTGCGCGGCGAGCACGGCGCGGTCGCCTACCCGGACTCGATCGGCGTCGGCATGTACCGCATCGACCTGCACCCCTCCACCGGCGGCGACAACTACATCGACGTCGGGTCGTGCCCGTTCGAGATCCCGTTGGGCGCGCTGATCCCGCAGCGGGTCGAGAACCTGCTCCCGGCCGGCAAGAACATCGGCACCACCCACATCACCAACGGCAGCTACCGGCTGCACCCGGTCGAGTGGAACGTCGGCGAGGTCGCCGGCCTGCTCGCCGACTTCTGTCTGGCCCGGGGCGAGTCCCCGCGCGCGGTCCGCGGCACCCCCCGCCTGCTGGCCGACTTCCAGGACCGCCTCTCGGCGGCCGGCGTGGAACTGCGCTGGCCCCAGGTCGCGGGCTACTGAACACCCCCGAAGAGGAGAAGATCATGAGATTGGGAAAGGCTGTGCGCGGTGTCGCGGCGACACTGGCCGGCGTCCTCGCGCTGTCCGCCTGCGGCGGCGGTGACGACGCCGCGGACAAGGGTCCGGCCAACCTGCGGATGACCGTCTGGTCGGCCAACGAGGCGCACCTCAAGCTGTTCAACGAGATCGCCGACGAGTACCGCAAGAGCCACCCGGACGTCGCGTCCATCAAGTTCGACCCGCTGCCGTTCGAGAACTACACCACGACGCTGACGACCCAGATCGCCGGCGGCAACGCGCCCGACCTGGCCTGGGTGTTCGAGAACTCGGCCCCCGACTTCGTCGCCTCCGGCGCGCTGCTGCCGCTGGACGAGAAGCTCAAGAAGACCGAGGGCTACCAGTACGACGACATCTCCCCCGCCACCCTCAAGCTCTGGCAGGACGGGGGCAAGCTGTACGCGTACCCGTTCTCCACCTCGCCGTTCGGCGTCTTCGTCAACACCGACATGCTCAAGAAGGCCGGGCAGAAGACCCCGGCCGAGCTGATCGCGGCCGGGCAGTGGAACTGGGACACCGCGCTGACCGTCGCCGGCGCCACCGCCGCGTCGAGCGGTAAGGCCGGGCTGGTCATCCGCGACTTCGACTACAAGGGCTGGGACAACCTGTCGACCCTCTGGACGGGGTGGGGCGCCCAGGCGTGGAGCGAGGACGGCAAGTCCTGCGGCTTCGCCGCCCCGGAGATGGTCGAGGCGATGACCACCCTGCACAAGGCGATCTTCACCGGCAAGGCGCTGCCCGGCCCGGGTACGACCGCCGACTTCTTCGCCGGTGACGCCGCCATGACGGTCACCCAGATCTCCCGCGCCTCGCTGCTGAAGCCGGACGGCTTCGGCTGGGACCTGGTGCCGCTGCCGGCCGGGCCGAAGGGCAACTACTCGGTGGTCGGCCAGGCCGGCGTCGGCGTGATGAAGAAGAGCAAGCACGCGGATGCGGCGGCGGACTTCCTCGCCTTCCTGACGAACCCCACCAACTCGGCCAAGCTGGCCCAGTTCTTCCCGCCGCCGCGCCAGTCGCAGCTCACCGCGGAGACGCTGGCCAAGACGAACCCGACGCTCAAGCCCGAGCAGTTGCAGAAGGTCGTCATCGACGGCATCACCAACGGCGTGGTCAAGCCCAGTCACGCCGGGCAGGCCGAGCTGAGCCAGCAGGTGCGCGCCGGGCTCGACCCGCTCTGGAAGGCCGACGCGGACGTCAAGGCCGTCCTCGAGGGTGTCTGCACCAAGATCCAGCCGCTGCTGGCGAAGTAGGGCAGCCTGACCATGTCCCAGACGGACACGACGGTGGGCGGGGTCGAGGCCCCGCCCACCCGGGACCGGTCGCGGCCGTACTGGACCAGCCGCCGCCGCGACCAGCTCACCGGTTACCTGTTCATCGCTCCCCAACTGCTCGGCAGCGTCATCTTCGTGATCCTGCCGCTGATCCTGGTGGTCTGGTACAGCCTGCACGAGTGGAACGTGCTGGCCGGCACGTTCGAGTTCGTCGGCACCGAGAACTACGCGAACCTCGCCGACGACACCAACCTCGGCTCGGTGCTGCGGGCCACCGGTCTGTTCTCGGTCGGGCTGGTGGTGTTCAACCTCGGCCTGGCCCTGCTGCTCGCCGTACTGCTCAACCAGAAGCTGCGCGGGACCATCGTGTTCCGCACCCTGTTCTTCTCCCCCGTGGTCGTCTCGCTGGTCGCCTGGACCATCGTGTGGGGATTCCTGCTGCAGGACAACGGCGGCGTGAACGGCCTGCTCGACACCGTCGGCGTGGACGGGCCGAACTGGCTGCGCGGTGAGGGCACCGCCATGTTCTCGGTCGTCGTGGTGCAGGTGTTCAAGAACGTCGGCCTGAACATGGTGCTCTTCCTGGCCGCGCTCCAGGGCGTGCCGGCCGAGCTGTACGAGGCCGCCGAGGTGGACGGGGCGAGCCGGCTGCGCCAGTTCTGGCGGATCACCGTACCGATGATCAGCCCGACCATCCTGCTCACGTCGATCATCACGGTGGTCGGCTCGTTGCAGGTCTTCGCGCAGATCGCGGTGCTCACCCAGGGCGGCCCCGGCACCTCGACCACGGTGCTCGTCTACTACCTGTACCAGCAGGCGTTCCAGTTCCACCACTTCGGTTACGGCGCCACCCTGTCGATCGTCCTGTTCGTCATCGTGCTCGCGCTCACCGTGCTCCAGTGGCAGATGCGTAAGAGGTGGGTCCACCATGAGTCGTGAGCTGTCGCGCCGGACCAAGCTGGTGCTCTACGGGGTGCTGATGGTCCTGGCGGTCCCGTTCGTCTTCCCGACCTGGTGGATGGTCACCTCGTCGCTGAAGCCGGTGGCGGACATCTTCGCCTTCCCGCCGAAGCTGCTGCCGGTCGACGCGGAGCTGGACGCGTACCGGCGGGTGTTCGAGTTGCAGCCGTTCGGCCAGCAGTACCTGAACAGCCTCTACATCGCGCTGGTGGTCACCGTCGGCACCCTGGCGGTGGCGGCGCTAGCCGGGTACGCCTTCGCCCGGATCCGCTTCCGCGGCCAGAACGTGCTCTTCCTGGTGATCCTCGCCGGCCTGCTCATCCCGAGCGAGGTGACGATCGTGCCGCTGTTCCAGATGTTCTTCAAGCTGGGCCTGGTCGACACCCACTGGCCGCTGATCCTGGTGCCGATCCTCGGCGCGCCGAGCGTGCTGGCGACCTTCATCATGCGGCAGTTCTTCATCAGCCTCCCCGGCGAGTTGGAGGAGGCGGCCCGGGTGGACGGGCTGGGGCGGTTCGCCACCTTCTGGAAGATCGCCCTGCCGCTGTCCCGGCCCGCGCTGGGCGCGGTCGCCATCTTCACCTTCCTGCACAGCTGGAACCTCTACCTGGAACCGATCGTGTTCCTCTCCTCGCCGGAGAAGTTCACCCTGCCGCAGGCGCTCACCCAGTTCGTCGACGCCTACGGCGGTCCGATGTGGAACGTCCAGCTCGCCGCGGCGTCGATGACCGCGCTACCGGTCCTGGTGGTCTTCGTCATCGCGCAAAAGCAGTTCGTCGAGGGCCTGGCGCACACCGGGCTCAAGGGATGACGGTGCCGGCGGCCCTGGTGGGCCTCGACATCGGCGGCACCAAGACGGCGGCGGCGCTGGTCGGAGGAGACGGGCGGGTGCTCGGGCGTCGCCTGGCGCCCACCCCTGCCGGGTCGGGGCCGGCGGCGGTGCTGGACACCGCCGCGCGGCTCGTCCGGGAACTGCTCGACGCGGGCGGCGCCGGCCCGGTCGGCGTGGGCACCGCCGGCACGGTCGATCCGACCACCGGCACCATCCGGTACGCCACCGACAGCCTGCCCGGCTGGGCCGGCACGCCGGTCGCCGACGAGTTGGCCGCGCGGCTGGCCCGGCCGGTCCGGGTCACCAACGACGTGAACGCCGCCGCGCTCGGCGAGAGCTGGGTCGGCGCGGGCCGGGACCGGCGGGACCTGGTGCTGGTCGCGGTCGGCACGGGCCTGGGGGGCGCGATGCTCCAGCACGGCCGGATCTCCACCGGCGCCCGGGGCGGCGCCGGCGAGGTGGGGCACCTCCCGGCTCCCGGCGCCGAGCGGCTGCGCTGCGGGTGCGGCCGGTACGGGCACCTGGAGGGCATCGCCTCGGGCACGGGACTGTCCGGCGCGTACGCCCTCGAGACCGGTGAGCGGATCACCGGGCGGGCCGTGGCCGAGCGGGCGGCGGCCGGTGAACCGGTCGCCCGGGAGGTGGTGGACCGCGCCGCCACGGCCCTCGGCCGGGCGCTCGCGGGGCTGGTCGCCCTGCTCGATCCGCAGGCGGTGGTGCTCGCGGGCGGGGCGGCCGACGCCCTGTTCCCCGGCGCCCGCGCCGCCTTCACCGCCGAACTGCCCGCGGCCTGGGCGGATGTGGCCCTGCTCCCGGCGGCGCTCGGCGCGGACGCGGTCGTCGTGGGCGCCGCCCGGCTGGCGGGCCTCCCGGGCCCCGGCCGACAGGCGGCTGGCAGCTCCGCCGTGGTCACCGACGAGAGGACGAGAACGTGAGCGTGTTCGACGAGCTGGCCGGCGGCCTCGTGGTCTCCTGCCAGCCGGTGCTCGACGACCCGGACGACCCGATGCGCGACCCGTACGTGCAGGCCCGGGTGGCCGCGGCGGTGGTACGGGGCGGCGCGGTCGCCGTCCGGGCCAACGGCACCGCCGACGTCCGGGCCATCCGCGCCGCCGTCGACGTGCCGGTCATCGGGCTGCACAAGCAGGGCGTCGAAGGGGTCTTCATCACCCCGACGGCGGCGCACGCGCTCGACGTGGCCGCGGCCGGGGCGCACATCGTCGCGGTCGACGCCACCGACCGTCCCCGTCCGGACGGGCGCAGCTTCGCCGACACGGTCCGGGCGGTCCACGAGCGGAGCGACGCGCTGGTCCTCGCCGACGTTTCCACCGTCGAGGAGGGCGTGGCCGCCGTGCGGGCCGGTGCGGACGCCGTCGCGACCACCCTCTCCGGCTACACCCCGGCCAGCCCGCCGACCGACGGGCCGGACCTGACGCTGGTGGCCCGGCTCGCCGACCTGCTGCCGGTCCCCGTGATCGCCGAGGGCCGCTACCGCAGCGCCGAGCAGATCGGGCAGGCGTTCGCGGCGGGCGCCCACTCGGTGGTGATGGGCAACGCGGTCACCTCGCCGCTGTGGCTCACCCGTCGCCTGGCGCCGGCCACCCCGGCGGGCGCCCGGCTCACCTGACGGCGCGGGGGCGGGTGCGCCGCGGCGCCGCGGCGGTGGTCCCGGGCACGACGGCGCAGGGCAGGCTGCGTTGCAGGGCGTCGGCGCTCGGCGCGGGACCGACCAGCTGTTCGAAGAGCAGCCGCACCGCCCCCGCGCCCATCTGCTCCCGGGGGATCCGGAAACCGGTCCAGTCGATGTCACCGGGACTGCCGTCCTCGGCGTCGCCGAGCTGGGCCAGCGACAGGTCCCCGGGAACGGACATCCCCCGGGCCAGCGCCGCCGCCCGGATCCGCGGGGCCAGCCCGGACGGCCAGACGACCGCCGCGGTGAGCCCGTTGTCGTCGAGCAGGTCGAGTGCCTCGCCGCCGGTCAACCCGGCGCCGTCCAGCACGACCGGGCGGCTGCGGGCGGCGCGTACCGCCTGCTGGTAGCCCTGCGCGCGGTCGGCCGACGGCTCGTCCCGGCGGAGGTCGCCGAGGAAGCCGACGCGTTCGTGGCCGAGGGCGAAGAGCCGCTCGACCACCTCGCGGGTGGCGGTCACGTAGTCGGCTCCGACGTACGGCACGATGCCGGCGTCGGACTCCCGTCGGCCGATGAAGGCGAACGGGAAGTCGCGGCCGAGCAGGTCCGCCAGGTCACGCTTGTCGTCGTGGCGTCCGAGCAGGACGCAGCCGTCGGCGACGCCGAGCCGGCGGGAACCGTCGCCGAGCAGGCGCCGCCCCTGCCGGGACGGGGTGCTGGTGAAGAAGAGCAGGTCGCAGTCGAGCTCCTCGGCCTGCGCCTCGACCCCCACCAGGAACGGGTGGTAGAAGTCCCGGCTGTCGCGCGGAAAGACCGGCTCGTAGGTGAAGACGCCGATGATCCGGGTGCGTCCCCCGGCCAGGCGTTGGGCGGCCGGGTTCGCGACGTACCCGGTCATCCGGATGGCGTCGAGCACGCGTTGACGGGTCTGCTCACCGACGCGGCGGCGACCCGTGTCGCTTCCCTTGAGGATCAGTGACACGGTCGCCTGGCTGACCCCGGCGAGCCGGGCGACGTCGGCCTGGGTGGCCCGTCCGTTGGTGCCTGGCATCCTTGTCACCTCCGTGTCCCGGCCGCTCGCCGGGGGCCCGCTCCCGCGCCGTCGCCCCGGCTGGTCATGCGCATGACCACACGATCGCACACGGCGACGTCCCGGGAGCGGGCTGCCGTGAATGATCAACCCACCGGCCGCCGCAAGTCAATGTTACGCGGGGGTTCCATATTCTGGCGGCCCGGCTCTTGACAGCTCGGGCCTGCGGAAACATTCTGGTTATGCGCATGACCACATGGTCGCCGACCGGTCCCGACAGGGGCAGGAAAGGCGTACCGATGATCCAAGCTCCACCCCGGCGGGCAGCCGGCCGCCGACCCTCAGCGGGCCGGGCACGGGTCGGCATGCTGGCTGGTTCCCTCCTCCTGGCCGCCACGGCCGTGGCGCCGGCGGTCGCCGCCCCGCCGGCGGCAGCCCCCACCCCACCGACCGCCTCGACCTCCGCCTATCGGAGCATGCCGACCGACCCGACCGCGGTCGTCCTCGGCAGCGCACAGTTCCCGGTGCACGGCGACGGCGTCGGCGACGACACCGCCTCGGTGCAGGCCGCCATCGACGAGGCCTCCCGCCGGGGCGGCGAGAACTGGCTGGGCAACATCGTCGGCGGGGCACGCAACGTCACCGTCGGCGACGGCGGCGGCGTGGTCTTCGTGCCGGAGGGGCGCTACCGCCTCTCCCGGCAGGTGGACCTGCACGCCTCGGTACGCCTGATCGGGTTCGGCGCCGCGCGGCCCGAGTTCGTCCTCGGCGAGTCCACCCCCGGCTTCCAGGACGGCAACCAGTCCTTCCTCTTCGCCGCGCTGCGCCGGCCCTTCCAGCCCGGCGCGGCCCGCAGCTTCGGCAACAACGACACCTTCGGCACCGGCCTGGTCAACCTGGACATCCGGATCGGGCCCGGCAACCCCGCCGCGGTGGCCGTACGCTTCAGCGGCGCCCAGATGTTCGTCCTCCAGGACCTCGACATCCACGTGGGCACGGGATACGCCGGGATCGACCACAACGCCAACCTGATCCAACGGGTCAACGTGTACGGCGGCACGGTCGGCATGCTGGCCTTCGCCGCCTCGCCCGGCTGGCAGACCACGCTGCTGGACACCACCTTCACCGGTCAACGCGAGGCGGCCGTCAAGCTGCACACGGACAGCAAGCTGAGCCTGATCCGCAACCGCTTCGCCGACTCGCCGGCCGGCATCGTCGCCACCGGCAACCAGACCCAGCGCCTCTACGTGCAGGACTCGGTCTTCGAGAACATCAGCGGGGCGGCGATCACCCTCAACGACAACGAATCCGTCGCGGGCGGCGGCGAGCCCGAACTCATCCGCGCCCAGAACCAGCTCAACGTGGTCGACACCGGGGTCACCGGCACCGGTGCGCTGCTGACCACCGTGCCCAGCGGACGCACCTGGGTCGGTCCCGGCCCGTCGTACCTGGTGCGCGACGCCACGCTCGGGCTCCGGGTCGACGACGCGCTCGGCGACACCGAGCGGCGTACCGACGGCGTCCTGGTCTCCGCGACACCGGCCGCGCCGCCGAGCTTCGCCCGGCTGCTGCGCACCGACGCGCCCCTGCCACCGGCCACCGGCGGCTGGGTCAACGTGGTCGAGTACGCCGCCGCCAGGGGCGTCACGGTCGGCAGCGGCACCAGCGACGACCACGCCATCTTCCAGCGGGCCCTCGACGAGCACGACACCGTCTACGTGCCGATGGGGCGGTACCTGATCGGGAACACCCTGCGGCTGCGGCCCCAGAACAACCTGATCGGCCTGCACCCCCGCCAGACCTGGCTGAAGCTGCCGGAGAGCGCCGCCGGATTCACCGACCCGCAGCGGCCCAAGGCGATGGTCCAGACCCCGCTCGGCGGACGGAACCAGGTCACCGGCCTCGGCCTGGACTCCGCGCAGCAGACCGCGGGCTCGGTGCACGTGCACTGGCGCTCCGGTGAGCGCAGCTACCTCGCCGACATCGCCACCCAGTTCGTGAAGTGGCACCCGGAGCAGACCGCGCCCGGCGACCCCGGCGCCGGTGATCCCGGCTACCAGTACCGGGGCCGGCACAAGTACAGCTTCTGGGTGCAGGGCGGCGGCGGGACCTTCGCCAACATCTGGAGCGTCGCCGGCTGGGCCGACAACGGGTTCCTCGTCGAGGACACCTCGGTGCGCGGCCGGATGTACGAGGTCTCCGTCGAGCACCACGAGCACCGCGAGGTCGTGCTGCGCCGCGTCCGCAACTGGCAGTTGCACGCGCTGCAGACCGAGGACCACATCTACGGCTGGCGGTCCCAGGCCGTCGAGCTGGACGACGTGCACGACGTCCTGTTCGGCAACACGGTCTTCTTCCGGGTGGCCACCGTGCAGGGCCCGTACCCGTACGCGGTGGGACTGCGCGACAGCAGCGGCATCGTGATCCGGGGCACCCGGGGCTACCGGCCGGACAACGTGGCGAACACCCGGTGGGGCGCCACCGTCGCCGACGTGGCGACCGGCCGGAGGGTGCCCGAGATCGAGGTGGCGTACCTGGGGGTCGGGGTGACCGGCAGGAAGGCCGACCCGGCCGGCGCCCACGTCGCGCTGGACACGACGGTGATCCGGGTGCTGCCCGGCCGGGCCGGAAGCGCCGTGCTGCGGGTACGCAACGACGGCCCCGGCCCGCTCGCCGCCCTGACGGTCGGCGTCGACGCGCCGCCCGGCTGGCAGGTGCGGGCGCGGCCGGAGACCACCCGGCTGCCCGCGGGCGCCAGCACGCCGGTCGCGGTGAGCGTGCAGGTCCCCGCCGACGCGGTGGCCGACGGCACGGTCCGGTTGACCGTCGCGTTCACCCGGGCCAACCATCGGCAGGAGATCACGCAGACGCTGCGGGTGGGCGTGGCCGGGGAGAACCTCGCCCGGGGCGCCGCGGTGCAGGCGAGTTCGGTGCTCTCCGGCAATGTCGCCGCCAACGCGGTGGACGGTGACCGGACGGGCGCCCGCTGGATCTCCGGCTCGGCCGACCCGGCACCGTCGCTCACCCTGGATCTCGGTGGGCCGGCGGAGCTCCAGCGGCTCGACCTCTACAGCGGGGTGGCCGGCTCGGAGAGCCTGCGGGTGCGGGCGTTCCGGGTGGAGGCACTGGTCGACGGGGCCTGGACGACCATCGGTTCGGCCGGGGCGAACACCGCCAACCCGGCCCGGGTCGACCTCGCCGGCGCGCCGACCGGGATCCGACAGGTCCGGCTCGTGTTCACCGAGCCCAGCCCGACCGACGGGCTGGCCCGGGTCTTCGAGGTGGAGATCCACGGCCTCCGCTGACGCTCAGGGAACGGGCCCGGGGCAGCAGACCGTCAGCGCCCCGGGCACCACCCGCACCTTGAGCTTGGTGACCTCCCCCCGGGCGCCGCCGTCCAGCTCGTACGTGCGGGCCGCGGCGAGCCGGACCTTGATCCTGCGGCCCCGGGTGATCCGCACGAACGGCGACTCCTCCGAGCGGCCGGCGGCCATCCGGCCGAGGGTACGCGCCCAGTCCACCGCCCCGTCGGCGGTCGACACGCCGACCTCCAGGCAGCCGTCGTCGGGGCGGGCGTCGTCGAACGCCGGGATGCCGCCGGTGATCGTGCCGACGTTGCCGAACAGCACGCAGCTCGCGTCGCCGTCGAACCACTCCGTGCCGTCGACGGTGATCCGGGTGCCGACCAGTTCGCCCCGGACGTGCCGCAGCCCCGTCCACAGGTAGGCGAGGCGACCGAGCTTGCCCTTCAACGTGCGGTCCGCCTCGCGGATCAGGTCACCGTCGAAGCCGGCACCGGCCATCACGGCGAAGTGCTCGCCGTTGAGCCGGCCCAGGTCGAGGGAGCGGCGCCGGCCGTGCAGGCCGATGCGGACGGCCTCGGGGAGGTCCTCCGGTACGCCCAGGTTGGCGGCGAAGAGGTTGGCGGTGCCGGCGGGCAGGATCGCCATCGGGACGCCGGAGCCGGCGAGGGTGTCGGCGCAGCGCTGCACCATGCCGTCGCCGCCCCACACGAAGACCAGCTCGGCGCCCTTCTTCAGCGCCTTACGGACCTTCTTCGGCGCCTTGCGGCTCTTCGGCACCTCGTACCAGAGGAGGTCCTCGACGCCCGCACCCGCCAGCTCCGCGCGCAGCTCGTCGAGGCCGCCGCCGAGGGTCTTCTTCCGGTGGGCGACGACCGCGACCGCGCCCACCCGGACGACGGTCGCCGGCTCGCCGCCGACCGTGCTGCTCGTGCCCATGACCGCCGTGGTACCCGGCCGGCGCGGTTTCCACGCCCCGACCGGCACCGCCTCACCGCCGGGCCGGACGCCGCCCCCGGGTCGACACGAACTGGTACGACATCACGACGAACCCGGGGTCGCGCAGGAGCCGACGGAACGCCTCCAACTGGCCGGGCGACACACCCGCCTCGATCAGCTCCGGCTCCAACTGCCGGGAGTTCGTCGCGTACAGCGACGCGCCGAGCGAGCCACCGGGCCAGCTCTCGGAGTGGGTGACCGTGTCGACCTCGACCAGTCCCGCCGACGCGAGGTGGGCGTGCACGTCCTGCGCCCAGGCCAGGTCCGCGCCGTGGCTCTGCAGGACGCCGAGCATCGCGTCCGTCACGTGGGTGAAGAGCTTCGCCGCGTCGTCGCTCGGCGCGGTCAGCACGCGCAGCGGGGCCGTGCAGTCGAACTCCTCGACCACCAGCCACCCGCCCGGGGCCAGCGCGCCGGCCAGCGCGGCCAGCACGCGCCGCCGCTCCGGCAGGTGGAGCAGCACCAGCCGGGCGTGGATGAGGTCGAAGGCGTCGCCGGGCGGCGGCTCGCTGCGCACGTCGTGCCGACGGACGTCGAGGTTGCCCGCGGGGGCGAGGTGGGCGACGTCGATGTCGGTCGCCAGCACGCGTCCCGCCGGGCCGACCGCCCCGGCCATGCTGCGGGCGACCGAACCCCCGCCGGCGCCGATCTCCCAGCACACGCCGCCCGGGGCGAGCACCGGGGCGCCGATCCGGGCCGCGGTGATCGGGTCCAGGAAGGACTCCAGCGCCCGCAGCTGGGGCACCGACTCGGGGGATCCGTTGTCGAAGGTGTACTCGGTGTCACGGATGTCTGTCGGCATCGTCGCTCGTTCCTGTCGTAGGCGGTCGGGTCAGGTGCGCGGGACCGGCCCGGCACCGGGCACCGGTCGGGGAGCCGGCAGCTCCGCGACGGCGGCGACGCTGAGCATCGCCGCCAGGCGGCCCGGCTCGGCCCGGGCCTCGTCCGCCGGGCGGTCGTAGACCACCCGGCCGTACTCGAGCACCGCGATCCGGTCCGCGATCTCGACGGCGTGCTGGAGCTGCTGCTCGACGAGGAGCACGGCCAGCCCGGTCCTGGCCAGGGTGCCGACGAGGTCGCGTACCCGGGCGGCCAGGCCGGGGGCCAGCCCTTCGCACGGCTCGTCGAGCAGCAGCACCCGGGGCTGGCCGAGCAGGGCCCGGGCGATCGCCAGCATCTGCTGCTCGCCGCCGGAGAGCTGGTCGCCGCGATGGCGCAGCCGGGCCGCCAGCCGGGGCAGCAGCTCCAGGACCCGCGCGACGGTCCACCCCTCGCCCCCCGGCGTCGCGGCGCGCCACGGCACCGCCGCCAGGGCGAGGTGCTCGGCCACGGTCAACCGGGAGAAGACCCGCCGACCCTGCGGGACGAGGCCGACCCCGCACCGGGCGATCCGGTGCGGCTGCCGGCCGGCGACCGGCACGCCGTCGACCTCGATGCGCCCCCCGCAGGGCCGCACCAGCCCGGCGACGGCGTGCACGAGGGTGCTCTTGCCGGCGCCGTTGCGGCCCACCACCGCCTGCACGGCACCGGCCGCCACGTCGAGGGTGACCTCGTGCAGCACGATCCCGCCGGCGTAGCCGGCGCAGAGCCGCTCCGTCCGCAGCATCACGACACCCCCTCCGCGTAGGCCTGCCGGACCGGGCCGGAGGCGCGGATCTCGGCCGGCGTCCCGGTGGCGACCGTCCGGCCGTCCCCGAGCACGGTCACCTGGTCGCAGAGCGCGTACACCAGGTCCAGCCGGTGCTCGACCAGCAGCACCGCCACGGCGCGCGGCAGGGCCCGCAGGAACTCCACCAGCCGACCGACCTCGACGGCGGACAGCCCGGCGGCCGGCTCGTCGAGCAGCAGCAGCCGCGGGCGACCGGCCAGGGCCATGGCGATCTCGAGTTGCCGCCGCTGCCCGTGGGCGAGCTGACCGGCGGGAGTCGCGCCGACGTCGCGCAGGCCCAGCCGGTCCAGCCACGCACCCGCCGTACGCTCGGCGGCACACCGTCTCGCGCCGGGCCGCCACCGGCCGGGCCGCACCGCGTGGGGCAGCGCGGCGACCACCACGTTCTCGGCGGCGGTCAGACTCGACCACACGGCGGGGCGCTGGTGGATCCGGCCGATGCCCCGCCGGGCCCGGGCGGCGGGGCCGAGCCGGGTGACGTCGCGGCCGGCGAGGAGCACCCGGCCGCCGCCCGCCGGGGTCGCCCCGCCGAGCACGTCGAGCAGCGTGCTCTTGCCGGCGCCGTTGGGCCCGATCAGGGCGTGCCGCTGGCCGTGGTCGATCCGCAGGTCGACCCCGTCCAGCGCGGCCAGGGAGCCGTAGCGGACCGTGACGCCCCGGGCGGACAGCAGCGGCGTCATGCGCGTGCCCCCGTCGGCGCCGGCCGTTCCTCGGCCGCGGGACCCGCCGGCAGTCCCGGCAGGAGCCGGCCGCGCACGCCCGCCGGCCGCCGCCCGTCACCGGGCAGCAGGTGGACGGTGACGACGAACGCCACCCCCAGCACCAGGGGCGCGTGCCCGGGGAGCACGCCGAACAGCCAGTCCCGGCCGGCGATCACGATCGCGGCGCCGACCAGGGCGCCGCCCACGGACGCGACGCCGCCGACCACCACCCCGAGCAGCAGCAGGGCGGAGGTGTCGAAGCCGAAGTCGGCCGGCGAGATGAACTGCTGGGCGACCACGAGCAGGGAGCCCGCGGCGCCCGCGACCGCCCCCGCGGCCACGTGCACGGCCGCCACGTGGGCCGCCACCCGGTGGCCGCTGGCCCGCAGCCGCGCCTCGTCGTCCCGGCCGGCGCGCAGCAGCAGGCCGGCCCGGGTGCGCAGGACCAGCAGCACCGCGCCGACCAGCACGGCGACGACCACCAGGGCGTACAGGTAGCGGGCCCGGTCGGTGGCCAGCACCGGCAGCCCCCACAGGGGACGCACCGGCGGCACCCCGGCGAGCCCGTCGGTGCCGCCGGTCACCGACCGCCAGCGCCCGACGACGGTCACCACGAGCTCGCCGATCGCCAGGGTGATCATCAGGACGATCACGCCGCGCGCGTACACCACGAGCGGGACGGTCGCCGCGGCCAGCGCGGCCCCGGCCGCCGCCGCGACGACCAGGTGCACCACCGCCACGTCGGAGAGCCGGCTGCCGACCACCGCGCTGGCGTACGCGCCCGCCGCGTAGGGCGCGGTCTGCCCCAGGGTGGGCAGCCCCGCGACGCCGGTGAGCAGGGCGACGCTCACCCCCACCAGGCCCAGCGCGAGGGTACGGGCCAGCAGCGCCACGGTGTAGTCGTCGACCGCCCACGGCGCCAGTACCAGGCCGGCCAGGACGAGCACGGCGACGCCGCGCCGCAGCGCGCTCACCACCTCGTCCCTCACGACGTCCGCCGGGTCGTGGCCAGGCCCCGCGCCCGCACCGCGAGCACGGCGGCCATGGCGGCGAAGAGCAGGAACGGGGCGGCCGACGGGGCGAGCGCCACCCCGAGGGTCTGGATCTGCCCGACCGCCAGGGCCGCGAGCAGCGTGCCGGTCATCGACCCGAGCCCGCCGAGGACGACGACCACCAGCGACAGCAGCAGCACCGCGTCGGCGGTGTCCGGCCCAGGACCGATGATCGGTGCACCGAGCACGCCCGCGGCGCCGGCCAGCGCCCCGGCGGCGGCGAGCACGCCGACGCGGATCCACGCCGGGTTCACGCCGAGCACGGCGACCATCTCGGCGTCGTCTACGGCCGCGCGGACCAGCATCCCGGCCCGGGTGCGGCGCACCGCGACGTGGAGCAGGCCGGCGAGCACGGCGGCGACGACGATGAAGACCAGCCGGTACGCCGCGTAGCGGTGCCCGGCCACGACCACCGACCCGTCCAGCGCCGCCGGCACGCGTACCGGCGGGTCGTCCGGCCCGAACGCGCCCGCGAGCAGGCTGCCCCCGGCCAGCGCCACCCCGAAGGTCAGCAGCGCCTGGGTGAGATGGCTGCGCGCGGCGACGCGGGTGAGCAGGCCGGCGACCAGCGCGCCGGCGGCGGTGGCGGCGACGGTCCCGACGGCCAGCGCCAGCACCAGGCTCGGCCAGCCGCCGTCCAGCAGCGCGGCGGCGGTGTACCCGCCGATCGCGTAGAGGGTGCCGTGCGCCAGGTTCAGGATGCCGGCGACGCCGAAGCAGAGCACCAGTCCCGCCGCGGCGACGAAGACCAGCAGCCCGTAGGCCACCCCGTCCAGGGCCGGGACCAGGTACGGGTCGATCCGGATGTCGACCGCCACGCCGTTCACCCGCCGACGGTGGCGAGGTCACCCACGACGGTGTTGGACAGCGCCCGGCCGTCCTGGCGCACCTGGCGCAGGTACCACTTCTGCACCGGCGCGTGCGTGCTCGGCGAGAACTGCCAGGTGCCGCGCGGGCTGGCGATCTGGCCCAGCTGGCCGATGGCCGCGTTGATGCGCTCCGGGCTCGGGTCGTCCCCGGCCGCCTCGATGGCCCGGTCCAGGACGGCCGCGGCGTCGTAGGAGGCCATGGCGTACGTGGTCGGGGAGCCGTCGTTCTTCGCCTTCCAGGCGGCCACGAAGGCGCGGTTCTCGGCGTTGTCCAGGTCCGGCGAGTAGTTCAGCACCGAGTAGACGTCGCGGGCGGCCTCGCCCTGGGCGTCGAGCACCCCGCCTTCGGTGAGGAACCCGGCGGCGTAGAGCGGCAGGTCGCTGATCTCCGACTGCGCGTACTGCTTGACGAAGTCGACGGCCGCGCTACCGGCGTAGAACGTGTAGACGGCGTCCGCGCCGGAGGCCTTGATCCGGGCGAAGTACGGGGTGAAGTTGGTGGTCGTCGGGAACGGGGTGAAGGTGGTCTTGCCGTCGGGGTTGGCGAGCCTGCCGCCCTCCTTGACGAACGCGTCGGTGAAGCCGCGCAGCTCGTCCCAGCCGCCCTGGTAGTCGGGGCCGATGGCGTAGACGCTGCCCTCGACGTTGTCGCGCACGTGCCGGGCGATCGCCTCCCCCGGCTCGTCGGAGAGGTACGAGGTGTGCCAGATCCGGGACACGTCCTTCAACTCCGGGCGACCGTTCGAGCCGACGAACGGCACCTTCGTCTCGTTGAGCAACGGATAGACGGCGGCCACCGAGCCACCGCCGACGATCCCGGTGAGCGCGGCCACCCGGTCCTGCTTGAGCAGCTTCGTCGCGGCGGGCACCGCGGTCGCGGCGCCGTTGCCCTCGTCGGCGACGACGAGTTCCACCTGTCGCCCGCCGAGCCTGCCGTCGTGGGTGGCCAGGTAGAGCTCGAAGCCGGCGCGGATCTCCTTGCCGACCGCCTGGTAGGTGCCGGACAGCGACGCCAGCAGGCCGATCTTGATCGATCCGGCGGCGCCGGCGCCCCGCCCGCCGTCGGCACAGGCGGTCGCGGCGAACAGGACGAGGGCGAGCAGGGCCGCGGTGCGGGCACGGCTGCGCCGGGGGATGGTCAGCGACATGTCTTCTCCAGGAGGGATGGGGGTTCCGGCGTGGAGTGCCGGGGTGTCAGCGGCTGCGGCTCAGTGCCGCCCGTGCCGCCGGGGTCAGCGCGTCGCCGATGCGGTTCGCCAGCTCGGTCATCTCGTAGGAGACCTTGCCGACGTCGCACTGCGGGTCGGCGAGCACGAGCAGGGACGCGCCGTCGTTGAAGGCCATCGAGAACATGAAGCCGCCCTCGAGCTGGGTCACGTTGGAGATCACGGCGCCGGCGTCGAAGAAGGCCGCCGCGCCGCGGAGCAGGCTCACCAGCCCGCTGCCGGTCGCCGCGAGCTGGTCCGCCCGGTCCGGCGGGAGGCCCCTCGTGGCGGCCACCATCAGGCCGTCGCTCGAGATCGCGATCGCATGGCTGACCTCGGTGGCGCGCTCGGCGAAGGCGTCCAGCAGCCAGCCGAGATCCTGTTGGTCGGTCACGTGCTCTCCCTGTCGGGTCAGTTGGTGATCAGGTTGGTCCGGCGGCCCGCGACGCCCCGCGCGTACGCGGCCATCGCGGTGGCCACCTGGGTCGGGTCGCGGTGCGCGGAGCGCTGCTGCGGCACGGTGACGCCGCCCGGGACGAGGTGCTGTCGCGGCTGACGCCGCGGCAGGCCGGACGTGGTGGTGGCGACGACCTCCGGCGCGTCGGCCCGGGCGGCGGTCCGCCATGCCTCGTCGGCGGGGCTGGCCCACGGCCCCGCGTTCGTGGCGTCGTCGTGGCCGGCCTGGAACCAGTGGTTGACCTCCTCGAAGATGACGAGTTCCTGGGTGGGCTCGTCACCTGCTCCGGCCGGCGCCGGCGCGGGCCGGAACACCGGCGCCACCGGCAGTGCCCGCTCGGGCGCCGGCCCGCCCGCCGACGGCTGCGCCGGGCTCCCGGCCCACGGCTGCGGGGCCGTGGCGTACGCCGGCGGCGCGAGGGTGGTCCGCGCCGCGCGCCGCGACGGCCTGCCCGGCGTGAGCAGGAACTCCTCCGGGGGCAGCGGTCGGATGATCGCCCCCGGGAACGCCGCCTCGGCGATGGTGCCGCGCCGGGGGCCCGGACGGAGCTGGACGGCCGCGCCCAGCCGGGCGGCGAGCTGTCCCACGACGACCAGCCCCATCGCCCGTACGGCCGCGACGTCGATGGCGGGCGGGCGGGCCAGCAGGTCGTTGAGCTGTTGCCGACGCTGCGGGGACAACCCCACGCCCTCGTCGCTGACCTGGACGATCACCCGGTCGCCGAGGCTGCGGCCGGTCACCCACGCCTCGGTACCCGGGGCGGAGTAGCCGGTGGCGTTGTCCATCAGCTCGGCCAGCAGGTGCACGACCTCGTCGACGGCGTCGGCCGCGACGGCGACGTCGCCGTCGACCAGGCCGAGGCGGATCCTGGCGTAGTGCTCGATCTGGCTCTGCGCGGCCTGGAGCACCTGTTGCAGGGGTACGTCGTGCTGGCGTACCCGCCCGACCCCCACCCCGCCCAGCACCAGCAGGCTGGCGTTGATCCGTCCCATCCGGGTGGCCAGGTTGTCCAGCGTGTAGAGCTGGTCCAGCCGTTCGGGGTCGGTCTCGTCCCGTTCGACCTTGTCGACCTGCGCCAGCACCGCGTCGACCAGCCGCTGCTCCCGGCGGCTGAGGTGGATGAAGATGTCGGCCGTGTTGGCCCGCATGACCGCCTGCTCGGCCGCGGTACGCACGGCCGCCCGGTGCACGGCCGCGAACGCCTCCCCCAGCTCGCCGATCTCGTCGCCGCGCGACGGCTCCAGGGCCTCCGCGGACTGCTGGCGGGCCAGCTCGTCCGGGTCCACCGACGAGCTGTCCGGTTGCTGGAGCCGGGCCACCACCTGCGGCAGCCGTTCGAAGGCGACGGCGTTCGCGGCGTCGCGCAGCCGGCGCAGGCGCCGCGTGATCTGCCGGGCCACCGCCCAGGTGACCAGCGCGGTGAGCAGCAGGGCCACCGCCACGGCAGCCGCCTCGACGGCCGTGCGCCGCCGCTGGTCGGCGTGGGCGGACCGGATGTCGTCGAGCACCGCCGCGTCGACCCGTTGACGCAGCTCGGCCAGGCGGACGGACCACTGCTGGGTCGCGGCGACCCAGGCGCCGGGGTCCAGCCGCAACCGGCTGCCCGCCCGGGTCCTCGACACCTCGTCCTGCAGCCGTTGCAGCAGCAGGGCGTCCTGGCCGCTGCCCGCCTGCTCCCACCAGCCCCGCCAGGCGGGCCGGGCGAGGGCCAGGAAGGACAGGCTGGACTCGGTGAAGCCGGACCGGGCGGCGGTGATGTCCTGCTGCATGGCGGGGGTCAACTGGTCGGCCGCCACCGCGCGCAGGACGGCGACCTGCTGCTGGCCGGCCGCCTCGGCCGCCTTGGACAGCGCCGCCGAGGCCCGCATGCCGTCCGTGATCCGGGCGTTGACCGCGCCGAGGGTGACGCTCTCCCGGAGGCTGAGCAGGTCGGCGATCACGATCCGGTAGCTGAAGGTCATCGCCGACACCGAGGCGTGCGCCGCCGTACGCACCTGCGCGCGCAGCGGCGCCAGGCCCTCCAGCGCCAGGTCGATCCGCTGGAGCGCGGTCTGCCCGGCCGCGGGTCCGGGAGGCACCAGCGCCCGCTGCCGGCGGTAGCGGGCGACGGCGTCGTCGGTGCTCCCGGTGGCGTCCGCGAAGGCTTCCTGCTGCTCGGCCGCGCCCCGGCTGAGCAGGTCGGCGGCGACGACGCGCTCGCGTTGCAGCCGGTGGGCCAGGTCGCCCGCGTCGGCACCGAGGTGCGCCAGGAGTCCGAGGTCGCTCGCGCGGGTCGTCTGGCGGACGCTCTCGGTCAGGGCGAGGCCGGCGAACCCCATCACGGCGACCAGCGGAGCCGCCACGATGAGGCGCATCCGGGTGCCGATCTTCCAGCCGCGGCGGCCGGTCGGGTAGGGTCGGGCCGCGTGGGACCTCGTGCTCGACGCCAAGACTGACTCCCGCGACTCATCCAAGACGGCCAATGCGCACCTTGCCGTTTGCACGTCTCATTCCGCCGGACCAAGCGCCCGCAGAGAAGACCTGACGGTGGTACAAACGGCCCGTACCGGCATCTGTACCCAGCGTCAGCAGCGCCCGTCCCGCCGCGCGACTCCGAAACCGCGCAGGTCAGGAGCGCCCGGGCCGGCCGCCTGACGGGTGCGGCGGGAGGTCCGCCTCCGGCGGCCCGCCGAGCACCTGGCCGATCAGCTCCCGCAGCTCGTCGATCGCCGCCACGACCGCCTCCGGGTCGCGCGCGTCCCGCCGCGCGGCCGGCGGCGCGGGGGCCAGGTCGGGCCCCGCCACCGCTGCGAACCGGGGGCCGCGGCGGCCGTCCGCCGCCAACTGCTCCGCCGCGACCTGCGGCCACAACGCCGCCAGGCAACCGCCGGTGCCGAGCACCTCGTCGCAGCGGACGGCGAACTCGTGACTGCCGTACCGGCGACCGGACTCGACCGCGGCGACCGTCTCGCGGCTGAACCGCACCCGCTCCGCGAGCGCCCGCTGGGTCAACCCCTGACGGGTGCGCCAGGTGCGCAGTTCGGAGCGGAACCGGTGGATGGCACCGGAGCGCTGGGCGCTCGACGGGGGCGTGCGATCCATGTGTTCACCTTCGCGACGCCGACCGGCCGGCATCGGCATCGGCATCAATAGACATTGGGCGATGAATGGGTATTCGCAGGGGACAATTCTTAACCCATCGGCCGACGGGTGTGAAGACGTGACTTCGGAGCGTAGTCGCCCGCCGGGGGCCGCCGGCCGGGCCTCGGCGACCCCACGGGTCCGCGCGCAGCCGGTCTGGCGCCGCACGGCACGGTCCGACGCACCCGCCCGCAGAACAGGACCGGCGCCGCCACGAGACGGCTGGTCACCCGGCGACGGGCGCCGCCGGAGCACCGGACGGCACCGTCGTGTCGAGGACCACCGGCAGGCTCCGGTGCGCGCGGAAGGCGATGTTGACCTTGTACGAGCGGCGATGGCCGGGGGCCAGCCGCAGTCCGGGAACCGCTCGGCAGAGCCGGGTCAGCGCCATTTCCGCCTCCAGCCGGGCCAGCGCCGCGCCGATACAGAAGTGCGGCCCGTGCCCGAACGAGAGGTGCCCGTCCGCGTCGGACCGGTGCGGATCGAATTGTTCCGGCCGGGCGAACACCGCCGGATCCCGGTTGGCGGCGCCGATCAGCAGCAGGCAGCGCGCACCCGCCGGAATGGTGACGCCGTCCAGGGTGACGGGTCGGCGGGTCACCCGCAGCCAACCGTCGATGGCGGGTGCGAAACGCAGCGTCTCGGTCAGGAAGGCGGGTATCCGGCGCGGGTCCTCGCCGAGCTCCCGCCACCGGCCCGGGACCGACAGCGCCTGGTCGAGCGCGTGGGCGAGCAGCCCGGCCGTGGTCTCGTGCCCGGCGACCAGGAGGTTGAACACGATGCTCGACACCTCGGCCACCGTGAGCACCTCGTCGTCGCCGTCGCGGTACGCCAGCAGCTGGCTGACGTAGTCGTCGCCGTACCGGCCACCGCCGAGCCGGGCGGCGACCAACCGCTCGCAGTAGCGCCAGAACTCCCACAGGTCCCGGGCCAGCCGGACCTGCTCGGCCGGGTCCGGCTGCCCCCAGAGCAACGCGATCTGGCCGTCCCCCCAGGCCCTGACCCGCCCGACGTCCTCCTCCGGCACGCCGAGGATGTCGAGCAGGACCAGCAGGGGCAGTTCGGTGGTGAACTCGCCGACGAGGTCCGCCCGCCCGTCGGCGCGGTCGACGAGCCGGGACACCAGTTCGTCGACCCGGCGCTCGACGATCGCGCCGTACCGGCGCTCGACGCGTTCGGCGGTGTTGGCGAAGGTCGCCCGCAGGGCCCGGCGGGTCCGGGGGTGCACCGGGGGGTCTGCGGCGGCGGTGGTGGGCGGCGCGTCGATGCGGGCGATGAACTCCATCGCCTCGGGGCAGACGTCGTAGATCGGGGCGAGGGTGAGGGTGTTGCCGAAGGACTCCGCGTCACCCAGCGCGCGGCGCACGTCGGCGTGCCGAGTGATCAGCCACAGCCCCAGATCCGGGTCGTGGCGCACCCCCTCGGGCTCGTCGAGCAGCCGCCGCCACACCTGCGCCGGGTCGGTCAGATACGCCCCCGCGAACGGATCCAATCGCATGACCGCCTCCTCGAGCGCCATGGCCACGAACGGAATTACCGAACGACTCCCGGGGCTCCGGTTACCGCCGTACGCTTCACGGTGCGCTCATTCCGGGAGCAAGTCAATATCGGCGTTCTTCAATGTGCCGGTGCGCAATTTCCACACCTTCGGTCGCGCGCGCACCACGTCGTCCTGCAAGTTGCGGGATGTTCCTTGCCCGCTGGTCGCGACGTTGAACACGGTAGACGACGCAACGGCCGGCAGCCGGGCACCGCGTCGCGGCACGGCCCCGCGTGTCCCGCACGGCCGGGCGGAAAGGCGGTGTGGATCGACCGAGGATCGGGCCGCGAAAGGCCGACCGTACGCGCACCGCAAACACGATTCACGACACGTTCCGTGAACGGCCGGCCGATTACCCGAAGATGTTTCCCGGCAGGGGCGGCGGCAGATTCCGGCCGACGGCTCGGTCCTACGCGGGCGGCACGGGTCCAAGCGGGCGGCGGGTGGGGTCGTCGAGCAGGACGACGCGCGGGGCGGCCCGTCCCGGCGATCCCGGGGCCGGCCCGGGGTGGGAGTCGACCGGTCACGGGCCGGCCGGCGGCACCCGCCGGCCGGCCCGTGCGTGCGGCTAGAGGGTCCGGGCGAGCCGGTCGGCGAGCATGCGGGTGAACCGGGACGGGTCGGCCAGTTCCCCGCCCTCGGCGAGCAGCGCCAGACCGTAAAGCAGCTCGGCGGTCTCCTTCAGCGACTCCTCCGTGCCGCCCTGCTCGTGCGCCTTGCGCAGGCCGGTGACCAGCGGGTGCCCGGGGTTGAGCTCCAGGATCCGCTTCACCGTCGGCACCTCGTGCCCCATCGCCCGGTACATCTTCTCCAGCGTCGGGGTGATGTCGTGGGCGTCGCCGACGACGCAGGCGGGCGAGGTGGTCAGCCGGGAGGAGAGGCGGACCTCCTTGACGAAGTCGGCGAGGGTGGCGCCCATCCAGGTGAGCAGGTCGGCGAAGTCCTTGCGCTGCTGCTCGCGCTCGGCCTCGGCCTCCTTCTTCTCCTCCTCGGTGTCCAGGTCCACCTGGCCCTTGGCGATGGAGCGCAGCGTCCGGCCGTCGTACTGGCCGACGCGCTCGATCCACACCTCGTCGACCGGGTCGGTGAGCAGCAGCACCTCGTAGCCCTTGGCGCGGAACGCCTCCATGTGCGGCGAGTTCTCGATCATCGTGCGCGAGTCGCCGGTGGCGTAGTAGATGTCGCTCTGCCCGTCCTTCATCCGGCCGACGTAGCCGGCGAGGTCCGTGGGCTCGGCCGGATCGTGGGTGGAGGCGACCGACAGGATCTCCAGGAGCGTGTCCCGGTTCTCCGTGTCGTCGATCAGGCCCTCCTTGACGGCGGCCCCGAACTCCGTCCAGAAGGTCCGGTAACGCTCGGCGTGGTTGGCCTTCATGTCCTTGACGGTGGACAGGATCTTCTTGACCAGCCGACGGCGGACGACCTGGATCTGCCGGTCCTGCTGGAGGATCTCCCGGGAGATGTTCAGCGACAGGTCGTGCGCGTCCACGACGCCCTTGACGAAACGCAGGTAGTTCGGCATGAGCGCTTCGCAGTCGTCCATGATGAAGACGCGCTTGACGTAGAGCTGCACGCCGCGGCGGCCCTGCGGGGCGAACAGGTCCAGCGGCGCGTGCGACGGGATGAACAGCAGGGCCTCGTACTCGAAGGTGCCCTCGCCCCGCATGTGCACGATGTCCAGCGGGTCCGCCCAGTCGTGGCTGACGTGCTTGTAGAACTCCTTGTACTCGGCCTCGTCGACCTCGTCGCGGGAGCGGGCCCAGAGCGCCTTCATCGAGTTGAGCGTCTGGGTCTCGGTGCTGGTCTCGTCGCCCTCGCCGGGGCGCTCGACGGTCATCCGGATCGGCCAGGCGATGAAGTCCGAGTAGCGCTTGACGATCTCCCGGATCGTCCAGTCGGCGGTGTAGTCGTGCAGATTGTCCTCGTCGTCGGCCGGCTTGAGGTGCAGGGTCACCGACGTGCCCTGCGGCGCCTCCTCCACCGACTCGACGGAGTACGTGCCCTCACCGGCCGACTCCCATCGGGTGCCGCCGCTCTCCCCCGCCCGGCGGGTCACCAGCTCCACCCGGTCGGCGACCATGAACGCCGCGTAGAAGCCCACGCCGAACTGGCCGATCAGCTCCTGCCGCGCCCCGGCGTCGGAGGACTCGCGCAGCTTGCGCAGCAGCTCGGCGGTCCCGGACTTGGCGATCGTGCCGATCACCTGCACGACCTCGTCGCGGGACATGCCGATGCCGTTGTCCCGGACGGTCAGCGTGCGCGCCGCCTTGTCGACCTCGATCTCGATGTGCAGGTCGGAGGTGTCGGCCTCCAGCTCCTTGTCGACCATCGACGCCAGGCGCAGCTTGTCCAGCGCGTCCGAGGCGTTCGAGATCAGTTCACGCAGGAAGACGTCCTTGTTCGAATAGATCGAGTGGACCATCAGCTGGAGCAGCTGACGCGCCTCGGCCTGGAACTCCAACGTCTCGGCCCGGTTGCTCACACCGTGTCCTTTCATCCTCGAAAGCCCACCGAAGGTTCGCGGAAAGGATACGAGCCGTCGCCGACGGCGAGACGACGGGACCGCGGAACGTCGGCTGGCGTCGCGTTGCCCCCGCGTCCTACCGTCGCGGGTGGCGTCGACGTGGCCGCCGCAGAAGCCGAGGGCTGGTGCGACCGCCGCGGCGGGCGGTCAGTACGGTAGGGATGTGTCTCTATGGATGGCCGCGATGTGGGGACTGGTCGGCAGCGCGGTGGCCGAGGCGCTGAACCTCTCCGGGATGATGCGCCCGACCAGCGAGTCCGGGGGCCGGTGGCAGTGGCCGTGGCGGGACCGGCGGGACGCCCCGATCGTCGTGTTCGCGGTGCTGCTCAGGACCGTGGCCGGCACCGGCCTCGCCGCCGCGGCCGGGGCGGGTGGCCTGGCCACCACGGCCTTCGCCAGCTTCACCTTCGGGGTCGCGGCGCCGCTGGTGATCGCCAAGATGTTCGACCAGGTCCGGGTGACGGAACGACCGGCCGACAGCGGCCGGGACGGCACGGGCGGCGAGCACGATGACGCCGCGTGAGGACCTGCTGGGCAGGCTCGTCGCCGCGCTGGCCGCCCGCCCGGCCACCACCACCACGGCCGTTCCCGTGCCGGCCCGGACGCGGCTCGCCGCCGCGCTGGCCGCACGGCCGGTCGCCGCCCGCAGCACCGGCCCGCTCCCCCGTCCCGACGCCGAGGACGGCGACGGCGGGAAGCTGACCCACCAGGTCCGGGCCGTGCTCGCCGGCCTCCTCGGCGTCACCACGGACCAGTTGCGCGTCGACGCCGACGGCGACGTCGGCATCCGCGCCGGCTCGGCCATGATCTTCGTACGGGCGCAGGACGACCCGCCGCTGGTCGACGTGTTCTCTCCGCTGCTGACCGGCGTCGAGGAGACCGAGTCCCTGTACCGGCGGCTCTCCGACCTCACCAACGGGCTCGTGGTCGGGCGCGTCTACTGCACCGGCGACACGGTCTGGGCGTCCATCCCCGTCTTCGGGCAGGACTTCGCGCCCACCCATCTGCTGTTGGCCCTGCGGGCCATGATCGCGCTCGCCGACGACCTCGACGACCAGCTCCGGCGGGAGTTCGGCGGCAGCCGCTTCTTCGGCCCGGAGTCCACCGGGCTGGTGGCGGTGCCCGACCCGACCGGCTACCTGCGCGATCTCGACCGTGCCGGCGCGAACGGAGCGGGCAGCGTCCTGGTCGACCTGCTGGCGGACCGGGGGCGGACGGAGGAGCTGCGGATCCGTGCCGAGCACGGCGACTGGCACGCCGCCGCCCGGCTCGCCGCGCTGCTCGCCGGGGAGGGCCGCACCGACGAGGCCGAACGGTACTGGCGGATCGCCGCCGAGCAGGGCGATCCGCGCGCCCGCGACGAACTGGCCGCGCTGCTGGCCGCCCGGGGCCGGCACGACGAGGCGGTCGGCCTGCTGCGGCAGGCGGTCGACGGCGGCGACTGGCGGCACCTGCCGCTGCTGCTCACGCTGCTCACCGAGGGCGGCCTCGTCGACGAGGCGGTCGAGCTGTTGCGCCGCCGGGCGGCCGAGGGCTGACACCGCCCGCTCCTGGTCGATGACCAAGCTGACCGTGCTGCCGGTGCCGGGGCAGCCGCTCCGGCGACCCGATCTGGCGGGTCGAGGTGTGGAGACGCGCAGGCCTGGGTACAGAAACGCGCTGGGGTGCCGGCGGACGTGCAGCTGAAGCTGGGTGCCAGGATGTGCGGGTAAGACCAGCAAGGGTCGTCGGGCCCGGAAGTGAGGGCTGCGATGAGGTGCGACCGAGGGTGACACGGCCCACGGGGGACCCGTTCGCCGACGGCGGTGGCACCGGGCGGCTGATGGCGCGCCTCGACTGGGCCGCCACCCCGCTCGGCCCGGTCGACGGCTGGCCGCAGAGCCTGCGCGCCGCCGTCCGGATGGTCCTCTCCTCCCGCTACCCGATGCTGCTGCTGTGGGGGGACCGCTTCACCCAGCTCTACAACGACGCGTACTCCGCCCTGATCGGCGACAAACACCCCGACGCGCTCGGCGGCGACGTGCGGGTCACCCTGGCCGAGGGCTGGGACGTGCTGGGCCCGCTGATCGACGAGGCGATGGCGACCGGGGTCGCCAGCTGGGTACCGGCCCTGCGACTGCTGCTCGACCGCGCCGGCTACCGCGAGGAGGCGTACTTCAGCGTCTCGCACGCCCCCGCCCGCGACGACGAGGGACGCACGGTGGGGGTGCTCACCGTGTGCAGCGAGGTCACCGAGCAGGTCGTCGGTGAGCGCCGGCTGCGCCTGCTGCGCGACCTGTCCGTCGGCGGCGACGGGCGGACCGTCGACGTGGAGAGCACCTGCGCCCGGCTCGCCGAGGCCATCGGCGGGCACCCGCTGGACGTCCCCTTCGCCGCGATCTACCTGCGCGAGGGCGCGCTGCTGCGCCGCACCGCCCACGTCGGCGGAGAGTCCGTGGCCGCGGCCCTGCCCGCCACGCTGCCGGCGGGCGAGGAGCACGAGTGGGGGCTGGCAGCCGCCGCCGGCGGCGCGACGACCGACGTGGCCGGCGTCGAGCGGCGACTCACCCTGCCCGGCGGGCCGTGGGGTGACCCGGTCGGCACCGCCCGCGCCCTGCCACTGCCGTCCGCCGAGGCGGGCCAGCCCCTCGGGGTGCTGCTGCTCGGGGTCAACCCGAGCCGGGAGCTGGACGAGGCGTACCGGTCGTTCCACGCGCTGTTGGCCCAGCAGGTGGCCGTCGCCGTACGCAACGCGCAGGCGTACGAGGAGGAGCGTCGGCGGGCCGAGGCGCTCGCCGAACTGGACCGGGTCAAGACCGGCTTCTTCACCAACGTCAGCCACGAGTTCCGGACCCCGCTGACGCTGATGCTCGGCCCGCTGGCCGACGCCCTCAGCGACAACGAGCATCCCCTGCCGGCGACGCAGCGGGAACGGGTCGACACCGCCTGGCGCAACGCCACCCGGCTGCTCACCCTCGTCAACAGCCTGCTCACCTTCTCCAGCCTGGAGGCCGGGCAGGCACACAGCCAGGCTCGCGAGGTCGACCTGGCCGGGCTCACCACCGAGCTGGCGAGCGTCTTCCGGGCAGCCGTCGAACGCGCCGGGCTGCGCCTGGAGGTCGACTGCCCGCCGCTGCCCCGCGCGGTCTCCGTCGACCCGGTCAACTGGGAACGCATCGTCACCAACCTGTTGTCGAACGCGCTGAAGTACACCTTCGTCGGCCGGATCCGGGTCGGGCTGACCGCCGACGACGACGAGGTACGGCTGACCGTCGCCGACACGGGCATCGGTATCGCCGAGGAGGATCTGCCCCGGCTCTTCGAACGCTTCCACCGGGTGCAGGGCACCCGGTCGCGCAGTCACGAGGGCACCGGCATCGGGCTCGCCCTGGTCCGCGAGCTGGCCCGCCTCGAAGGCGGCGAGGTGCGGGTGGAGAGCCGGATCGGGACGGGAACGACGTTCATCGTGGCGCTGTCCTGGTCCGCCGCGGGGCGGCGCGCCGGGCCGGCCGCGGACCTGGCCGGGGCCGGGGACGCGGCCCGGGCCGCCGTCCAGGAGGCGGTCGGCTGGCTGGCCGACCCGGCGCAGGCGGGGGCGTCCGCGCCGGCCGGGCCGTCGGTGCCGGCGTACGGTGCCACGGACGCGCTGCGGCACGCGCGGATCCTCGTCGCCGACGACAACGCCGACATGCGCGCGTACCTGGCCCGGTTGCTGGGCGAGCAGGGCTGGCGGGTGGAGACGGCCGGCGACGGCCGGCAGGCCCTGGAGGCGATCCGCCGGGAACAGCCCGACCTGGTGCTCACCGACGTGATGATGCCCGGGATCGACGGCTTCGAGCTGGTCCGTCGGCTGCGCGGGCAGGCCGGCACCCGCACGCTGCCGGTGGTGGTGCTCTCGGCGCGTGCCGGCGGCGACGCCAGCGTGGAAGGGCTCGACCTGGGCGCCGACGACTACGTCGTCAAGCCCTTCGCCGCCGCCGAACTGATCGCCCGGGTCCGGTCCGCCCTGCACGGCGCCCGCACCCGGCGGCACCACCGGGACGACGCGGTCGACCCCGGCGACACCGCACGCGGGGCGGACGGCCCCGCCCCGGCCAGGTCGCCGGCCTCGGGTGGCGGTCCCGTGGACGTGGGTGGCCCTCCGGTGAGCGGCCGGCCTGCCGCGCCGAGCGTCGATCCGTCGGTCGGCGGGAACGGAGAGTACGCCCACGACGGGGGCCGGCGGCCGGCTCCCGAGCAGCCGGCCGCGCTGGACACGGGCTGGACGTACCCCTCACAGCCCACCTCCGCCGCCGCGATGCGCCGGGACGTGCGGGCCTCGCTGGAGGACCTGGACGTCGATCCGGACACCGTGGCCGATCTCCTGCTGGCCGCCTCCGAGGCCGTCAACAACGCCGTCGAGCACGCCCAACGCCCCACCCGCCCCGAGGTGCGGGTGCGACTGCGGGTGGCCGATGGCACGGTAGAGATCTCGGTGCGCGACTTCGGCACCTGGCGGGACCGCCGTCCGGCCATGGACCGGGGGCGGGGTGCCACGCTGATGAACGCGTACGGCGACGTGCGACTGGTCTCCACCGCCGAAGGCACCACCGTCACCATCGAACGCCGCCTGCCGCCCAGCGCCTGACCCCGCCACAGGCGGGACCTCTCGCGTCGCCGATCCTGGTTGGGCTCGAATGCGTCCGCGGACAGGTGGTCACTTCCACAGCGAGGTCGAGCGGATCTGCACCTTCCGCCGGCCACTGACCGATCTTGGAAGGAACGGGCCCCGCCAGGGGCCCGACTCTGCCAAGGTCTCCGCAGCCGCCGATGAAGCGCCGGCGCGGGACGTCCGGTTCACGCCCCGCGTCCGGATGGGGCTCCGTCGCAGGCGCGCAAACGGGACATACGCCACATGTGGCCGACATGGTGACGGCAGGGTAGCCGGCCGGAGGCGCAGCGGACGAATCCGAGAGTAGGGGACGCCAGCGACCCGGCCACCGGTGGAACGCCATGGGTGTCTCGCGGCCCCGGTGACACCCATGGTGTTCCACCGGTGCCCCCGGGACGGCGGCTGTGGTGGGCGTCACGGGTCGGGTGGGCATGGCCCGGGGTGCCGGGTCGTTGTCACCATCGCGGCCGCGTGACCAGGCCCGTCCGCCGGCCCGATGGTCGTTCGCTCGCCCGGTGGTCGGCGGAATGCGGGCCGGGCCGGCGTGGTTACATCCCCCGGACCACCGAGTACCGCCGCCTGATTTCGGGCGCCGGGCCGCCGGAATGACCGGCCGCCCACGGTGGTTACATCCCCGGAACCACCGAGCGGGGCGCCCCAGGCGGGGCCCGCGAGACGGTGGAATGTGTGGCCGGCCCGGCCGGTTGCATCCCCCGGGACGAGCCCGGCCGGCCCCGCCGGCCGCAGGCCCCCGAACATCTCGACCTTTCCTCAACCGTGGCGCACCCACCCCCCTCTGGTGTGTCGCGTGCCCCCGATCGAAAGGTGCTGCCATCATGCGTACCGACATCCTGCGTAAGACCGCTCTGACCGCTGCCGGGCTCGCCTTCACCGGCGGCGCCATCG
>NZ_SLVT01000019.1:0-160404 GCF_004345505.1 Micromonospora sp. CNZ303 | reverse complement strand
CCGACGGGGTGTGGCCCGCCGTGCCCGGCGCAGGGATCAAGCCTGACCGCCCGGAGCCGGGCACGGCGGGCCACACCCCCACCACGACGCACCGCAACCACCCCACGCACCACCATCCGCCGCCGCCGCCGCCGCCGAAAAAACCAACCACGGTGATCACGCCGAACCCAGCCACGGCAACCCGCGCTCAAGCCAGCCACGGCAGCCCGCGCTCACCGCCGTACAAAAAGCACGAAAAACATCCCGATGACGCCCCGCCGCCCGCGACACCGGCGAAACCGCGATCCCCAGCGGCCCGACCTGGGGTTACCCTGACAGCATGCAGGCCCTCTCCCCCGCTCCGACCCGCGCGGCCCATCTGGCCCGTCCGGGCCGGCCCGCCGTGGTGGCCCGCACCCTCACCGAGCTGACCGGCCCCACCCGTGGCGTGGTGGAGCTGCCGGTGCGGCTGATGTGGAACTCCGACCGCACCTTCGACCTGGGCGATCCGGACGAACTGCTCTGGATGTACGAGAACGTGCTGCGCGAGACCACCCGCGCAGAGGATCTCCGGCTGCTCATCAACGGGCGCACGCTGCGCCGGGTGTGGCGGCTGCTCAACCTGCCCCGGGGCGTACGCCAGGCGTGGGAGAGCCACCACCGGGGGCTACGTACGGCGTGAGCACCGCCCACCCGCACGAGTTCTACCGCGAGGTGGCCCGGGTGGCCCTGTCCGCTGCCGGGCCGTACCGGTTCGTGCTCGGCGGCGGGGTGGCCTGGGCCGCGCACGGGCTGGTGACCCGCCCGACGGAGGACGTGGACCTGTTCGCGGACGTGGAGGGGGCCGCCGCAGCGGCGGCGGACGGGGTGCGGACGGCACTGGAGCGGGCCGGGTTCGAGGTGACCGACGCCGACCCCGACAGCGAGCTGGCCGAGCTGTTCGACGGCTTCGACCGGGACCTGAGGGACTTCGTGGTGAGCCGGGACGGGCGGCTCATCCGGCTCAGCCTGGCCCGCCTCGACCGGCACCGGAGCCCGGTGGTGATGGACCTCGGCCCGGTGATGGACGTGCGGGACCTGATGGCGAACAAGACCGCCGCCCTGGTCAACCGCCGTGAGGTCCGGGACTACATCGACGTCGCGGCGGCCCTGGAACACCACGACGTGGCCGAACTGCTGGACCTGGCCCGCCAGCTCGACCCGGCCCTGGACGAGGACGACGTCCGGGCCGCCGGCCGCTACCTGGACCGCCTGCCCGACCGCCGGTTCGCCCGCTACGGCCTGGACCCCGCCGCCGTAGCCCAAATCCGTACCCGCCTAACCCCCTGGCCCCGCTGACCCCACCCCACCCTCTCCCCCGCACCCTGTCCCCCCGCACCCCGCACGCCCCGCCCCTCTCGCGCGTCGATCATGCACTTGTGGTGTGCGGGAAGTGCTGATCCTTCCCTTTTGCGGGGCACCACAAGTGCATGATCGACGCGGGTCAACGCGGGCGGGGCGGCGCGGGGCGGGGTTACTTTGTGGGGCGGCCGCCCGTTACGCCGAGGATCTCGCCGGTGACGTAGCTGGATTCCTGGGAGGCGAAGAAGACGTACGCGGGGGCCAGCTCCGCCGGCTGGCCGGGGCGTCCCTCCGGGGTGTCCTGGCCGAACTTCTCGACCTTCTCGTTCGGCATCGTCGCCGGGATCAGCGGCGTCCAGATCGGGCCCGGCGCCACCGCGTTCACCCGGATGCCCCGCTCGGCCAGGTCGGCGGCGAGCGCCTTGGTGAAGTTGGCGATCCCCGCCTTGGTGGTGGCGTAGTCCAGCAGCTGCGGCGAGGGGTCGAACGCCTGGATCGACGAGGTGTTGATGATCGCCGAGCCCTCGGACATGTGCGGCACGGCCGCCCGGCAGAGCCAGAACATCGCGTACAGGTTGGTCTTCAGCACCCGGTCGAACTGCTCGTCGCTGATACCGAGGATGCCCTTGTCCTGTGCCATCTGGTAGGCCGCGTTGTTCACCAGGATGTCGATCCCGCCGAGGTCGCGCAGGGCCCGTTCGACCAGCTCCTGGCAGTGTCCCTCGTCGGTGATGTCGCCGCGTACCGCGATGCCCTTGCGGCCGGCCTCCTCGACCAGCCGGACGGTCTCCCGGGCGTCGGCGTCCTCCTCGTCGCTGAGGTAGGAGATGAGCACGTCGGCGCCCTCCCGGGCGTACGCGATGGCGATCGCGCGGCCGATGCCGGAGTCACCACCGGTGATCAACGCCCGCCGGCCGTCGAGCTTGCCGCTGCCACGGTACGACTCCTCGCCGTGGTCCGGCTTCGGGGTCATCTCCTCCGTCGAGCCGGGCGGCGTCTGCTGCTGCTTCGGTTGTCCCTCCTGCTGGCCGTACTGGCTGGTGGGGTCCTGCTGGGTGTGCTGGTCCTCGCTCACCGACGTCTCCTCGCGCACCGGTCGGGTCTGGGGTCTCCCACGCCCTACCCTGCGGCGGCAAGCGGAAACGGCCGTCGCCGTGTTACATGACCAGGCCCCTGCGCGCCGGTGTGATGAAACACCTCGGGCGGCTGTGGCAGGAGTGACCGACGCTCGTTTATGGTGCGCTCGGCGCTCACCGGGCGTCCCGAACCCCCATGGAAGGGCACCTCATGACCTCTCCCTCCGGCCCGTCGCGTCGGACGGTGCTCGCCGCCGCGGCCGCGGCGGCGAGCGTCCCGCTGATCGCCGCCACCCCCGCCCAGGCGGCCGGCCCGGCCCGGTCGCGGACCTGGGACCTGACGATCCTCGGCACCTCGGACACCCACGGCAACGTCTACAACTGGGACTACTACTCCGACGCCGAGTACGACGACAGCAAGCACAACGACGTGGGCGTCGCCAAGCTGGCCGCTCTCGTCAAGCAGATCCGCGCCGCTCGGCGCGGCAAGGCGACGCTGGTGCTCGACGCCGGCGACACCATCCAGGGCACCCCGCTGGCCACCTTCTACGCCAAGCAGGAGCCCATCACCACCACCGGCGCGACGCACCCGATGGCCAACGCCATGAACGTGCTCGGCTACGACGCCGTGACGCTGGGCAACCACGAGTTCAACTACGGCCTGCCGCTGCTGGCGAAGTGGATCTCGCAGCTGGGCTTCCCGGCGCTGGCCGCCAACGCCGTCAACGTCGCCACCGGCAAGCCGGCCTTCCTGCCGTACGTCATCAAGAAGGTCGACGTCGGCTTCGCCGCGCCGCCGCTGCGCGTCGGCATCCTCGGCCTGACCAACCCCGGCAGCGCGATCTGGGACCGCGCCAACGTCGAGGGCAAGCTGCGGTTCGACGACATGATCGCCACCGCCGCGACGTACGTGCCGATCATGCGGGCGCGCGGCGCCGACATCGTGCTGATCTCCGCTCACGGCGGCGACAGCGGCACCTCCAGCTACGGCCCGGAGCTGCCGATCGAGAACCCGACGGCGCTGATCGCCCAGCAGGTCCCCGGCATCGACGCGATCCTGTTCGGCCACGCCCACGCCGAGGTCGCCGAGAAGTTCGTGACCAACGAGCGTACCGGCGAGCAGGTGCTGCTCACCGAGCCGTCGAAGTGGGGCCAGCGGCTGAGCCGGATGGACTTCACCCTGGCCCGCGAGCGGGGCCGCTGGAAGATCACCAAGAAGGCCGCCGCCCTGTTGAACACCAACACCGTGGTCGAGGACCCGAAGGTCCTCGCCGCCGTACGGGCGCAGCACCAGAAGACCGTCGCCTACGTCAACCAGGTCGTGGCCCGCTCCACCGTGGAGCTGTCGGCGGCGGAGAGCCGCTACAGGGACACCCCCATCCTGGACTTCATCAACCACGTGCAGACCGAGGTCGTCGGTCAGGCCCTGGCCGGCACGGCGTACGCGGACCTGCCGGTGCTGTCGATCGCGGCACCGTTCAGCCGCACCGCGGTCTTCCCCGCCGGCGACGTGAAGATCCGCGACGTGGCCGGGCTGTACGTCTTCGACAACACCCTCGAGGCGGTCGTGCTCAGCGGCGCGGAGGTGCGCGCCTACCTGGAGTACTCGGCGAAGTACTTCCGGACCCTCGCCCCCGGCGCCCCGGTCGACCCGGCGACGATCAGCGACCCGGCCGTGCCGGACTACAACTACGACGTCTTCTCCGGCCTGGACTACGACATCGACATCTCCAGGCCGGTGGGGCAGCGGGTCACCCGCCTGGTGCTGCCCGGCACCGACACGCCGGTGGCGGACAACGCGCAGTTCGTGGTGGCGGTCAACAACTACCGGCGCAGCGGCGGCGGCAACTTCCCAGGCATCGTGAAGACCCAGGTCTACAACGCGCAGCAGGAGATCCGGCAGCTGCTGATCGACTGGGCGCAGGCCAAGGGCACCATCGACCCGGCGGACTTCTTCCAGCCGAACTGGCGGCTGGTGCGCGAGGGCGTGCCGGTCTTCTGATCCCCGCATCACCGGACGGGCCGTGGGCTGATCGCCTGCGGCACGACGGCCCCGACGGCACGACGGCACGACGGCCCCGGCGGCACGACGGCCCGGCGGCACGACGGCACGACGGCCCGGCGGCACGACGGCACGACGGCCCGGTGCCACGTAGGCGACGTGGCACCGGGCCGGCCTCGCGAGCTGGGTCAGCGTCGTTCGCGGCCGGTGACCCGACGGCCGATCTCCAGGCGCGGCCAGTCGGCGAGGTCCCGCAGCAGCTGCCGGTCGTGCGTGGCGACCACGACGGCGGCGCTCGTGGCGCGGATCGCCTCGGTCAACTCGTCGACCAGCGCCGACGACAGGTGGTTGGTCGGCTCGTCGAGCAGGATCAGCCCAGGCCGCCCGGCCAGCGCCAACGCCAGGTCGAGACGCCGCTGCTGCCCCTGCGACATCCGCCCGACCGGGGTGCGCATCGCATCGGAGTCCAGCAGCCCGAGCGCCCCGAGCGGGACGGCCTCGGCGTCGCGGAGCGCCCCGCGGGCCACCAGCCGCCCTACGTGGCGGGCGTGGACCTCGCGGGCGGTGCGGCCGGGGTCGTGCGGGGCGGTCTCCTGGTCGATCAGGGCGATCCGTGCCTCCTTCGCCCTCCAGACGCGCCCGCCCGTGGGCTGGAGCGCGCCGGCCAGCACCGCGAGCAGCGTGGACTTCCCGGCACCGTTCGCCCCGGTGACCAGCAACCGGTCGCCGCCGTCGAGGGTGAGGTCGACCGGGTCGGCCAGGCGCCCGTCGACGGCGACGCCGTACGCCCGCAACTGTGGCGCACCCCGCCGGACGCTCAGGTCGGGCCACCGCAGGGTCGGCGGCGGCTCCGGCACGTCGATCCGGTGCGCCTGGAGGGCATCCTGCTGGCGGTGCAGAGCCTGCACGACGCCCGGCGCGCGGGACTGGCGCTGGTGCTTACCGGTCCCCTTGTCGGGCCGCCAGCCGGTGGAGAGCCGGTCGCGGGCCCTGGACACCGCGTTCTGCAGCCGCTGGTGCTCGGCCTGCTGCTCCTCGTAGTCCTGCTCCCAGGACTCACGTTCGCGGCGCCGGGCGTCCTGCCAGGCGTCGTAGCCGCCGGCGTACAGGCGCGGCGTCCCGTCGCGGGTCGGGTCGAGGTCGAGGAACCGGTCCGCGACGTCGCGCAGCAGCGCCCGGTCGTGGCTGACGACGGCGAGGCCGCCGTCGTGCTCGCGCAGCCTGCGGGTCAGGAAGTCCAGCCCGTCGGCGTCGAGGTGGTTGGTCGGCTCGTCGAGCAGCAGCACGTCGTGCCGCGCGCCGAGCAGGCACGCCAGCCGTACCCGGTAGCGCTGCCCGACGGAGAGCTCCGACAACGCCCGGTCGCGGTCCGTGCACGCGCCCAGGGCCTCCAGGGCCACATCGATGCGGCGCTCGGCGTCCCACGCGTCGAGCCCCGTGGCGGCCTCCAGCGCGACGGCGTAGCGGTCCCCGGCGCCGGGATCGCCCGCCGCCACGGCGAGCGACGCCTCGTCCAACGCGGCGAGGGCCGCCAACGACGCGGCCAGCGCCTCGGACGTCAGGGTGCCGACGGTCTCGCCGTCACGCGCGGACAGCTCCTGCCGGGCCAGGCCGATCGTGCCCGCCCGGTGCACGGTGCCCTCGTCGGGCGGGATGAGGCCGGCGAGAACGTGCAGCAGCGTCGTCTTGCCGCGGCCGTTCTCGCCGACGACGGCGATCCGGGACCGGGCGGAGACAGTCACCGACACGTCGTCGAGGACCCGTCGGGAGCCGCGGACGACGGCGACGCCGTTGGCGCGGACGTGCGCGACGCCGCCCGCCGTGACGGGCAGGGACAGGGTTTCGGGGGTCGGGGCGAGGTTCAAGGGTGCTCCGCAGCTCGTGGTGGAGCCGGGCAGCAGCAAGCGGCCGCCCGGCGGGAACCGGGACGGCGAGCGCGGATTCAGCAGAGAGCAGGCGCCGCCGTCAGCGGGCGGAGCGGACCTTCTGCGACCAGATACCTCGTGCCATGACGGCCAGGCTAGCAGCGCGGGCGCGCCCGCTCGGCCGGATTTCACCCCGTCGGGCGGGCCGTAGGAAGAACCGGCAGGAACGACGAGGGAGCTGGGCCCCGTTCCTCATGCCCCGTGCCGCAGGTCCCACCGGTCGCACTCGTCGCCCGGATCCGGCTGGTCCCGCCGCGGATCGGTCTCCGTCAGCGCCGTCCGCTCCTCCGGGCGGACCGCGGGCGGCAGCTCGCCGAAGCGCACGTGCCGCAGGAAGTCGTACTCGTCGTCGGTGAACGCCGGTCCGGAGCGGTCTTCTGCCATGACTTCTCTCCCTCGACGTCATCATTGTGTGCGGTGGTGACGTCGGACACTACCGTTAAGGCATCCTAGGATCCTGGGCGAAAGACCAGGGCCGGTGCCGTGTGGCGCGTGTCGGCAGGCCGGGCGGCGTGCCGACACGCGCCAGGCGGCGTGGACATGCGCCTCCGTGGCCGGGTTCAGAAGGTGCGGCCACGGACGTGGGCCGCCGTGGCCGGGTTCAGAAGGTGCGGCCACGGACGTGGGCCGCCGTGGCCGGGTTCAGCCGACCTGCGGCCGGTCCAGCAGCGCCAGCACCGCCCGGACCGGGGCGCGACGCAGCGTCTCGTCGAAGCTCGCCCGGCCCTGGCAGAACCGTACGAACATCCGCCAGCCCGGCGGCGTGGCCAACAACGCGTGGAAGACCCCCGGCCGACGGGCGAACACGTCGAGCAGCCGGTGCCCGGCGCGCATCGACGGCACCAGGTCCCGGGTGACCGCGCGCTCGTAGCCCGCCAGGTCACCGGCGGCGACCGCCGCGCCGGCCAGTTCGCCGGACCGCAGGGCGTAGCTGATCCCCTCCCGGCTCCACGGCTCCAGCAGCCCCGCAGCGTCGCCCGCGACCAGGACCCGGCCCCGACGCAGCGGCGAGTCCTCGGCCCGGCAACGGGTCAGGTGGCCGGAGTCGTGCGCCGGCTCCACCCCGGTGAGACCCAGCCGGTCGACAAAACCGCGCAGGTAGGCCCTGGTCCGCTCCCCCTCGCCCCGGGCGGCGATCACCCCCACCGTCAGCCGGTCGCCCTTCGGGAAGACCCAGGCGTACGAGCCGGGCAGCGGACCCCAGTCCAGCAGGAGACGGCCCCGCCAGCGGGTCTGCTCCTCCGGCGGCACGGGCAGCTCCAGCTCCAGCCCCAGGTCCACCTGCCGGTGGCGGACCCCCACGTGCCGGGCGGTCACCCCCGAGGAGCCGTCCGCCCCGACCACCGCCCGCGCGTGGACCGTGTCCCCGTCTGCCAGCCTCAGGCGTACGACGTCGGGGTCCTGCTCGACCGCGCGGACCGCGACGCGCTCGCGCACCTCGGCACCGGCGGCGACCGCGGCGGCCCGCAGCCGGTCGTCGAACTCCTCCCGGCGCACCATGCTCACCAGCGGCCCGCCGGGATGGCGGCGGGTGAACCGGCGACGCCCGTCCCGGGTGAACGTCACACGGTCGACCCGGTCGTGCGCGGGCACCTCGATCCGGCCGGCCACCGCCGCGAGCGAGGTGCCGATCAGCCCGCCCCCGCAGGTCTTGTAACGCGGGTGCGCGGCGCGCTCCACCACCAGTGTGCGCACGCCCGCTCGGGCGGCGGCGTGGGCGGCGGAGAGCCCGGCGGGGCCGGCGCCGACGACGGCGAGATCCCAGACGATCACTGGTGCAGCCTAGGGCAAGCCACGGCCCGCGGCTCCGACGGCGCGGCGAGCACGTGCAGCCTGGCCAGCGCCTGCCGGGGCGCCTTCGGCCAGAGCGCGGCCACCGGCACCGCCCGATCGGGTGGGCATCTTCGCCCGTCCACCGGGTAATCGCGCGACGTGACCGCCCGCGCAGGGGCGGGACAGGCGAAGGAGGAAAGGCCATGCGGCAGGTGCAGCTGTCGGATGTCGAGGAGCGGGTGTACGACGCGGTCGCCGCGCTGGAGGCCCGGGGACAGGTGCCGTACCCGGACCTGATCGCCGAGGAGGCCGGTCTCACCGAGGAGCAGCTGCGGGCGCCGCTGCACCAGCTCACCGAGAAGAACCTGTTGCACCGGGAGGACTCGCCGATGGCCGGGCTGGACTTCGGTCCCCGGTTCTGCGCCCGCCAGATGGCGTGAGCCGCCGAGCGCCTCGCGATGGTTCGCCTCCCGGGGACCGGGGTAGCGCTCGACGATGCCCGAAGACCGGTCCACGGGAGGCGCGATGAGCCCGACCGACACGACCGCGCCGCCGGACGACCGGCGCCGCTGGCAGGCCCTCGGGGTCGGGCTGGTCGCCGCCTTCATGACGCTGCTCGACGTGAGCATCGTCAACGTCGCCGTCCCGTCCATCGACCGCGCCCTCGGGGCCTCCCCGAGCGACCTGCAGTGGGTGCTCTCCGGGTACGCCCTGACGTTCGGGCTGGTGCTGGTCTCCGCCGGCCGCTTCGGCGACGCGCGCGGCCGGCGGAGCGCGTTCGTCTTCGGGATCGCCCTGTTCACCCTGGCCAGTGCGCTGGCCGGGCTGGCCGCCTCGCCCGGGTGGCTGATCGCGGCCCGGCTGCTCCAGGGCGCCGCCGCCGGGGTGGTGAACCCGCAGGTCACCGGGCTCATCCAGGAGCTCTTCCAGGGGCCGGAGCGGGGTCGCCCGTTCGGGCTGCTCGGTGCCACCATCGGCATCTCCACGGCCGTCGGCCCGCTGCTCGGCGGCCTGCTGATCGCCGTGGGCGGCGAGGCGCACGGCTGGCGGTGGGTGTTCTTCGTCAACGTGCCCGTCGGCATCCTCGCGGTGGTCCTCGGCTGGCGGCTGCTCCCCGGCCGACCCGCCGGCCCACGCGACCACCGGCGGCTGGACCCCGTCGGGGTGCTGCTGCTCGGCGTGGGGGTGCTGGCCGTGCTGTTGCCGCTGGTGCAGCAGGAATGGCGGAGCCCGGCGAAGTGGCTGCTCGTTCCGGCGGGGCTGCTCGCCCTGGCCGGCTTCGGGGCGTGGGAACGGTGGTACGGCCGCCGCCAGGAGCCGCTGTTCGACCTGGGGCTGTTCGGCTTCCGGTCGTACGCCCTGGGATCGCTCATCGCGCTGGTCTACTTCGGCGGCTTCACGGCGATCTTCTTCATCTTCACGCTCTACCTGCAGAACGGCCTCGGCTACAGCGCGCTGGTCGCCGGCCTGGCCATCACCCCGTTCGCGCTGGGCTCGGCCGCGGCGTCCGCGCTCGGCGGCCGGATCGTCGACCGCTTCGGGCGCCCCCTGGTCGCGGTCGGGCTGCTCACCGTGGTGGTGGGACTCGTCGCGGTGGTCGTCGTGCTGAACCTGGCCCCGAGGGGCGCCGCCGTGCCGTGGCTGACGGCGGCCCCCCTGCTGGTGGCCGGGCTGGGCAGCGGTCTGGTGATCGCGCCGAACCAGACGCTGACCCTGTCCCAGGTGCCGGTGCGGCAGGCGGGCAGCGGGGCCGGCATGCTCCAGACCGGCCAGCGGATCGGTTCCGCCGCCGGGATCGCCGCCGTCGGCTCGGTCTTCTTCTCCTCGCTGGCCGCCAGCGGCGGGGACTTCTCGCTCGCGTTCCGGCACTCGCTGCTGCTGGCCGCCGGGGTGATCGCGCTCGCGCTGGTCGCGGCCCTGGTCGGCGTCGCCTACGGCCACCGCCGGTGACGGCGGTGGCCAGCAGTTCCAGCCGGGCGTCGAGCCAGCCCTGGGCCAGCTGCCACGACGGCCGACGCCCCCGGCCAGCACCCGCCGGCGGGACGCCAGGTCGCCGCGCTCGCCCCGCTCCGCCACCCGTCACCGTGGCCCGACATGCGTCTGGCCGGCACCCCGAGGTGGGGTGCCGGCCAGCGGCGATCCGTCTACTGCTGTCAGCTGTTCCAGTGCTCGGCCACCAGGTCGGCGGCCATCTGCTCCCACTGGGCGTAGTGGTCCGGGTACGCCGACACCTGCACCGTCTGCGCGGCCTTCGTCAGCGGCATGTCCTGCCACCCGTCGACCTGCTTCAGGCCCTTCAGGAACGCGGTGGTGGAGTACTCGGGGTCGGTGATCTGCTCGACCGTGCCCCACCCGCTGGAGGGGCGCTGCTGGAACAGGCCCTGCGAGTCGTGGTCGTTGCGGTCACCGAGGTGACCCAGGTTCTCCAGCTTCGACTCCTGCAGTGCGGTCGCGATCGACACCACCGCGGCCCGCTCGTCCATGCCGGCCTTCTTCGTCGCCGCGATGATCGCCTTCACGTTCGCCACCTGCTCATCCGACAGGTCGATACGCGACTGCGCACCCTGCACCCCATGCGGCACCAGCTTGCCCATGTCCGGCTTGTCGGCCTGCACCGCAACCGCCGTGATCGGCGAGCCCGCCTCGACCTCGACACCGGAGTTGGCGTGGTTCAGCGGACCGGCAGCCAGACCACCGGCGACCGCCAGGCCAGCGATACCAAGAACGCTCTTACGCATGATCGTGTTCATCGGAAACGCTCCATTCGGGGGTCGGCACCCACACCGAGGGGGATCGGCTCACGCGGGTGCAAGCACCGTCCGGCGCTCATGAACTCACGGGGGATCTCCAGCGGAAACTGGAGAGGATCTCCGACGATCAAGCCGGAGGGAAGATCAGATCGGCCGTGCCGGCCGTGTGTCCGACCCGTGCGGGCCGGAAAGTGGGCCGGGCTGTCGTGCGGGGCGGGGGTTGCCCTCGCGTCGGCCGGACCATGTGTAACCACCGCCGGCCCGCCATCATTCCGGGGCCGGGCCCGCCATCTGTCGGGGCGGCGTGACCTCAGCGGGGTGGCCTTGCTCGGTCGTACGCATGGTGTAACGACCCCGCCCCGGCCACGATTCCGCCCCCACGATGTCCCCGGTCACACGCCTAGACCGGACATCTCGTCACTGGACGGTCCAGACGACCACAGACCGGGTCCGCAGCGAGCGTACCGATGGTCACGCCCGCCGCGACGGAGCCCTTATCCGGACTCCGGGGCATGAACCGGACGGCCCATGCACGGGACGCTTCATCGGCGCCTGCGGAGACCTTGGCAGATTCGGGCCCCTGGCGGGCCCTGTTCCTTCCAAGATCGGTTGATGGCCGGCGGCGGGAGGTGCAGCTGCGCTCGACCTCGCAGTGGAAAGTGACCACCTGGCCGCGCGACGCATTCGAGCCCCCACCAGGATCGGCGAGTGGCCGGCCGGTCCCCACCGCCGGACAGCCCCACGAGTACCGCCGCGCGCCGGAGGCGCAGCGGACGGATCTGAGCAGGGACGCCGGCGACCCGGTCACCGGTGGAACACCATGGGTGTCTCGCGGCCCCGGTGACACCCATGGTGTTCCACCGGTGGGCCTCGGACGGCGGCGCGCGCCCGGGCTGGGAGGTGGTCTCGTGAACGGGGCAGCTCGACAGGGACACAGGCTGGTCACGGCGACGAGACGCTGCACCGGCTGCGGGCGAACAGCGGACCGGATGACGGCGGCTTGGACCGACAGCGGACCGGACGAGGGCGTCGTCAGCATGAACGCGACAGCGGTCCGGATCACGGCGGCGGCGTGGACGCGACCGGTCGGCCCCCGAGGCGAGGGCCGGCCGGTGTCACGCGGGTGTCACCAGAGCTGGGAGACGATGTCCGCCGCCTGCTCCTCCCACTGCGCGTACGCGAAGGGGTAGGCCGAGACCTGCACCGTCTGCGCGGCGGAGGTCAGCGGCAGGTCCTGCCAGCCGCCCACGTTCTTGAGCGCGCTGAAGAACGCCTGCGAGGCGTACTCGGGGTCGGTGATCTGGTCGGGCGAACCCCAGCCCGACGACGGACGCTGCTGGAACAGGCCCTGCGAGTCGTGGTCGTTGTACGCGCCCAGGTGGCCGAGGTTGTAGAGCTTCGACTCCTGCAGCGAGGTGGCGATCCCGATCACGGCGCCCCGCTCCCCCACGCCGGTCTCCTTGGCCTCCTCGATGATGGCCTTGGCGTTGGCCAGCTGCGCGTCGTCGAGCGGGATGCGCGACTGGGCGCCCTGCACGCCGTGTGGGACCAGTTCCTCGCGGCTGGGCTTGTCGGCGGACGGCTTGGTGGTGGTACCGCCCGTGGTCAGGGCCGACTCCTCGGCCGCGCCCGGCCTGCCCTTGCCGGTGGCCTGCTCGATCGCCGCCACGGCACCCTCGTGGGGCACGGAGGTGACCGGGGCGGCCACGGCCGTCGGCCCGAGGGCCAGGCCGCCGAGGGCGGCGACACCCACCACGCTCAGCGCGACCTTGCGGTTCGAGTCCTTCGAGTCCTTCGCAATGGCCGGGAGCCATCGAGTGAAGTCGTACTTCACGATGGTTGCCCTTTCGGTCAGGCGAAGCGCTCCCTGGATGAGCACTCCTTCGGGGGAAACTTCCGCGCCGGACGGGGTTTCGGTTCCGGCGGTACGGGGGACACAACCAGCCCGCTCTGTCGGTCATTCCGGATATGAGCGGGTACCGATCGACTGTGACCCGGGTCACTCGACACTCGTGACGGGCCCGGCCCGTCCGCGCCCCCGGCGATCGCAACGTCCGGGGGCCATCGGCCTAGGCGGCGTAGGGGGCGCCGAAGCGCACGAGGACGTGCCAGAGCTGCTTGAGGTGTTGGAGGGTGACCTGCGTCGGCCCACGGTCGGCCCAGCGGGCCGGCTCCGTGACCACCGAGACCGCCGCGCGGCCGATCAGGGCGGCGTCGACCAGTTCGCCCGGCCGGGCGAACTCGGCGTGCACCCGGGCGGCCAGCGGCGGGATGGCCGGCCCCCGGAACTCCGCGTCGATCCGGTCGACGGGCAGCGCGAACCCGGCATGCCAGCACAGGGCGAAGCCGTGCCGCCGGGCGAGCGCGGCGAGCGTCGCCCCGGTCCCGGTGCCTCGGAAGGACGGGTCGACGACCAGCGCCTCCACGTCCCGGGCGAGGCTCAGCTCGCCGTGGACCTGCGCCTCGATGTAGTCGTCGAGCGCACGGCCCGCCGCGCCGGGGGCCCACGCGGCGTCCTCGCGCCGGCGCAGCAGCGCCCGGGTCAGGGTCACCACGTCGCCCGGAACGCCGAGGCTGACCCCGGTGCCGTCGGTCGCGGCCAGCAGGGCCGCCAGCACCGGTTCGAAGACGTCCACGGTGCCCAGGTCGCGGGGCCCGAGGTGGCTGTCGCCGAAGCAGAACGTGGCCCGCGCCAGCACCTGCGGACGCAGCCGCAGGTGGCAGGAGCCGAACCGGGGGCACGCGCCGTCCGGGTGGTCGAGCAGGTTCAGGCCGCCGTACTTCGGCCGGTCGGCGGGGCGTACGCCGGCCGTCTGGTAGGCGCCGCCGAAGAGCGACTCCTCCCAACGGTCCCGGTCGCCGCCGAGGAAGGCCGTCAGGCCGCCGTTGGAGATGCCGGTCTCGAACTGGCTGCGGTAGACGCCCTCGGCGGTGAGGGCGTCGGCGACCGTACGCCCGTCGGCGAGCAGCCGGTCCGGGTGGAAGTTCAGGGTGAGCCGCCCGTTCGCGCCGACCGCCGCGATCAGGTGCTCCGGCCCGTGGGCGACACCCGAGCCGGCGAGCGCCCGGGCGATCGCGGCCAGGGCGGCGGGGCGCTCGCGCAGCGCCGCCTCGCGTACGTGGGCGAGGGCGGCGCGTTGGGCGGGGGTGAGTGCCGGCGCCGTGTGCGTGGCGGCCGGTTCGGTGGTGGGTCGCACGGCGACGAATCTCCCTCACCAGCGGGCCGGGACGCACCCCGTTTTCGGTGCCGGAGGGCGAGGCGTCGCGGCTGTCGTCCCACCCTCGAAGGGCGCACCCGGCAGTCGCCACCGCACGAGCGATCGTGACCCGTGGTCACGGCCGTGGGCGGGCGGTGCCCGGCCCGTGCCGGCCCGGATGGGCGGCGGCGTTCACCCGGTGGGCCGGCACCCGGACCGGCGATTACAGTGGGACCCGAAGCGGAAGGCGACGGATGACTGGTGGTGCGGTGGTCGAGCAGGTGCCCCGCCGGATGGTCGCGTGGTGCCGCCACCACCGGCGGCCGCGCGAGACCGGGTCCGCCACCATTCTGGGACAGCCGGCGTGACCGGGGCGCGGCACGCGCAGGCGGCGGGCGCCTTCGTGCACGAGGGGCTCTTCTACCGCGATCGGGAGGGTCTGCTCGCGGGCACGGTGCCGTTCATCACCGACGGTCTGGCCGCCGGGGAGCCGGTGCTGGTCGCGATGCCCGGCGCGAACCTGCGGCTGGTCCGCGACGCCGTCGGCCCCACGGACGCGGTGCGCTGGGCGGACATGTCGGAGGCCGGCCGGAACCCGGGACGGATCATCCCCTGGGTGTTGCAGGCGTTCATCGACCAGCACGCCGGCCGCCGCGCGCGGATCATCGGCGAGCCGATCTGGGCCGGGCGCAGCGACACGGAGTATCCGGCGTGCGCCCAGCACGAGGCGCTGATCAACATGGCGTTCGCCGGCCGCGAGGCGACCATCCTCTGCCCGTACGACGTCGCCGGGCTCGACGCCGACGTGCTCGCCGACGCGTACGCCACGCACCCGATCCTCGTCGACGACGCCGGGCGACGGCCGAGTGCCCATTACGCCCCGGCGGACGTGGTCGCCCGCTACAACGAGCCCCTGGCGAGCCCGACGGAGCCCGTTTCGGCGCTGGTCTACGAGGTCGACACGCTGTCCTCGGTGCGCCGGTTCGTGGCCGGGCACGGCGCGGCCGTGGGGCTGGACGAGGACCGGCTGGCCGATCTTCAGATCGCGGTGACCGAGCTGGCGACGAACAGCGTCGCGCACGCCGGCGGCACCGGCGTGCTGCGCGTGTGGCGTACCGCCGAGCACCTGGTCTGCGAGATCCGCGACGACGGCTGGCTGGCCGACCCGCTGGCCGGGCGGCTGACCCCGGCCGCGAACGGCATCGGCGGCCGGGGGCTGGTCATCGTGCAGGCGCTGTGCGACCTGGTCCGCGTGCACACCACCGCCGCCGGGACGACCGTCCGGATGTACGTGCGGCACCCGGCGTGACCCTGCGCTCGACGGCGTCACCCCGGAAGGTGACCGGGAGAGCGCCGGCGTGACCGCACGCGGCGGCGCCGGCCGCGGCGCGGGCCCCGGACAGTCGCTGAGCGGCTGTCCGGGGCCGCTGGCAGGGGTCAGTGCCCGCGGGCCAGCCACTCGTCGAGGTGGGGAGCCTCCGCCCCGACGGTGGTGCTCTCCCCGTGCCCGGTGTGCACGACCGTCTCCGGCGGGAGGGTGAGCAGCCGGTCCCGGATCGAGGCGACGATCGTGCCGAAGTCGCTGTACGAGCGTCCCGTCGCCCCCGGCCCGCCGGCGAAGAGCGTGTCGCCGGTGAACACGACGCCGAGCTGCGGCGCGTGGAAGCTGCACGCGCCGGGGCTGTGGCCGGGCGTGTGCAGGACGGTCAGCGCGGTCCCGGCCACCTCGACGGTCTGCCCGTCGCGCAGCTCCCCGCCCGGCGCCTCGTCGGGGTGCACCATGTCCCACAGCACCCGGTCGGCGGGGTGCAGCAGCACCGGGGCGCCGGTGGCCCTCGCCAGCGCCGGGGCCACCCGGACGTGGTCGTCGTGCGCGTGGGTGGCGAGGATCGCCCGGACCCGTCGGTCGCCGACGGCGGCGAGGATCGCGTCGACGTCGTGCGGGGCGTCGACGACGACGCACTCGGCGTCGTCGCCGACCACCCACACGTTGTTGTCGACGTCGAAGGTCTGGCCGTCGAGGGAGAACGTGCCGGAGGTGACGGCGTGGTCGACGCGGGCCGCCATCAGAGGACCACCACCGAGCGCAGCACGTCGCCCCGGTGCATCCGGGCGAACGCCTCCTCGACCTGGTCGAGGGCGATCTCCTCGGTGACGAAGGCGTCCAGGTCGAGCCGGCCCTGCAGGTAGAGCTCGGTGAGCATGGGGAAGTCGCGACTGGGCAGGCAGTCGCCGTACCAGCTCGACTTGAGCGCGCCGCCGCGGCCGAAGACGTCGAGCAGGGGCAGGTCGACGGTCATCTCCGGGGTCGGCACGCCGACCAGCACGACGGTGCCGGCCAGGTCGCGGGCGTAGAAGGCCTGCTTCCAGGTCTCGGGGCGGCCTACCGCGTCGATCACCACGTCGGCGCCGAAGCCGCCGGTGGCGGCGCGGATCGCCTCGACCGGGTCGTCGTCGCGGGCGTTGACGGTGTGCGTGGCCCCGAACTTGCGGGCCCAGTCGAGCTTGCGGGGGTCGGTGTCCACCGCGACGATCGTCGTCGCGCCGGCCAGCACGGCGCCCGCCACCGCCGCGTCGCCGACGCCGCCGCAGCCGATCACGGCCACCGAGTCGCCCCGGGTGACCCCGCCGGTGTTCATGGCGGCGCCGAGACCGGCCATCACGCCGCAGCCGAGCAGTCCGACGGCGGCGGGCCGGGCGGCCGGGTCGACCTTGGTGCACTGCCCGGCGTGGACCAGGGTCTTCTCCGCGAAGGCGCCGATGCCCAGCGCGGGCGTGAGCTCGGTGCCGTCGGTGAGGGTCATCTTCCGCGCCGCGTTGTGGGTGGCGAAGCAGTACCACGGGCGGCCCCGGCGGCAGGCGCGGCACACGCCGCATACGGCCCGCCAGTTGAGCACCACGAAGTCGCCCGGCGCGACGCCGTCGACGCCCTCGCCGACCTGCTCGACGACGCCGGCGGCCTCGTGGCCGAGCAGGAACGGGTAGTCGTCGTTGATGCCGCCCTCCCGGTAGTGCAGGTCGGTGTGGCAGACCCCGCAGGACTGGATCCGTACGATCGCCTCGCCCGGCCCCGGGTCGGGCAGCACGATCGTGGTCACCTCGACCGGCGCGCCCTTGCTGCGGGAGATGACTCCCCTGACCTCCTGGCTCACGTTTCCTCCTGCTCCACGCCGACGCGTCGCGCCGCCGTCCGTCGGTGCCCTGACGCGGCACCCGATCACGTTCCTCGGGCCGAACCTACTCCCGATCGTCGCGGACGACCGGGGCCGTCGGGCGGTTATCGCGGGCGGCGAGGGGTAGGCGGGGGCACGGTTCGACGCTCGGACGGGAGTGCGCCATGAGGATCAGCCATCTGCCGCTGCGGGTCAGCATCGGCGCGTTCGTCCTCAACTCGGGGATCGGCAAGCGGTCGCTGGAGGGGGAGGCCGCGCAGAGCGTGCACGGGATGGCCGTCGGCGCCGTCCCGCAGCTCGGCAAGCTCGATCCGGACCGGTTCGCCCGGCTGCTCTCCCGGGCCGAGATCGCCCTGGGCGCCGCGCTGCTCGCGCCGTTCGTCCCGTCGGCGCTGGCCGGTCTGGGGCTGGCGGCGTTCGGCGCGGGCCTGGTGCAGCTCTACCTGAGGACGCCGGGGATGCGCGAGGCGGGCAGCATGCGGCCCACCCAGCAGGGCATCGGCCTGGCCAAGGACGTCTGGCTGCTCGGGGCCGGCCTGACCCTGGTGCTGGACGACCTCACCCACGGCCGACGGCGGCGCTGAGGCCCCGGCGCCGGCGGCCTCCTGCACCCCACGGGCCGCGACTGCGCCGGAGACGCGCCCCGGCCCGGGAGGGCGGGGGGCGCCACCCGGGGGCGGTGCGGCGGGTCAGGTCGGCGTCGCGGCGGGGGTCCGCGCGGCGAGCTCGCGGCGGGCCGCGTTGCGGTAGCGCAGGACCTGGACCGCGCCGAGCGCCCAGAGGACGTACTGCACGGCGAAGGCCCACCGGAAGGCGGTCAGGTCCGGGGTGGCCCGACCGGCCGGGGTGGCCAGGTCGAGCACCACGCCGACGGCCAGCACCAGCACGATCGAGGCGACGAAGCCGCCGACGTTGACGACCCCGGTGGCGCTGCCGATCCGGTTGACCGGGTTGAAGCTGCGCGCGTAGTCGAAGCCGATGAGGGAGGCCGGGCCGTTGACCGCGAGCACCAGCACCAGCGTGACCAGCAGCCAGCCCGGCGCGCGTCCCGGCCAGGCCAGCACGACGGCCCAGACCACGGCGGTGGCGCCGGTGATCGCGAAGACCAGCACCGAGCGGTGGAACGGGTGCCGGGCGCAGAGGTGCGCCACCACCGGCCCGGTCAGCAGCATGGCCGCGGTCATCAGGGTGAGCAGCGACGCCGCCCTGGTCGGGCTGAGCCCCTGCCCCTGCACCAGGAACGGGTAGCCCCAGAGCAGGGCGAACACGGCGCCGGAGAACTGGGTGACGAAGTGCGTCCAGAGCCCCAGCCGGGTGCCCGGCTGGGCCCACGCGGCGGCGAGTTCCCGGCGGACGTCGGTGAGGGTGGGCGCCGCGCCGGCCGGGACCGGCCCGCCCGGGGTGTCCCGGACGGCGACGACGACCATCAGCAGCACGGTCGCCCCGACCGCCCCGGCGGTGAGGAAGGCCGGCGTCCAGCCCGCCGAGTGCAGCAGGGCCACCAGCGGTACGGCGCCGAGGATCGCCCCGAGCTGGCCGAGCGTGCCGGTGAGCTGGGTCATCATCGCGTAGCGCCGCCCCGGGAACCACAGCGCCACGATGCGCAGCACGCTGATGAACGTCATGGCGTCGCCGAGCCCGATCAGCACGCGGGCGGCGATCGCCAGGGGCACGTCGGTGGCCAGGGCGAAGCAGAGCTGGCCGGCGACCATCAGCGCGCCGCCGGCGATGAGCAGCCGGCGGGACCCGAACCGGTCGAGCAGTACGCCGACCGGGACCTGCATCGCCGCGTACACGGCGAGCTGGGCGACGGAGAAGGTGGCCAGCGCCGAGGCGTTGACCTCGAAGCGGTGTGCCGCGTCGACGCCGGTGACGCCGAGTGAGCTGCGGTGGAACACGGCGGCCACGTACGCGGACACGGCCACGCCCCAGACGAGGCCGCCCGCCGAGCGGAGCGGGGCGGGCGGCGCGGTCAGCACCCTCACCGCAGGGCCCGCAGCACGGCCGCCGCGTTGTCGATGTGCGCGGCGACGGCGGCGAGCCAGCGCCCGGGGTCGTCGGAGTCGAGCGCGGCGAGCTGGTCGGTGTGCTCGGTCAGCGCCGTCTCGGCCCAGCCGGGCGAGAGCCGGAAGCTGGCCTCCCCCATCCGCAGCTGCCGGTCGCGCAGCCGCTGGTACAGCTCGGCGAGGATCTCGTTGCCGGCGGCGTCCACGACGGTGGCGTGGAACGCCCGGTCGGCCTGCATCAGCGCGGCCAGGTCACCGGCGGCGTGCGCGTCCCGCATCTCGGCCAGCCGGGCGGCGACGGGGAGGGATGCGTCATGTATCTATCGTGGGCCCCGCCTGCTCGGCGCGTCCCGCGCCCCCGCCGGGGGTGGCGCGGGCCACCGTCAGCGGGGGTGGAGCGTCAGCAGCCCGTCGCCGTCGACGGTGAACCCGCGCGCGAAGGGTGGGCCGAAGCCGCCGAGCAGCCCCGCCAGCCAGCCGGCCTCGTCGGGCGCGGCCCGCTCCAGCCGCATCCGGCGCATCCGTACCGGGGCCGCCCGCAGGCGCCGCAGCGCCCCGGTGGCGGCGTCGAGGGTCGGCAGCCAGAGCAGCCGCAGCTCCGGGCGGTACGCCTCCCGCCCGCCGATGCCCTCGTAGTCGTCGACCAGGTCGCCGCAGCCGTAGAGGACCAGCCGGTCGCGGTACACCTCGACGGGGCGGGGATGGTGCGACGAGTGGCCGTGCACCACGTCCACGCCGGCGTCGACCAGCCGGTGGGCGAAGTCGACGTGCGCGGGCGGCACCTCGTACCCCCAGTTGGTGCCCCAGTGCACGGAGACCAGCACCCGGTCCCCCGGCCCGGCCACGGCGGCGATCCGTCCGGCCAGCGCGTCCGCCGAGGCGACCGAGACCTCCGGCAGGTACGCCACCCCGGGCGACCCGGCGGTGGCCGCCCAGGGCGGGGGCACCCCGCTGGACGGTACGGCCACCGACCAGACGAGCAGCCGACCGGCCCGGCCGAGCGGCACCCGGGCGGGCCGCCAGGCCGACGCCGCGTCCCGGCCGGCGCCGGCGGTGGCGATGCCGGCGCCGGCCAGCGCGTCGAGGGTGTCGGTGAGCCCGACCGGGCCGAAGTCGAGGCTGTGGTTGTTGGCCAGGGCGCAGACGTCGAGCCGGGCCGCGGCGAGGCAGGACAGGTTCCCCGGGTGCATCCGGTAGTGGATGGCCTTGGCCGGGGCGTGCTCGCCCCGGCCGGTCACCGCGGTCTCCAGGTTGACCACGCGGGCGTCGGGCCGCAGCTCGTCGAGCAGGTGCAGCGCCTCGCCCCACGGCCAGGCCGGCGGCGCCGGGCGCGGAACCGGCCCGTTGGCGACCCGGGCGAGGTCGACGTAGTCGCGGGCGTCGCGTACCGCCGGTTCGCGCAGCTCGGGCGGGCCGGGCGCGGGCAGGGTCGCGTCCATGCCCCGACCGGTCATCACGTCGCCGCCGAGGAAGAGGGTCAGCTCGGGCACCGGGCCCGCTTTCCCCGTCGCGCCGCCGGCTCACCTGCCGGCGGCGTCCGCGTCGGCCTCGGCCCAGAAGTCGACGAGCAGGCGGTGGAACTCCTCGGCGCACTCGATCTGCGGCATGTGCCCGCAGTCGGCGAACAGGTGGGTGCGGGCGCGCGGCAGCCGGGACCGGGCGGCGTCGAGGTGCGCCGCCGGCAGGATCAGGTCCCGGTCGCCCCAGACGACCAGGGTGGGCACGTCGAGCCGTTCCACCTCGGCCAGCAGGTCCTCGCGCCACTGCGGGCTCACACCCCGGAAGGTGCCGAGGCTGCGCGCGGTCTCCAGCATCACCCGGGCGGCGTACGGCTGGCGGGCGACCGCCAGGGCGTGCGCGACGCGTTCGGCGGTGGCGAGGGCCGGGTCGTGGAAGAGCGACAACTCGGCGCGGCGGGCGGCCCAGCGGGTGGGCCGCAGCAGCAGCCGGCCCAGCGGGCGCAGCGCCAGCAGCCGCAGCGCGATGGTCACCTCCCGGCCGAAGCCGGCGCTGTTGACCAGCGTCAGGCTGGCCACCCGGGCCGGCTCGGACGCCGCGAGGCGCATGGCGACGGCGCCGCCGAGGGAGTTGCCGACCACGTGCGCCGGCTCCTCGACGCCGACGGCGTCGAGGTAGTGGGCGGCGAACTCGCCCAGCGCCGGCAGGGTGCAGGGGCGGGCCATCGGCAGCGAACCGCCGTAGCCGGGCAGGTCGACGCTGTGCACCCGGAACCGCGCGGCGAGCAGTTCGTGCAGCTCGGTGAAGTCGCGCAGGGTGCGGCCGATGCCGTGCAGCAGCAGCACCGGCGGCCCGTCGCCGTCGACGCGGTGGCACACCCGCCGGCCGTCCACGCTCACGTGCCGGCGTCCGGCCGGGGCGCTCACGCCGGTCCTCCGGCCGGGTCGGCCGCCGGGGGCGCCTCGGGCTGCGGCTGCGCCGGGCCGGGCGATCCGGTGGTGAGCCGGCGGGTGGCGTCGCCCGCGACGCGGTCGAGCGCGAAGGCCAGGACCCGCTGGTACGACACGGGCGCCACCCGGGCCAGCAGGTCGGGCAGCTTCGCCGACCAGCCGATCAGCACCCGGCCCCGGCGGCGGTGCACCCCGCGCAGGATCACCTCGGCGGCCCGGGCGGGGTCGATGGTCAGCAGCTTCTCGAACTGCCGGCGGCCGGTCTCGAACTCCTCGGCGGGCACGCCGGCGCCCACCCGGGCGTTCTGCGCGATCCGGGTGCGGATGCCCCCCGGATGCACGCAGGTCACCCCGATCCCCTCGCCGGCCAGCTCCTGGCGCAGCGCCTCGGTGAAGCCGCGGACGGCGAACTTGCTGGCCGCGTAGGCGGTCTGCCCGGCCGGGGCGATGAGGCCGAAGAGGCTGGAGACGTTGACCAGGTGCGCGCCCGGCTCGACCCGCAGGGTGGGCAGCAGGGCGTGGGTCAGCTGCGCCACGGCCCGGAAGTTGACGTCGACGACCCAGCTGAACTCGTCCAGGCTCACCTGGTCGAACCGGCCGCCCAGCGCCACCCCCGCGTTGTTGACCAGCAGCCGCAGCACCGGGTGCCGCCGCCTGATCTCCTCCGCCACCCGCGCGGTGGCGGCGGCGTCGGCCAGGTCGACCACGTAGGCGGTGAGCTGCCGGTCGGGGTGCGCGGCGCGGACCGCCGCGACGACGGCGTCGAGGCGCCCGGCGTCGCGGTCGACCAGCACCAGGTCGCTGCCCCGGCGGGCCAGCCCGTGTACGAGGGCCTCGCCGATCCCGCTGGCGGCGCCGGTCACCACGGCCGTGCCGCCATTGAAGACGAACCTACGCACGGGCGGTCCTCCTTTCCGGTGTGCCGGCGCGGGAGAACCGCACGCCGGGGTCGGTGAGCCGGCCGTGCCGCATCAGCAGGACGTCCCGGGGATAGTTCTGGTGCAGCCGCCACGGCGCCCGGGCGCCCTGCTTGGGCAGGGCGTCGACGCTGCGCAGCACGTAGCCGGCCGTCAGGTCGATGATCGGCTCCAGCTCGCCGTCGGGCGGCGGCAGCGGGGTGACGACCTGCTGGCCGGTGCGGTCCAGGTGCCGCAGCAGCCGGCAGACGTAGGTGGCGACCAGGTCGGCCTTCAGCGTCCACGAGGCGTTGGTGTAGCCGAGGGTCATCGCGAAGTTCGGCACCCCGGAGAGCATCATCCCCTTGTAGGCGACGGTGTCGGGCAGCTCCACCTCGGCGCCGTCCACGGTCAGCGTCATGCCGCCGAGGGCGAGCAGGTTGAGCCCGGTGGCGGTGACGACGACGTCCGCGGCCAGTTCCTCGCCGGAGGCGAGCCGGACGCCCCGCTCCGTGAAGGTGTCGACGGTGTCGGTGACCACCGACGCCGTCCCCCGGGCCACCGCGGTGAACAGGTCGCCGTCGGGCACCACACACAGCCGCTGGTCCCAGGGGTCGTAGCGGGGCGAGAAGTGCCGGTCGACGTCGTAGCCGGCCGGCAGCCTGCCCCGGGCGGCGCGCAGCAGCAGCCGCCGGACCACCGCGGGCGCCCGCCGGCTGAGCTGGAAGTTGGCGGTGGAGAGCAGGACGTTCTTCCAGCGCACCACCGGATACGCGGCCTTGGCGGGCAGCCAGCGCCGCAGCGCGTCGGCCAGCACGTCGCGCGACGGCAGCGCCAGGACGTACGTGGGTGAGCGCTGGAGCATGGTGACGTGGGCGGCCCGCTCGGCCATCGCCGGCACCAGGGTCACGGCGGTGGCGCCGCTGCCGATCACCACGACCCGCTTGCCGGTGTGGTCGAGGTCGGCAGGCCAGTGCTGCGGGTGCACGATGCGCCCCGCGAACCGCTCGGTGCCGGGGAACCCCGGGGTGTACCCGGCGTCGTAGCGGTAGTAGCCGGCGCAGGTGAACAGGAAGGAACAGGTCAGCGCGACCGTCTCGCCGGTGTCGTCGCGCTGGGCGTGCACCGTCCAGCGGGCGCTCGCGCTGTCCCAGTCGGCCCGCAGCACCCGGTGCCGGAAGCGGATGTGGTCGGTGACGCCGTACTCGTCGGCGGTGCGGCGGACGTAGTCGCGGATCGAGTCGCCGTCGGCGATGGCCTTCGGGTCGGTCCACGGCTTGAAGGAGTAGCCGAGGGTGAACATGTCGGAGTCCGACCGGACGCCGGGATAACGGAACAGGTCCCAGGTGCCGCCGATCGCGTCGCGGGACTCCAGCACCGCGTACGTCTTCTCCGGGCAGTGGCGGCGCAGGTGGCAGGCGGCACCCACGCCGGACAGGCCGGCGCCGACGATGAGCACGTCGACGTGTTCGGTGGCCATCTCGTCTCCGTCCGCCGGTGTGACCGGACACTAGCCACGGCTGTCGAGGCTCGTCAACACCCTGTCGAGTTGGATCGACACAGCGTTGATCCGGTGTAGAGTCACCGGGCATGACACCCGCCCGTACGGCCACCGGGAACGCGACCGGGCGCGGACGGCGCGCGGCGCGCTCCGTCGGCGACGAGCGGGAGCTGGCCATCCTGGCGACCGCCGAGCGGCTGCTGGGGCAGCGGGCCTTCGCCGACATCTCCATCGACGACCTGGCGCGCGGGGCGGGCATCTCCCGGCCCACCTTCTACTTCTACTTCCCGGCCAAGGACGCGGTGCTGCTGACGCTGCTGGACCGGGTCATCGAGGAGGCCGACGCCGCCGCCGGGAACGTGCTGGAGCGGCTGGCCGAGGACCCGCCGGCGCGCTGGCGGGAGCTGATCGACCGGTTCCACGAGACGTTCGGCGCACACCGCGCGGTGGTGCTGGCCTGCGCCCAGGTGCGCGGCACCAACGCCGAGGTGCGCCGACTGTGGGCAACCGTGCTGGAGCGCTGGGTGCACGCGATCGAGACCGCGATCGTGGCCGAGCGGCGGCGCGGGGCGGCCCCCGACGGCGTGCCGGCCCGCGACCTCGCCATCGCGCTCAACTCGATGAACGAACGCGTCTGGTACGCCACCTTCGCCGGCGACGGGCCGGCGGTGGCGGAGCGCGACGTGGTCGACGTGCTGCGCGACGTGTGGCTGGCGGCGATCTACCGCGGCACCGCTCCCCCGCCGCCCTGACCACGCCGGCCCGGCCGCGCCAGCGCCCACAGCAACGGCACGGCGACCAGGCCCAGCAGGCCCCAGGGGTAACGGGCCGCCTCGACGGTGAAGGCGACCGGCCCGCCGGACGGCTCGATCCGGCCGTGCAGTTCGTGCGGGCCCACGACGGTCGCGTCGGTCGGAACGCGGATCCGGTACTCCCGGGTCTGCCCGGCCCCGATCGTGCCGAGCGGCGGGGCGTCGACGAGCGTGTGCACCCGACCGGGGCGGCCGAACAGCAGCGCGAACGGCGGGTCGACCGCGTCGGTGGGGCCGACGTTGCGCAGGGTGAGGTCCACGGTCAGGTCTCCCGGCACGCCGAACCAGCCCGGCACCCCGGACCGGTCGGCGGCGCGCAGCCCGGCGACGACCAGTTCCGCGGCGCCGACCGGCGCGGGGGCGGGCGGCGCGCTCACGCCGGTCAGCGGCAGGTCGACGCTGGCCCGGGTGCCGCCGGTGGGCGTGCGGGCCCGCACCAGGCAGGGGCAGCCGACCGGCGGGGCGGCGAGCAGCACCGGCAGGGTGGCCGCGCCCGACGACGGCACCTGTCCGTGCCCGGCCCTGCTGGTCGCGCAGTCGAGCGCGCCGCGTCGTCCCCCGTTGCCGCAGACCTCGATCTGCACGGTGCCGGCCGGCCAGCCGCTGAGGGTGACCAGGATCTGGTCGCCGGCCCGGAACGTGCCGGCCGGCACGGCGATCCGCGGCGCCGCCGGTGCGACGGCGGGCGCGGACGTGGGGGCGACGGCGGGCGCGGGCACCGGGGAGGCCAGCGCGAGCAGCGCGGCGGCGACCGGCAGGAGCCGGGTCACGGCGCGCCGCCCGCCGGGCCGGCGGCCGGGCGGGTGGCGGGTGAGCCGGCCGGGCGGGCCGGATCCGCCGCCGCGTCCCGCGCGGACCCCTCCCCGGCGCCGCGCTCGGCGAGGGTGCGGCGGCGCAGCCGGACGGCCAGCCAGCCGGCCGGCACGGCCAGCGCGGCGAGCAGCAGCCACGGCGGCGCCCACGTGCTCGCGGAGCGCAGCACCGGCGGCAGCGCCGCGTCCACGGTGGTCGGCGCCAGGTCGACCTCGGCGGTCAGCCGGAGCGCGGGCGGCACGCCGGTGACCCGCTCGGTGACGGTGAAGACCCCGCCGGGCAGCAGCTCGGGCAGGTCCACCGGCGCGGTACGGGCCAGCCGCCACCCGAACGGCCCCTCGACGGCCACCGTGCCGGTTCCGCCGAGGCGCACGTTGCCGGTGTTGCGTACGCGGTAGCTGACCACGGCGTCGCCGCCGCCGGCCGGATTGATCGGATTGTCGTAGCTGACGCTGACCGACTCGATCGCGACGGCGGGGCGGACGTCGCCGTCCACCCGGAGGTAGACCCGCGCGGCCAGCCGTTGGTCCACCCGGACCTGCTGCCCGTCGGCGGTGGTGCGGGCCTGGGTGATGGCGGCTATCACCCCGCCCGCGTGGTCGCCCGGGGTGGCGTTGGCGGGCACGCTCAGCCGGAACGGGATGTCGGCGCGACGTCCGGGGGCGATCGTCCAGGTGCGCTTGTCGAAGCGGACCCAGGAGCCGACGTCGGTGGCCGCCCGGTCGGCGGGCAGCAGGGCGAAGGCCCCGTCGGCGGTGGTGTAGGCGTCGGTGCCGTACACCTGGAAGGTCAGCGGCCGGTCGCTCAGGTTGGTGACGCCGACGTGGTCGGTCAGGGTGCTGCCGGGGGCCAGGTCGTAGATGAAGTAGTTGCGTCCGGTCGGGCCGTCCGGCCCGGACGGCTGCACCGCCCACCGTGTCGCGGCGGGGCCGGGCGCCACCGGGGCGGGCGTCGGCGCGGCCGGTGTGCCGGGCGGCGTGGGCGCGGCGACGGCCGCCGCCGGCCCCGCCGCGAGCAGCGCGGCGACGAGCGTGACGCAGGTCCGGGACAGGAGGGTGACGAGGGACATGCCGGGCTCCGGGTGGGTGGGTGGCGGTGGGCGGGACGGCCGGTGGGGCGGGCCGGGGAGGGCCCGCCCCACCGGTGACCCGGCGCCGACCTAGGAGAGGGTCAGGGTGAGGGTCGCGGCGTAGTCGCCCGCCGCTGCGGACACCGGCACTCCGAGGTTCAGCCGGGCGCCGCAGGTGAACGTGCCGCCGCTGGCCCCGGCCGCCGAGGTGCAGAGCGCCCGGGCCGCACCGAGGCCGGCACCTGGCGCGGCCACCGCGCCCGGGACGACCGTGCCGGGGTCGCCGGCCAGCGGGTCGTCGACGGCGGCCGCGCTCGGCGCCCAGCCGAGGTTGTCCGCGGCGATGACCCCGCCGGTGCTGGAGGTGAAGTCGGAGACCTGCCCGACGAGGCTCCAGCCGGCGTCGGTGCCCCGCAGGTCCGCCACGGTGGCGTCCTGCAGTGCCCCGCTGGCGACCTGGCCGTTGGTCACGGCCGGCAGGGCGACGGCGGAGCCGGCCACGCCCAGGGTGAGCGGGCCGCCCTTCACGGTGGCGGTGATCCGCTGCACGGCGTCCCCCGCACCGGTGCCGGTCCCGGAGAAGGTGACCGGCGTGAAGGTGTCCTGGCTGCGGTCCGCCGAGCCGCGGGCCGCGAAGGTGATGACGTAACACTGCACGGCGGTGCAGTCGACCCGCTCACCGGTCCGGTCGGTGTAGACCGCGCTGATCGGAAGCGTGGTACGGAACGTGCCGTCGGCGTTGAGCCTGTCCCGCGCCTCCGTCGGCTCGTTCGTCGCGCTCACCCACTTGGTCACCTGGAGCACGCCGGCGTTGGTCCAGTGCTCGTCGACCCTGGGCCCGAACGCGACGTAGACCCCGGCCGCCCCGTTGGCGGCGGGGTCGAAGCCGGAGCCCTCTACGGTGATCGTCGCCCCCGACGGGTCGAGCCCGCCGGACGGGGTGACCGCCACCGCCGGACGCGCCGGCCCGGAGTCGCCGCTGGTGAACGTGAACGACACCGGGTCGAGCGCGTCACCCGCGGCGTAGAAGCCGTTGAACGCCGAGGCGCCGGCGGCGGTCAGCGTCGCGGCGAGGTTGCTGCCGCTCACCGTCCCCGCGCCGCCCAGGTTCCCGCCGGACGCGAGCGTGGCGATGGTCGCCTGCCGCACCGACACCGGTTCGGCCGCCGTGGTGACCAGGTCGACGTCGGCCTTCAGGGCGGCGGTGCCGCCGGAGATGGCGATCGTCGGGTTGGCCAGCGTGATGGTGAACATGTGCGAGGGGTACGAGAAGACCACGGTGCCGCCGTACTCGGCGCTGGCGGCGCCGGTGGCGGAGTCGTGGGTGCCCCCCGTGGACGGGAAGGTGAACGTGCCGTCGGCGTTGATGGTGGCGCCGTTGCTCGCCGCGATCGGCGGGTTGCCGTTGCCGCCCGAGACGTAGGTGCGGAACGACTGCTTGAAACCCCAGGTCAGGGTGCCACCAGTGATGTCGGCCTCGGCTGCCGAGGCGGGGCCGGCGCCCACGAGTGCGGTCGACAGGCCGAGGGCGGCGACCGCCGCCCAGCGCATCGACTGCCGCCAGGCCTGACCGGCTCTGGATCGGACCATGCTGACTCCTTCTCTTGATCCGCTACGGACAGTCAGTAAGGTAAGGCAAACCTAAGAAGTCGACCATCCGCGTTCGGCCCGGTTATCCGGTCCGAACAACCCCTTGTGAACTGGATCTTCATAACTTAGGTTAGCCAAACCTAACTTCTCGGTTCTCCGCCGACGCTCTCGTGAGGAGCCCGATGCGCACACCGCGTCACGTCTTCATGGCCGCCACCCTCATCACCGTGGGTGTCGTCGCCACTGCGCCGCCCGCGCACGCCGGCACCGGCCGCGGCCCCGGCGGCCAGGCGCTCAGCGTCACCCCAAGCACCGGAATCGACAGGTCCGGCGCGACCGTCACCGTCTCCGGCCGCGGGTACGACGTCACCAAGGGCATCTACGTGGCGTTCTGTGTGGACAACGGGCCCGGCGCGGCACCCAGCCCCTGCGGCGGCGGGGCCGACATGACCGGCGCCCTCGGGGCGTCGCACTGGATCTCGTCGAACCCGCCCTCGTACGGCGAAGGGCTGGCCGTCCCGTACGGCCCCGGCGGGTCGTTCCGGATCACGCTCCGGGTCACCCCGGCCATCGGCGACGTCGACTGCACCACGCGCCGGTGCGCGGTGGTGACCCGCGCCGACCACACCCGCACCGCCGACCGTTCCCAGGACGTCCGGGTCCCGACCGTCTTCGCCCGGCCCGCCCCCGCCCCGGCCAGCCCCCGCCCGGCGACATCCGGCGCCACCGCCCCGGGCCGCGCCCCGTCGGCCGCCACCGGGGCACCGGGCGGCGCCGCCGCGCCGGCGACCACGACGGCCAGGCCCGCCTCCCCCGCCGGCGCCCCGGTGACCACCGCCGCCGGGGACGGCGCCGCCCCCACCGCCGCCGCCCCGAGCGAGCTGGCGATCAGCAGGGTGAGCACCGCCACCGAGGCGGGTCGCGGGTGGACCGTCGGCCTGGTGGTGCTCGCGTTGTCGGCCACCGCGCTGCTGGGCCTGCGCCGGTGGCGTCGCCGGGGACAGGCCCGGTGACCGGGCATCCCCGGCGCGACCGCCCCGTGCCGGCGGCCGCCCGCCGTTCCTCGGTCGCGGCCCTGGTGGTGCTGCTCCTCGGGGCCACCGCCTGCTCCGCGTCCCCCTCCGGCGCCACGCCGGCCGCGACGGCTGACTGCGGGCCGGTCACCGCCGCTCTGGACAGCACCGACGTCACCGCGTTGCGGCCGGCACCGGCGCCCGCCCTGCCGGCCACCGTCACCTCCGCCGACGGCACGAGCGTCACCGTCACCGACGCCAGCCGCATCCTGGCGGTGAACCTCTACGGTTCCATCGCCGAGACCGTGTTCGGCCTCGGGCTCGGCGGCAACGTCATCGGCCGGGACACCTCGACCACCTTCCCGGCGGCCGCGCACCTGCCGGTGGTGACCCCGGCCGGGCACGACCTCTCCGCCGAGGCGGTGCTCGCCCTGAACCCGACCGTGGTACTCGCCGACGACAGCATCGGGCCGCCGGAGGTGCTCCGCCAGTTGCGCGCCTCCGGCATCCCCGTCGTCCTGATCGAAGCCGAGCAGACCCTCGCCGCCGTACCGGGCCACGTACGCGCCGTCGCGGCGGCCCTCGGTGTCCCGGCCGCCGGCGAGCTGCTCGTGTCCAGGGTCGAGAGCGAGATCGCGGCGGCCCGCCGGAGCGCGCCCGGGGGCCGGGCGCCCCGGATCGCGTTCCTCTACCTGCGCGGCACCGCCGGGGTCTACCTGATCGGTGGCGACGGAGCCGGCTCGGACGCGATGATCGAGGCGATCGGCGGGGTGGACGCCGGCAGCGCCGTCGGCCTGGCCAGGTTCCGCCCGCTGACCAGTGAGGGACTCATCAACGCCGCCCCGGACGTGATCCTGGTGATGAGCGCCGGGCTCGCCTCCGTCGGCGGAATCGACGGCCTGCTGAAGCTCCCCGGCGTCGCGCAGACCCCGGCCGGAGCGGCCCGCCGGATCGTCGACATGGACGACGGCACCCTGCTCACCTTTGGCACCCGTTCCGGGCGGACCGTGCAGGCCCTGGCCGCCGCCGTTTACTCCTGCGGCAGCGCGTCGTGACCGGCGTCGACACTCCGGTCCGGCCGCCCGCGCGGCCCCCGGCCAGCCGTCCCGTCCGGCGTGGTCCGCTGCTCCTAACGGGCCTCGGCGCCGCCCTGCTGCTGATCGTCCTGGTCGCGGCGGGCCGGGGACAGGTGCAGGTCTCCCCCGCCGAGGTGCTCGGCTCGGTCCTGCACCGGCTCGGCCTGGACGTCGGTGCCCTGCCGACGAACCCCCAGGGCGAGAACGCGCTCTGGATCGTCCGGTTCCCCCGGGTGGTGCTGGCCGCCGTGGTGGGCGCCGCGCTCGGCTGCGCCGGCGCCGTCATGCAGGGCGTCTTCGGTAACCCGCTCGCCGAGCCCGGCGTCATCGGGGTCTCCGCCGGGGCGGCCGTCGGCGCGGCCCTCGCCATCGTCACCGGCGTCACCGTCCTCGGCGGCTGGACCGTCCCCGCCGCCGCCTTCGCCGGGGGGTTGGCCACCACGTACGCCGTGTACCTGCTGGCCCGCGCCAACGGCCGGACCGAGGTGGTGACCCTGGTCCTGACCGGTGTCGCGGTCAACGCCGTCGCCGGGGCGGCGATCGGGCTGCTCATGTTCGTCGCCGACGAGTCCGGCGTGCAGGCCATCGCCTTCTGGAACCTCGGCAGCCTGGCGTCGGCGAACTGGTCGGCGGTCACGCTGGCCGCGCCGTGCCTGGCGGTCGGTCTCGGCGTCGCGTACGCCGACGCCCGCCGGCTCGACCTGCTCGCCCTCGGCGAGCCCGCCGCGCGCCACCTCGGAGTCGACGTGGAGCGGCTGCGGATCCGCATGATCGTGGTCACCGCGCTGCTCGGCGCGGCGGCCGTGGCCTTCACCGGCATCATCAGCTTCATCGGTCTGGTGGTGCCGCACCTGGTCCGGATGGTCGCCGGCCCGGGGCACCGCGTGCTGCTGCCGGCCAGCGCGCTGGGCGGCGCGATCGTGGTGATCGCCGCTGACCTCGCCGCCCGCACCCTGGTCGAGCACCAGGAACTCCCGCTCGGCGTGCTCACCGCGGTCGTCGGCGGGCCGGCCTTCTTCTGGCTGCTGCGCCGCACCCGGAACCGGGCCGGAGGCTGGGGATGAGCCCTCCGGGCAGCCGGGTGACGCGCGCCCCGCGCCGATGGGCGACACCCCGCATTCCGGCGCCGGTGCCGGCCGGGACGCCCCGGGTACGCGTCGCCGACCTGCGCGTCGCCCGCGCGGGGCGACCGGTGCTGGACGGCGTCGACCTGCTGATCCGGGCCGGCGAGGTGCACGCCCTCGTCGGGCCGAACGGGGCGGGCAAGTCCACCCTGCTCGCGGCCGTCAGCGGCGACCTGCCCGCCGTGGCCGGCACCGTGGAGATCGACGGCGCGCCCCCGGCCGGCTGGACGCCGGTGGAGCTGGCGATGCGCCGGGCCGTGCTCCCGCAGCGCAGCACGCTGAGCTTCCCGTTCACCGTCGACGAGGTGGTGCGGATGGGACGGGCGCCGTGGGCCGGGCGGCCGGAACAGGAGCGCGACGACGCGGTGGTCGCCGACGTCCTGCGGCGCTGCGACGCGACCCGGTTCGCCGACCGGCCGTACCCGGCGCTGTCGGGCGGCGAACAGGCGCGCGTCGCGCTGGCCCGGGCGCTGGCGCAGCAGGCCACCGTGCTGTTGCTCGACGAACCGACCGCGGCTCTCGACCTGGGCCACCAGGAGCTGGTCATGCGCGTCGCGCGGGACCGGGCACGGGCCGGCGACGCCGTGGTGGCGGTGCTGCACGACCTGACCCTCGCCGGCGCGTACGCCGACACCGTCACCCTCCTCGACGCCGGGCGGGTACGCGCCGCCGGGCCGCCGGCGGAGGTCTTCACCGCCCCCCTGCTCAGCGAGGTGTACCGGCACGACATCGAGGTCGTGCCCCATCCACGTACCCGACTACCCTTGATCGTTCCCCGACGGCGGCCCACCCGGCCTTCCGTCACCCTGGAGGAGACATGAGCCCGACCAGCACCCCGTTCTCGGCCGAACTGCGGGCCGCCAGCCAGGAGGCCCACCAGGGCGCGGAGTCCCAGCGGTACGTCTCGGCCCTGGTGGCCGGCGAGCTGGACCGCGCCGGCTACGCCGCGCTGGTGGTGCAGCACCACGTGATCTACGAGGCGCTGGAGGCCGCCGCCGAGGCGATGCGCCACGACCCGCTCGCCGGCCCGTTCGTCGACGACGCGCTGACCCGGCTGCCCGCCCTCGCCGCGGACCTGGAGTTCCTGCTCGGGCCCGACTGGCGCCGACGGATCGACCCGACCCCGGCGACGGTCGCCTACGCCGGGCGCCTCGGCGCGGTCTGCGCCAGCTCACCGGAGCGGTTCGTCGCCCACCACTACACCCGCTACCTCGGCGACCTCTCCGGCGGCCTGCACATCGGACGGTCCCTCGCCCGGCACCACGGGCTGACCGGGGACGCCGGGGCGGCGTTCTACCGGTTCGACCGGATCCCCAGTCCGAAGGCGTACAAGGACGCCTACCGGGCCAGGCTGGACGCCCTCCCGCTCGACGAGGTGGGTCGGGCCGTGCTGCGGGCCGAGGTGCTCGTGGCGTACCGGCACAACACCGAGGTCCTCGCCGCCCTGTCCCACCTCGTGCCGGCCACGGACACGGAGGTGGCCGCGTGACCGCCCCGTTCGGCGCCGACGTGGTCGCCGCCGTCTGCCGGCACATGAACGACGACCACGCCGGGGACTCGCTGCTCATCTGCCGCACGCTCGGCGGGCAGCCGGCGGCCACCCGGGCCCGGGCCACCGGCCTGGACGCCGAGGGCATGGAGTTCGCCGTGACGGTGGACGACATCGAGGTCCCGGTGCGGGTGCCGTTCGCCCACCGGCTGAGCGAACGCGCCCAGATCCGGCAGGAGGTGGTGCGGATGTACCGGGAGGCGTGCCAGCGCTCCGGCCTCCCGCCGCGCCCGGCCGGCTGACCGACCGGCGGTCGCAACGCCACGTCCGATCGCCGCCAGCGCCGGCCGACCGGTTCCCGGATAGTCGGCTCCGGTGGCGCGGCGCGCGGTCGCGCCCTCGGTGGAAGGTGGACGGATGCACGTCGTGCCCGGTCTGAAGGTGCTCTACTTCGGCACCCCAGTGGTGCTGGTCACCTCCCGCAACCCCGACGGCACGGCGAATCTCGCGCCGATGTCGTCGGCGTGGTGGCTGGGCCGGCAGGCGATGCTCGGGCTCGGCGACAGCGGCCGGACGACGTCGAACCTGCTGCGCGAGGGTGAGTGCGTGCTCAACCTGCCCTCCTCGGCGATGGTCGACGCGGTCGACCGGATCGCGCTGACCACCGGCCGCCCGGACGTGCCGGAGCAGAAGGCACGCCAGGGCTACCGCTACGAGCCGGACAAGTTCACCCTGGCCGGGCTGACCGCCCAGCCGTCGGCGCTGGTCGGGGCGCCCCGGGTCGCGGAGTGTCCGATCCAACTGGAGTGCCGGGTGGTCGCGGCCCACCCGTTGGCGGGAGACGACGTGCGGGCCACCGCCTTCCAGGTCGAGGTGCTGCGCGCGTACGTCGAGCAGGACCTCGTCATCCCCGGGACGAGCCACGTGGACCCGCTGCGCTGGGATCCGTTGATCATGAAGTTCTGCGAGTTCTTCGGCGGCGGGCACCACGTGCACCCGTCCCGGCTCGCGGAGGGCTGGCAGATGCCTCACCGGCTCGGCGCGGCGTCGCGCTGACCGGTGGGCGACGCGGCCGGCCCCGGGGCACTCCACAGGGGACGGTGGCGGGGCGCCGGTCGTCGCCGGATTGTGCGACCCTGGGGTCGACTGCCCGGGTCACCGGAGGTGATGGCCACGTTACGACTGTGCGAGCTCGTCGCCGTGCCCGGCGCCGCCGCGGTGACCCTCGACGTCGCCGCCGGCGCCACGGCCGCCCTGGTCGCCGCCCCGCCGATCGGCACCGCCGTCGCGCGGGTGGTGAGCGGGCTGGCCGCGCCGGTCGCCGGCCGGGTCCTGGTCGGCGACCGGGAGGTGACCACCCTGCCGCCGCCGCAGCGCCGCATCGCCTACGTGCCGGCCGGCGGCGCGCTGCTGCCCCACCTGACCGTGCGCCGCAACATCGCCTACGGCCAGCGACGGCGGGAACGGGTGCGGGAGATGGCCGACGCGTGGACGGCGAAGGTGGTCGACCGCCTGGAGCTGGCCCCGACACTGGAGCTGCGACCGCACCTGCTGTCGGAGGCGCAGCGGTTCCGGGTGGCGCTCGCCCGGGCGGTGGCCTGCCTGCCCGAGGTGCTGGTGGTCGACCTGCCGACCGGACCGGCCGGCGGTGGGCGGCTGACCGACCTGCTCGGCAGGCTCTCCCCGGAGAACACCCCGGGGGTGGCGGTGCTGGTGTGCACGGCCGACCCGGGCTCGCTGGCCGACGTGCCGGTCGTCGCCGAGGTGGGCCGGTGACGCCGGTGGGCCGGGCCGCGCCGGCGACGCGGCTGAGCCGCCGTACCCTGCTGCGGGCCACCGCCGCGCTCACCGCGACCGCCGGCGCGGGCTGCGCCGCCACGCCGCCGGCGGTCCAGGTCGCGGTCGTGTGGAGCGGCGGCGAGCTGGCCCGTTTCCGCGAGGTCGTGGGCAACTACGGCGCCGACGTGCAGGTGATCAGCGCCGGCAACGACATCGACGCGTTCCTGCGCGCCCGCCACCTGGCCGGCACCAGCCCCGACGTGGCGATCCTGCCCCGGTCGGGGCTGGTCGTCGAGTACGCCCGGCGCGGCTGGCTGCGCGAGCTGACCCCCGCCACCAGCTACGCCCTCCCGCCCGGCATGGCCGACCTGCTCTCCGCCGACGGGCGCCGCTACGGCGTCTGGGTCAAGGCGGCCCACAAGTCGCTGTTCTGGTACTTCCCGTCGATGCTCCCCGAGCCGCCGCGCACCTGGGAGCAGCTCGTGACGCTCACCCGACGGCTCGGCGCGCGGGCCCGGTCGGGCGACGGCCCGGCGCCGCTGGCCGTCGGCGCGGCCGACGGCTGGGTGCTCACCGACTGGTTCGAGAACGTACTCGCCGACGTGGCCCCGCCCGGCCACTACGAGGCGCTGGCGCGCGGCGAGGCCGACTGGCGGAGCCCGTCGGTGCACACGGCGCTGGACCGGCTCGCCGAGCTGTGGGGCGTCGACGGCGCGTTCCCCGGCGGCGGTCGCCGGGCCCTGCTCACCCAGTACGAGGAGTCGGTGATCCAGGTGGTGCACCACCGGCGGGCCACGATGCTCTTCGAAGCCGACTTCGTCGACGACGTCAGCCGTCGGTTCCGCCGGGGCCCGGAGCAGCCGGAGACCTTCCGCTTCCCGGGCGCCCGGGTGGCCGGCGGCCCGCTGATCGTCGGCGGTGACGCCGCCGTGGCGTTCGCCGGTTCGGCCCGTGGGGCGGAGCTGGTGCGCTGGCTCAGCGGCGGCTCCGCCTTCCAGCCGTGGCTGCGCGCCGGCGGCTACCTCTCCCCGAACGTGTCCGTGCCGCTGGGCGACTACCGCGATCCCGTCCGCCGCCGCCTCGCCGCCGAGCTGCGCACGGCCGAGGCGGTGCGCTTCGACCTGTCCGACCGGCTGCCGGGCCCGTTCACCGGCTCCGACGGGGTGGGCATCTGGCGGATCATGCAGGACTTCTTCGCCGACGTCACCGACGGGGTCCCCGCCGGCAGGGCGACCCGCCGGGCCGTCGGGCAACTGGCGGCGGCGGCCCGGTCGGCGGGCGGCGGCCGATGAGCCGGGTCCTGGGCGAGCTGGCGGTCCTCGACGACGTCGGGCCGCCCCGGCGCGGGCGGGCCTACCCGGCGGCGGGGGCCACCTCGGCGCTGCTGCTGCCCGCCCTGCTGCTGCTCGGCGGGCTGGTGGCGTGGCCGGTGCTGCGTACGCTGCACGCCAGCGTCACCACCGACGGCCGGTGGGTGGGCGCGGAGCACTTCCGCACCGCGCTGGCCGCGCCCGGCACCGGCGCCGTGGTGGGACGCACGCTGCTCTGGGCGCTGCTGGTGCCGGCGGTGGTCACCGTCCTGGGCTACCTGCTCGCCGCCGCCTCGCGCCGCTCGCAGGAGGGCGGGCTGGTCCGCCTCATCCTGGTGGTGCCCACCGCGCTGCCGCTGGTGGTCACCGGGGTCACCTTCCGGCTGATGTACGACCCGGACCCGGAACGCGGCCTGGCCACGCTGGTCGCGGCGACGCTGACCGGCCGGTCGGCGGCCGACGCCCCGCAACTGCTCGGTCCCGGCCTGGTCACGGTGGCGCTGATGTCGGCGTTCGTGTGGGCGTGGGTCGGGCTGGCCGTGCTGGTGTTCCGGGCCGCCCTCGACGCGGTGCCGCCCAGCCTCGCCGACGCGGTGCGCGCCTACGGCGGCAACCGCCGCGACGTGCTCTGGGACGCGCAGTGGCGGCCACTGCTGCTGCGCACCGTGGCGGTGGTGTTCACCCTGGCGGCGCTCGGCACCGCCCGGACGTTCGACCTGATCCTGGTGATGACGCCCGGCTCGGTGCGCGACGAGGCGTCGGTGCTCGCGCTGCGGGTCTGGCAGACCTCCAACGGCGCCACCACCGGCGAGGGCGCGGCGCTCGGCGTGGTGTGGCTGGTGGCGGTGGCCGCCGGCATGCTGGTCGCCGCGCTGTTCGTGCGGCAGGCGTGGCCGCCGCCCCGCGACCCGGTGCCCGTCGCGCCCGAACCGGTGGCGCCCGCGCCACGCCGGACGACCCGGCTGCTGGTGGCGGGCGCGGCGGTCGCCTGGCTGGTGCCGCTCGGGGTGCTGCTCGCCACCTCGCTGCACGGGACGGTGGACGCGGCGGCCCGGGGCTGGTGGTGGAGCCCGCCCGGCCTCGACTCCTACCGCGACCTGCTGACCGGCGCGGAGCTGTGGCGCACGCTGGGCTTCACGCTGGTGCTGGCGACCGTGGTCACCGCCGTGGTGCTGGGCGTCGCGCTGCTCGCCGCGTACCCGCTGGCCTGGCTGACCGGGCCACCCGCCCAGGCCACCGGGCTGCTGCTGATGGCCGCCAGCATCGTGCCGGTACAGGTCATCGCCGGGCCGGTCAACGAGGTGCTCGGCGTGGTGCTCTCCTCGGGCACGGCGCGTGGCCTGGCGCTGGTACACGTCGCACTGGGCGTGCCGTTCGCCGTGCTGGTGCTGCGCAACGCGTTCGCGGACCTGCCCGCCGAGCAGGTGCGGGCGGCCCGGGTGGGCGGGCGGCACTGGTGGGGCACCCTGCGGCTGCTCGCCCGGCACAACCGCCCGGCCGTGGTGGCGGTCGCGGTGCTGGAGTTCGTGCAGGTGTGGAACGACCTGGTGGTGGGCCTGCTGTTCAGCGGTCCGGGCGCGCTGCCGCTGGGGCTGTTCCTCGCCGGCCAGACCCGGGGCTTCGCGGCCAACAGCGGGGCGCTCGCCGCCGGCTCGGTCATCGCCTCCGTCCTGCCGGTGCTGCTGGTGGTGCTGGCGCGCCGCCAGCTCGTCGCCGGCCTGGTCGCCGGGGGTGTGCGGTGACGGGGCCGGGACCGGCCCGCCGCTCGCGGCGGCCCCGGCGGCTGAGCCTGCTGCTCGCGATCGGTGGCGTGGTAGGCGGCACGGTCAGCGCGGTGCTCGGCAACGTCACCGGCAACCTGCTCTCCGAGCTGTCCGTCGCCCAGCTCGGCTCGGCGAGCGCCGGGGTGATCGTGCTCGGCCTCGCCGCCGCGATGATCGTGGAATGGCGCCGCCAGCGGCAGCAGGCCACGACGCCGGACGACACCGAGCCGCCGCCCGGCGCCGGCGCCGGCGCCGGCGCGCCCACCCTGCCGTGGCCGGCCGGGTTCACGGGGCGGGCCGGGCACGTCGACGCGATCGTCGACCTGCTGGAGAAGGAGCACGCGGTCGCGGTGGTCGGCCGGCGGGCCGTCGGCACGTCGGCCTGCGCGATCCAGGCCGCCAACCTGTGCCGGGACGACTTCCCGGACGGCCAGTACTACCTGGACCTGCGCCGGGGCGGCCGGCGGCACGACGCCCGGCAGGTGCTGACCGCGCTGGCCCGGATCCTCGGCACCCGGCCGCCGGCGTCGGGACGCGCCGACGACCTCGCCGACGCCGTCGACGAGCTGAGCGGCCAGCTCGACGGCCGGGCGGTCCTCGTGGTGCTGGACAACGTGGACGACCCGGCCCAGGTCCGGCCGCTGCTGCCGCCGACCGCGCGGACGTGCCGCCTGCTGCTGGCCGGCACGGGAGCGCTGGCCGCGGTGGACGGGGTGGTGGCGCACGGGCTCGCCGAGCCGGACGCCGCCGACGCCGTCGAGCTGTTCGCCGCCGCCGGCGCCGCCGCGCCCGTCGCCCGGCCGCACCGCCCGGACCCGCGCACCGACCCCGCGGTACGCGACCTCGTCGAACTCTGCGGGCGGCAGCCCCGCACGGTCGCGGAGCTCGGCCGGCGTACGGCGCAGCACGGGTGGCGGCACACCGACGTGCTCGGCGCGCTGCGCCGCGCCGTCGACACGCCCCCGCACCAGCACGTCGCCGCCTCCCCGGCGACCCTGCTGGTGACCGCGCGGGACACCGCGTACCACGCGCTGGGCGGCGAGGCGGGGCGGTTGTGGCGGCTGATGTCGCTCAGCCCGGTGCCGCTGGACCGACCGACGATCGGGGCGCTCGCCGGCCGCCGCCCGGACCGGGTGGCCGCCCTGCTGCACGAGCTGGCCGCCGGCGGGTTCGTCACCGGCGCGCCCGGTGACCGCTACGAGGTGCGCCCGCTGCTGGCCCCGTACGCCCGGATGCACCTGCGCGACGCGGAGCCGGCGCGGCGGCGGGTCGCCGCGCAGGCCCGGCTCACCCGGCACCTGGCCCGGCGGGCCGAGCGGCATGCCGCGAGCCTCGCCGTGGTCGGCTCACCGCCGGACCGGGAACCGACGCTGGCGTTGGACGACGACCCGTACGGCTGGTTCGACCTGCACCAGGAGCTGCTGCTGGCCGTGGTCAGGGTGCCGGCGGGCGCGGCGGAGACCCTGCCGCGCCGGGTGCGCCGCTGGTGGTTCCGCCTGGCGGTGGCGCTGTGCGGCTGGCTCGCCCACGCCGAGCGCCTCGACGAGTGGGCGGAGGTGTGCCGCACGGTGCTCACCACGCCCACGGCCGACGACCGGCCGGAGATCGCCGGCTGGGCGCACAACGAGCTGGGGGTGCTGCGCCGCCGCCGGGGCGACCCGCAGGCAGCGGCGACGGCGCTCAGCCTCGCGGTGGCGGAGCGGGGCCGGCGCGGCACCGCGCAGGCGCGGATGAACCTGGGCCTGGTGCTGCTGGACCTGGGGCAGTTCGACGACGCGGTGGAGCACCTGGAGCTGTCGCGGCGGCACCGCTCCGCGGCGGACCGGGCCGGGCACGCGCTGACCGATCTGGGCCTGGGCGCCGCCCGGCTGTCCCGGGGAGAGTTGGAGGTCGCACACCGCCACCTGGTCCGCGCGGCGAACGCCTTCCGCGCGCTCGGCGACGCCCGGGGCTACGCGGCGGCGCTGACGAACCTGGTGCTGGTGCACGCCGGGCTCGGCGAGCACCTCGACGCGGCGCAGTCGTGGCGGGCGGCGCTGCGGGAGTACGAGTCCGTGGCCGATCCGACCAACCGGGCCGCCGCGCTGCTCAACGCGGGTGCCGCGCTGTTGTCCACCACGCCGGCGCAGGCACGGCAGGCGTACGAGTTGCTGGCGGAGAGCCTGCGGCTGCGCGACGGGCGGCCGACGGCCGGCCTGGGGCGGACCCTGCTGCACCTGGGCGACGCGGCGGCGGCCCTCGACGACGCCGACGAGGCCCGGCGCCACTGGGCGGACGCGGCGGGCGTGTGCGAGGAGGCGGGGGACGTCGACGGTCAGGCGGCGGCCGACGCCCGCCTGGTGGGCAGCGACGCGCCGGCCTGAGCGGGGCCCGCGCCGAGGGCCCCGCTCGGGCGACGGCGGGTGCCCGGGGACCGGCGCGGCGTCTACTCGGCGCGCCAGACGGCCTCGCGGGGCGGGCCGGGCTCGGCCCAGCACAGCCCGCCCTTCGCCGCCACCCCCGGCAGCCCCTCGACCATGCGGCTGATGTCCACGAGCGACGCCAGCGACACCACGACGTCGTTGCGCAGGTCCGCCACCGCCGTCTCGAGGTCGTCCTCCTCCGCCGCCCAGTCGATGTCCGCGGCCCGCAGGTCGGCCACCGCGTGGTCGGTGAGCACCTGCGGATCGGTCACGGCCACCGTGAGCCGGCAGTACACGTTGAGGACGAGCGGTTCGGGGGCGTCGACGTCAGTCACCGCACCAGCATGACCCACGCGCCACCGATGAGAAACGCCAGCGGCCTCGCAGCCGGCACCGGGTCGTTCCCGGGGGCAGGACGCGTTGCTGCGAGAAAGCCGTCGGATGCCTACCGCTCGGCACCGCGAGCTGCTACACCTTGGCTCACTGCCCTCGGCGCCCCTGGCACCGCCGACGCACGGAGGTCACATGACCACGCTGATCCTCAAGGTTCCGGTCGCCGACGGCGGCGACGAGTACATCGAGGTCGAGGCGGAGCGGCGGGACCTCGGGAACATCGAGTTGGTGGCGGCGGGCGACGGCGGCGCCCCGTGGGCCGGCGTCACGCTGACCAACTCGCTGGAGCGGGTGCTGCCCGCCGTGCGCGCCGTGGTCGCCGGGCTGCGGGCGGCGGCGTCCACTCCCGACGAGATCTCCGTCGAGCTGGGGCTGACGGTGGGCGGGGAGACGGGTCTGATCTTCACGAAGGGGACCGCCGAGGCGACCTTCAAGGTCAGCCTGACCTGGCACCGTCCCGATGCTCCTGCGCCCGCCAGGTCAGCCGCCGCGGAGGCGCCAGCGGTGTGAAGCGGTCGCTGTCGCGCAGTTGCCGGTACTGGCGCACGCCTATCGGGGCCTCGTCACTCGGCATCCGGTCGGTGTCGGTGTAGAGCTTTCCGCCGAGGTGGTCGATCTCGTGGGCCACGCTGCGGGCCAGGGCCCCGGTCAGGACCACGTCCCGGTCGTCCCCCTGCGCGGTGCGGTGCCGCACGCGCAGGCCGTAGGGCCGCCGGACCCGGCCCCGCACGTCGAAGAAGCTGAGGCAGCCCTCGAACTCCAGCACCTCCTCGTCGGTCCGCTCGACGACGCTCGGATTGACCAGTTCGAGGTAGTCGTTCGACCCCGGCTGGCGGACGATCGCGATGGCGTACGCCATGCCGAGTTGCGGCGCCGCTATCCCCATGCTGACCTGCGGCTTGAAGGCGTGGTAGCGGTTGACCCAGCCGGCCACCCGGCGTAGGTGAGCGAGCACCCGCACCGCCAACTGCCGATCGTGGGACGAGTCGAAGTCGATGAGCCGCGTCCTCGTCGGCAGGTTCGACGACTCGCGCCCACGGGCCGGCTCGCGCAGCTGCCGGATGCCGAACTGCCGCAGCACGCTTGCCGCGTCGTCGCACTCGCTGCTGTCGGGGATGCGGCGCCAGAAGAACCAGTCCAGTCGGATGCGGCGTTCCTCGGCGAGGTTCTCCTCCTCGGCGCTGCGGTCCCAGGAGTAGACGATCCGGTCGCCCTCCACCCGTGTCTCGACGTCGGAGAGCGGTTCGAGGTCCGTCTCCGACGGCAGCGAGGTCATGCCCCAGCACTCCGGCTCCAGCTCGGCCGGCAGGTACGCCTCGATGGAGAGCCGGTCGGTGTTGGGCTTGACGTTGCGCTTGTACCACTGCCCCCAGATCTCGTCGCTGACCCGGTAGCGGTACTCGATGACCGCCTGCTGGCCGGGCGTCAGCAGCCCCGGCCCGGGAAAGCAGAGGTCGAAGTTGATCTCCTCATGGCGCACCTTCGTCGCCTTGACGTCCATCGGCCTGGTCCGGTCGTCGACCGTGCACCAGGCCTGGAGCCCGATGTCCCGGGCCGGGTCGCCGACGCTGAGCGGATGCCGGGCGTGGTGGCGCAGGTTGCGGGACGCCTCGTCGTTGAGGAAGCGTGCCACCGACACCTTCATCTCGTACTTGGCGCGGGGACTACCCCCGCCGTGGCGCAGCAGCCGGCGCTGTCGCAGCGTGTAGTGGCTGCCGTCGTAGTGCACCTCACCGTGGTCGTGCAGCAGCGCCAGGCCGGGGCGGGCGGTCGCGACCGCCGCCAGTGCCCGCTCCAGCAGTGCGCCGTCGAGCACGAGCACCTCGGCGGAACCGTCCGTGGTGATGGCCTGGAGCATGCCGAACACCAGCGAGGTGGCCGGGTCCCAGACCGGCCCCCCGCTGAACCCGGACTGCACCCGGAAGACCCGGAGCACCGTCTCGTCGACCTGGAGCCGGTGCTTGCCGACCGCGCCGAGCAGGCTGCCCCGCACGTGCCGTCCGAGGTCACGGCCGTGACCCGGCCCCCACATCTGCACGGCGGCGTTGTAACGGTCGTTCAGGTCAGCCCTGATGCGCAGCGGCTCCGCCCCGCTGCCGTCCAGCCCTTCGCCGAGCCGGAGCACCGCCACGTCCTCGACGTCGAAGCTCTCGCCGGTGGGCAACCACGCCACCACCTCGGCACTGCGCTCGATCCAACTGTTCGGCGGCCCGAGCAGCGCGAAGTGCAGGGAGACGCGGATGTTCCTCGGCACGGGCTCCGCGTGCCGCGCCGGCCGACCGAGCGCCGCGTTGACCACGTGGGCGCAGGTGACCATCACACGCTCCCCGACCAGGAATGCCAACCCGACGCGCTCGGCGTCGCGTCGACCGAGCACGAAAGCGATGGCGCGCTCGACCCGGTACATCACCGGGACCTCCGTTCCGCTGCGGATTACCGATCCTATCGGAAATCACCGTTCCCGCCCTGTCCGAACGTTGACCGAGAACGTCGAAGAATGGAGCATGGCAGTGGTGAAGAAGTGGGCCGCACTCTTCGATCTCGACGGCACCCTGGTCGACACGGCACCGCTGTGGCGGGCCGCGTTCACCGCGCTGATCGGTCGACGGCAGGCCGTGCCGGCGGGGGCGCTCGACGGGCTGCGCGGACTCACGGCGCTGGAGGCCGCCCGCACCGTGCATCGTCGACTGGGCTGGTCGGAGGTGGATCTCACCACCGACGCGGCCTGGGTGGAGCGGTTCGTACGACGGTGCCACCTCGATGGCATGGCGCGATGGGACGGTTCCGGGCTCTGCCTCGTCGCGGATCTGCGACGGCACGGCGTGCCGGTCGGGCTCGTCACGTCGAGCAGCCGGGAGATCGTGAACGCGTTGCTGACTCACAATGACGTTCCCCAATTCGACACCGTCGTCTGCGGCGACGACGTGACTCGGCCAAAACCCGCGCCCGATCCCTATTTGCTCGGTGCGCGCCGGCTGCAATTTCCACCGTCTCGGTGCGTTGTCGTGGAAGATTCACCAACGGGAGTCTCCAGCGCGATTGCCGCTGGCTGCCCGGTGGTGATGGTCGGCGACGGATCGCCGGTCGCGCCCGGCCGGCGGCTGGCCGACCTCACCGTGGCGCTGCTGTCCGCCGCGGTGCCACCCGACGGCCCCGACGGGATCCACGGTGACGACCGCCCGGGGCCGCCGACGACTTCGCTTAGGGCTTGACCTAAGTGTTCGGCGCAAGCATACTTAGGTGCATGCCTAAGCAATCGGCCGGCGGAGCCGGAAGCGACGACGGGACCCTGGACGGCGTGTTCCACGCGCTGTCGGACCCGACCCGCCGCCGGGTCGTCGAGCTGCTCGGCCGAGGGCCCGCGACAACCAGCGAGCTCGCTCGTCCGTTTGACATGGCACTGCCGTCGTTCACCCAGCACCTGGGCGTCCTCGAGCGCTCCGGCCTGGTGACGTCGGAGAAGAAGGGGCGCGTGCGGACCTACCGGCTCGCCCCCCAGCCGCTCGAGCACGTCGACACCTGGCTCGCCGGTCAGCGCGCGACATGGTCCCGGCGCCTCGACCAGCTCGACTCGTTTCTCCACGACCTGAAGGAGCAGCAGACATGACCGCCTACCCGAGCGTGAACCCGAACCTCGACCTCGTCCTGGAGCGCACCGTCGACGTCGCCCCCGAGCTGGTCTGGAAGGCCTGGACCACGCCCGAGCTGATCGTGCAGTGGTTCGCCCCGCGGCCCTGGTCGACCTCGTCCTGCGAGATCGACCTCCAGCCCGGCGGCAGGTTCAACACGGTGATGCGCTCGCCCGAGGGCGAGGAGTACCCGAGCACCGGCTGCATCCTGGTCGTCGAGGAGGGCTCGACGCTGATCTTCACCTCGGGGTTGGGCCCCGGCTTCCGCCCCCAGGTGGTCAGCGACGACCTCCCGTTCACCGCGATCATCAAGCTCGAACCCACCTGCAACGGCACGAAGTACACGGCCACGGCGATCCACGCCGACGCCGCCGCGAAGAAGTCGCACGAGGAGATGGGCTTCGCCGAGGGCTGGAGCGCCGCGCTGGACCAGCTGGTCGAGGTCGTCAAGGGCCTCTGACGGACGCGGCGACGGGATGCGGGCCCCGCCGTGCGGACCGGCGGCACGATCGGCTGGTCCCGCGTCCCGTCGCCCCGCCCGGGGCCGGCCGCGCGAGCCGCCAGGCGGCGGCCCACAGCGACGGCGACCGTCAGATGTTGGCGGAGTCGGGCGGCACGTCGGCCGGCAGGGCGGGTGCCCCGGCCAACGGGGCCTCCGTGCGGCAGGACGACCCCACGGTGTAGGCGGTCATCGACAGCGACCCGTACGCGTACCCGTCCACCAGCACCTCCGCGCCGTTGCCGGCGGCGCCGGCCAGGCCGGCGAGGTAGAGCAGCGGGATGAAGTGGTCCGGCGTCGGTACGGCCCGGCCGAAGTCACGGTGGGCGTCCAGCGTGGCCGCCTCGGTCGGCTCGCCGAGCATGACGTCCTTCGCCGCCTCGTCGAACCGCCGCGCCCAGTCGAAGCCCTCGTCGACCATGCGCGGGTCCACCCCCCGCAGGTTGTGCACCACGTTGCCGCTGGTCACGACGAGCACTCCGCGCTCGCGCAACGGGGCGAGCCGCGCGCCCAGGTCCAGGTGGTAGTCCAGGCTCTTGAACGCGTTGATGCTCAACTGGACGACCGGGACGTCCGCGTCGGGAAACGCGTGGGTGAGCACCGACCAGGTGCCGTGGTCGATCCCCCACGAGTCGACGTCCGCCCCGACCCAGGTGGGGTGGACCACGTCGGCGATCTCCTCCGCCAGCTCCGGCAGGCCGGGCGCCGGGTAGCGGACGTCGAACAGCTCCGGCGGGAAGCCGTAGAAGTCATGGATCGTCCTCGGCCGGGGCATCGCGGTGACGGCGGTGGCGCCGATGTACCAGTGGGCCGACACGACCAGGATCGCCCGGGGCCGCGGAACCGCCCGCCCGAAGGCGCGCCACGCCTGCGTGTAGCGGTTGAGTTCCAGCGCGTTCATCGGGCTGCCGTGCCCGATGAACGCGGCCGGCATCACCGCCGGGACGGTCTCGCTGCTCATGCTGCTCCCCCCGGGCTCACGCTGAGGCGAGCCTAACCGCTGTCGTGGGGAGCCGACCGGTCATCGCCGGCCGCGACCGGTCGGCACCGGTCGCGGCCGGCGATCGCCGTCAGTCGGACACCTCGCGCCAGGCGGGGTGATTGCCACGCCATGCACCGGCGAGGATGACCGCGGACGTCCGGCCGGGGCATTCCTGCACCCGGGAGCGGCCGGACTCGCCGCCGATTCGTACCTGTACGTCCCAACGCTGCCCATCGGTGCGGATGTACACGTCCCGACGCCCGCGTTGCGACGTGTCACCGTTCCACCAGTGTTCTTCGACCCTCACCCAGCGACCGTATAGCAGTTCGTCCGTGGACGACACGGCCGGTGCCGGTGGAGATCGCGCCGGGCGGGGTCGCCGGTCAGGCGGACTCCCCCGGCGCCAGGTGACGGTAGCCGGGCACGGTCTCGGCGAACCAGCCGTTCACGCTGGTCAGGCCGCGCTCGTTGAGCTGGGCGTCGTGGATGGGGAACACCCGCTCGGCCCCGACGGCACCGGCGAAGTCGATCGCCTCGGTGAGCTTCAGCCAGGAGGCCTGCGCCGGGACCAGCAGCGTCTCGACCGGGCGGTCCGGCCGGTGCAGCGAGTCGCCCGGGTGGTAGACCGCGTCGTCGACGAGGTAGCCCAGGTTGGGGCAGTCGGTCTGGCCACCGTGGATGGTGGCGTGCCGACCGCCGAGCGCGGTCACGGTGAGGCCGGCGGCGGTGAACCGTTCGCCGGCGCCGACCCTGGTCACGGACAGCCGCGCCAGGTCGGGCAGGGCAGCGCCCTGCGGGGCGAAGACCGGCACGCCGAGACCCGCCAACCGGAGCACGTCGACGTGGTCGGTGTGCTCGTGGGTGACCAGCACGGCGTCCGCGCCGGCCAGGGCCCGCGGCTCGCTCCAGGTGCCGGGGTCGATGACCAGCACGCCGCCGTCGTGCTCCAGCCGGACACAGGAGTGGGTGAACTTCGTGATCCGCATCCGGCGACCGTACGCCGGTGGCAGCGCCCCGTAAGCCCGGCGGCGGGCGGCACGGGCCGTGCCGGAGGGCGGCGCGGGCCCGCCTTCCCGGCCGGTTTCGCCGGGCGGCCCGGGGACCGTCCCGAGCCGCGTGAGAGGCTGCGGGGCGGAAGGGAGTACCGAGATGGGCGACTACGGCCACCCGCTGGCCTTCGGGGCGTTCCTGACGCCCGGCAGCGCCGAGCCCGGGCGGGTGGTGGGCCTCGCCGCGCTGGCCGAGCAGGTCGGGTTCGACCTGGTCACCTTCCAGGACCACCCGTACCAGCCCGCGTTCCTCGACACGTGGACGCTGATGAGCTTCGTGGCGGCCCGGACCGGCACGGTGCGGCTGGCGGCCAACGTGACGAACCTGCCGCTGCGCCCGCCGGCCGTCCTCGCCCGCAGCGTGGCGAGTCTCGACCTGCTCAGCGGTGGCCGGGTGGAGCTCGGCCTGGGCGCGGGCGCGTTCTGGGAGGCCATCGAGGCGATGGGCGGGCGCCGGCTCTCCCCCGGGCAGGGCGTGCGGGCCCTCACCGAGGCGATCGACGTCATCCGCCAGGTCTGGGACGTCGAGGCGCGCGGCGGCGTCCGGGTCGACGGCGAGTTCCACCGGGTGGTGGGCGCGAAGCGGGGCCCCGCGCCCGCCCACGACGTGGGCATCTGGCTCGGCGCGTACAAGCCGCGGATGCTGGCGTTGACCGGGCGCCGGGCCGACGGGTGGCTGCCGTCGCTGGGCTACCTGCAACCCGGCGACCTGGGCAGGGGCAACACGATCATCGACGACGCCGCGCGGGAGGCCGGCCGCGATCCGGCCGACGTGCGTCGCCTGCTCAACGTCACCGGCCGCTTCGCCACCGTCGGCCGGGGACCGCTGAACGGCCCCGCCGAACAGTGGGCCGAGGAACTGGCCGACCTCGCGCTCAGCGACGGGATCAGCACCTTCATCCTGGGCAGCGACGACCCGGAGGACCTGCGGCGCTTCGCCGCCGAGGTCGCCCCCGCCGTACGGGAACTCGTGGCCGGCGAGCGCGCGGCCGGCGCCGCTGCCGCCGTGACCCCGGCGACGCCCGGAGCCGTCGAGGCGCAGGCGACACCCGGGGGCGCCGGGGCGCAACCGCCGCCCGCTTCCCGCCCACCCGCCGGCGCGGGGTCCTTCGCCGTCGTCCCGACGCCCGACGACGGCGTGCGCCGCAGCGCGATCCGGGTCTGGGACGAGGCCACGCGCCCCACCGGCCCCGCGCCCGACCCGGCGCGCACCTACACGCCACACGACCAGGCTGGTGCCCAGCACCTCATTGACGTGCACGACGGGCTGCGCGCCGAGCTGACCCGACTGTACGACCTGGTGGAACAGGTGGGCGCCGGGCTGGTCGACGCGGGCACGGCCCGCTCGCACATCAACACCATGACGATCCGGCAGAACAAGTGGACCCTGGGCACGTACTGCGAGTCGTACTGCCGGGTCGTCACCACCCACCACACGCTGGAGGACCGGGGGATCTTCCCGCACCTGCGCCGGGGCGACGCCCGCCTCGCCCCGGTGCTGGACCGGTTGGAGCAGGAGCACCACGCCATCCATGACGTGCTGGAACGCGTCGATCGGGCGCTGGTCGCGTTCGTCTCCGTCGCCGACGGGATGGCCGAGCTGCGCGCGGCGGTCGACCTGCTCAGCGACACCCTGCTGTCCCACCTCGCCTACGAGGAGCGCGAGCTCGTCGAGCCGATCGCCCGGCTCGGCCTGAACTGAACCCCGCCGTCGCACGGCGTGCCGGAGGACCGGAACCGAACCCGCCGTCGCACGGCGTGCCGGCAGACCGGAACCGAACCCGCCGTCACACGGTGTGCCGGCAGACCGGAACCGAACCCGCCGTCACACGGTGTGCCGGAGGATCGGGGCATGCCGCGACCACCCGGGCGGGGGCACCGCCGCCTGCCGCACACCGCCGACGTCCGCATCGAGGCGTGGGCGCCGAGCCGGGAGGAGTGCGTCGCCGAGGCGGTCGCCGCGCTGGTCGCAACGTTCGTCGACCCCGCCGGGGCGTCCCCCGGCCCGCGGCGGGAGTTCCACGCACCGCCCGGCGACGACGACGCGGACCTGCTGGTGGGCGTACTCGACGAGGTGATCTTCCGGATGGAGACGGCGGGTGAGCTGCCGCTGCGCACCGACGTGGCCGACGACGGCGCCGGCGGCCTGGTGGTGCGCTGGCGCACGGCGGACACCGACGCCGTCGAGCTGGTCGGCGCGGTGCCGAAGGCCGTCTCCCTGCACGGGCTGCGCTTCGGCCCCGACCGCGAGGGCTGGTGCTGCGCGGTGACGCTGGACGTGTGAACCCCGTTACCTTCCTGATCGTCACAGCCGGGGACCCTCCGTCGCCCGCTCAGCCCTTGACCACGCCGAGCGGGACCAGGCGGGCCACCTTGCGGCACAGTCCGGCGCCCTCGGCGGCGGCCACCACCGCCGAGACGTCCTTGTACGCCGCCGGCATCTCCTCGGCCAGGCCGCGCCGGGACGCCCCGCGTACCGCGATGTCCCGCGCCTCCAACTGGGCACGCGGGTCCAGCCCGCGCTCCGACCGCACGGCCTGCTTGCGGCTCTGCACCCGGCCGGCCCCGTGGCAGGTGGACGCGAAGGCCGGTGCCCCCGGCACGCCGGCGAGCACGTACGAGCCGGTGCCCATGGAGCCGGGGATCAGTACCGGCTGACCCACGTCCCGCAGGTCGTCGGGCAGGTCGGCGTGGCCGGGCGGCAGCGCGCGGGTGGCCCCCTTGCGGTGCACGCACAGCGCGCGGCGCTCGCCGTCGACGCCGTGCGTCTCGATCTTCGCGAGGTTGTGCGAGATGTCGTAGACCAGGTCGAGCCGGCTGCCGGTGACCCGGGCGAAGACCTTGCGGGCGGCGTCGGCCAGCAGTTGCCGGTTCGCCCGGGCGTAGTTGGCGGCGGCGGCCATCGCGCCCAGGTAGGCGCGGCCCTCGGCGGAGGAGACCGGAGCGCAGGCGAGCTGGCGGTCCGGCACCTCGATGCCGTGGCGGGCCATCACCTGCTCCATCTTCCGCACGTAGTCGGTGCAGATCTGGTGGCCCAGCCCCCGGGAGCCGCAGTGGATCATCACGCAGACCTGGCCGGGACGCAGCCCGAAGGCGGTGGCGGCGGTGTCGTCGTACACCTCCTCGACGGCCTGCACCTCCAGGAAGTGGTTGCCGGAGCCGAGGCTGCCGACCTGGCGCGCGCCGCGCTCGATCGCCCGCTCGCTGACCCGCGCCGGATCGGCGTCGCCGACGGCGCCGGCGTCCTCGCAGCGGTGCAGGTCCCGCTCGACGCCGAAGCCGCGTTCCACCGCGTACCGGGAGCCGCCGCGCAGCACCGCGTCGAGTTCCGCGCGCGTCGACAGGTGCCACACCGCGCCCCTGCCCATGCCGCGCGGGGTGGCCTCGCCGAGGCCGTCCATCAGCGCGTCGAGGCAGGGCCGCAGCCCGTCGCGGTCGAGGTCGGCGGCGAGCAGCCGGACGCCGCAGGAGATGTCGAAGCCCACCCCGCCGGGCGAGACCACGCCGCCGTTCGCGACGTCGGTGGCGGCCACCCCGCCGATCGGGAACCCGTAGCCCCAGTGCACGTCGGGCATGGCGTACGAGGCGTCGACGATGCCGGGCAGCGTGGCGACGTTCGCGACCTGCTCCAGCGACCTGTCCTCCCCCGCGTCGGGCAGCAGGGACCGGGACGCGAACACCACCCCCGGCACCCGCATCGGGTCGTGCCGGTCGATCCGGAAGCGGTACGGCGACTCCTCGACCAGCTCCATTCCCGGCGGCTACCCGGGCGGACGGCCCTTACACCCGCTCGCCGGCCGCCGGCCGCCGCATCGCCCAGACGTCGGGCCCGCCGTCGGGCACCCGCGCCTGGCCGGTGACGACGAAGCCCAGCCGCCGGTAGAAGCGCACGTTCGGCTCCGACGAGGTCTCCAGCACCGCCGGCAGGCCGGCCCGGTCGGCCTCGGCCAGGCCCGGCCGCAGCACCCGGGCGCCCAGCCCCCGGCCCTGGTCGACCCGGCGCACGCCCACGGTGGCGAGCAGGAACGCCGGCTCGGCCGACCGCAGGGAGGCGCAGGCCGCGTCGGCGGCGTGCAGCGCCGACTGCCGGTCGCCGGCCAGCTCGGCGTTGCGGGCCGCGACACCGGCCCAGACCTCGTCCGGCACCGGCCGGTCCGGGGGCAGCCAGACCGCCACCGCCGCCAGCCGGCCGTCGGCGTCCACCGCCGCCCAGACGTCGCCGTAGGGCAGCCCTACGGCGGCGACGGTGCCGGCGAACATCGCCGCCAGCCGCTCCCGGTGCCGGTCGGCGGCCACCGTCCAGGCCATCCAGGGGTACCCGTCGAAGGCGTCGGCGAGCACGTCGGCCGCCTCGGCGGTCGACTCCGGGCCGATGCGGCGTACGTCGAACTCCATGCCGTCCTCCTCGCGCGCCGCCACCCGGCCGGCGCAGTGCGCGATCATGCCACGGCCCACAGGCCGGCGCCCGGGATTATCAGGTCAGGCCGGCCCACCCGGTCGACGGCCACGGTCTGGGCCGGACCAGTGTCGCCGCAGGCGGCGAACCGGGTGGCGGCGCGGCAGGCACGGTCACTACTCCTGTCCGGTCCGCGCCGGATCTGCTCCCGACCCGTCCTCGGTCGCCGGCCGTTCCGTGGACGTGGACCGGCTGGCTGCCGGGCGGTCGGCCCGACGTGAGGGCGGAGCCACCGATCGCCGGGACCGGCGCATCCGGTGCAGCACCCCGTGCCAGGCCGGCGCCTCGCGGGCGTCGTCGAAGGCCCGGGCGATCACGACATCGGTCGAGGAGTGCGCCAGGATCGAGATGACGATCGTCAGGGCGACCAGGTGGAACACCTCGTCGCCGGCCGCGATGCCGGACTCGAGCACCAGCAGCCCGTAGACCACGGAGGCGAAGCCTTTCGGTCCGAACCACATGGCGGCGGCCTGCTCCCGCAGGCCCAGTCCCGAGCGCAGGAAAGAGATCCACAACGCGACCGGCCGAGCCACCACGATCGCCAGCACGGCGAAGACCCAGCCGGTCCAGGAGATCTCCCCGAGGAACTCCACCGAGATCAGCGCCCCGAACACCAGCAGTGCGGCCAGCTTCAGCAGCTCCGCCACGTTCTCCCCGAAGTGTTCGAACGCCGCGCGCTGCCGTGGCCCGAAGGTGGCCACGGTGATCCCGGCGGCGAACGCGGCCAGGAACAGGTTGCCGTGGGTGGCCTTGCCCAGCGCCAGCACCAGCAGGCCGATCGCCATCCCGTTCAACGGGGCGTACGCCGTCGACGCGGCGAACCAGCGGGTCCGCTCCAACCCGATCGCCAACAGCGGCACCAACACCCCGATGAGCAGACCGACCGCCAGTTCGGTGCCCAACTCCCCCAGGTGCAGATCGTCCGAGCCGGCCGCAACCGCCAGGAGGACCACCACGAACGGCAGGGCCAGGCCGTCGTTGACGCCGGACTCCACGTTGAGCAGGTGCCGCAGCCGCGCCGGAACCTTGTCGTTGCCGACCAGTGCGGCGGCGAAGACCGGATCGGTCGGGGCGAGGATGGCCCCGACCAGCAGCGCCTCCGGCCAGTCAAGACCGGCCACGTAGTGCGCCAGCACCGCCGTCACCAGCAGGGTCAGCGGCAGACCCCAGCCCAACGCCCGACCGGGCAACCGCCACGCCGAGCGCAGGTCGGCCCAGCCCACCCGCATCCCGTCGGTGAACAGCACCGCGAACAACGCCAGCTCCGCCAACTGGGCCACGATCGGCGAGTCGGCCCGCAGGTGCAGCACGCCCCCGGTGTCCTCGCCCAACAGGAAGCCGGCGACCAGGAACAGCGCCGCCGTGGAGAGGATGGTGCGGTGGGCCAGCGCCGACACGAGCACGGCAGCCAGCAGGACGGCGGCGAAGGACAGCAGCAGCACGGGTTGGCCTTCCGAGGGTACGGGACATCACGGTGCCGACCAGACTTCCCGGCGCTCCACAGATCTCGGCGATCATACCGGCGGCCCGCACGCCGAGGCACCGGATCTACCCGCGCCTCCCGGCCGGCCATCCCTGCTGCTGAGCCTGCTGATGTTCGCCGGGCGTACCGCCCGCTGACGCTGCCGGCGCTGGCGCTGGACCCGCCGTTGCTACGGCGGCTCGGGATCGCCGGCTCCCACCGCGCGGTCGTGGCCATCGGAGCCGACGTCGACCACGTGGAACGCTTCGCCGGCGGCCGGATGAACCGCGCCACTTCCCACGCGTGACGCGGCGCAGTACGGTGAACGCGGTGCGCCGGGAAGCCTGGTCGGCAGTCGTGACACGTCGTCGACCGGAGGCATTCCATGGCCACACCCGCCGTTCGCACGCAAGACCTGACCAAGCGCTACGGAAAGGTGCTCGCCCTCGACGGGCTGGAGCTGACCGTGCCGGCCGGCGAGGTGTTCGGGTTCCTCGGCCCGAACGGCGCCGGGAAGTCCACCACCATCCGGCTGCTGCTGGGCCTGGCGCGGCCCACCGCCGGGCGGGCCTGGGTCTTCGACGCCGACGCCGGCGACGTCGCCGCCCATCGCCTGCTGGCCTACGTGCCGGCCGACGTGGCGCTGTGGCCGCAGCTCACCGGCGCGGAGACCCTCGAACTGCTCGCCGCCACCGGACCCGGCATCGACCGCGCCTACCGCGACGACCTCGTGGAGAGGTTCGCCCTCGACCTGTCCAAACCGGCCCGCACCTACTCGACCGGCAACCGGCAGAAGATCGCGCTCGTCGCCGCGTTCGCCACCCGCGCGCCGCTGCTGGTCCTCGACGAGCCGACCAGCGGGCTGGACCCGTTGATGGAGCGGGAGTTCCGCCGTGCCGTCTCGGTCGCCCGGGACCGCGGCCAGACCACGTTCCTCTGCTCCCACCAACTGGCGGAGGTGGAAGCGGTCTGCGACCGGGTGGCGATCCTGCGCGCCGGCCGCCTCGTCGACGTCGCTACCGTCGGCGACCTGCGCCGCCTGCACCGCACCGAGGTGACGGCCCGCTTCACCGGCCCCGTACCCGACCTGTCCGGCGCGGCGGGAGTCGACATCGTCGCGCAGGACGGCGGGACGCTCAGCTTCTCCCTGACCGGGCCGCCCGCGCCCGCGCTACGCGCCCTCGCCGCCGCCGACGTCACCGCCCTCACCGTCCGGGAGCCGAGCCTCGAGGAGATCTTCCTCGACTACTACGGCGAGACCGCCCGATGACCGCCGCCGCCCTGAGAGTGGCCGGCCGCACCGCGGCCACCGCCGCTGGGCAGGCCGTCACCCGCCTGGCCGTACGTCAGGTACGCCGCGGCGCACTGGTCGTGCTCGCCGTGACGGTCGGCATGTCGACGCTGGTCGCCGCGACCTACGCCACGACCGTCGGGGACAATCTCGACGCGGACGCGCTCGCCGCCCTGGCCCGCAATCCCGCGATCCGGACCCTGTTCGGCGAGCCGGTCGCCCTCGACACCGCAGGCGGTTTCACCGTCTGGCGGACCGGCACCATCCTCGCCGTCGTGCTGTCGGTGTGGGGCCTGCTCGCGACCACCCGCGTCACCCGCGGCGAGGAGGCGGCGGGCCGGTGGGACCTCCTGCTCGCCGGCCGGCTGGGGCCGGCTACGGTGCTCGGCCGGCACCTCGCGGTGCTGGCGGCCGCGACGACCCTGACCGGGGTCACGCTCGCCGTGGCGCTCGTCGCGGTCGGCACCCCGGCCCGCGGAGCGGCCCTGCACGCCGCCGGTCTGGCGCTGGTCGCCACGGTGGCCGTCGCGGCAGCGGCCCTCGCCGCACAGGTCTTCCCCACGCGGACCGCCGCGAGCGGAGCCACGCTGGCGTTTCTCGGCCTCGGGCTGCTCGCCCGCATGGTCGGTGACGGCGTCGCCCCGCTCGGCTGGCTGCGCTGGCTGCCGCCGTACGGGCCGCTGGCGCTGACGCGCCCCTATCAGGACGATCGGGTGTCGCCCCTGATCGTGCTCGCGCTCGCCACGGTCGTCCTGTCCGCCGGTGCGCTCGCGCTGGCCGGCCGGCGGGACGTCCGCGACGGACTGCTCTCCCCCGCCGCCGGCCGGCCGCCCCGTCTGCGGCTGCTCGGCTCGGTGGAGACCTTCGCCGTCCGGCGGATGCTGCGGCCACTCGTCGGCTGGTCGTCCGGCGTCGGCGCGTACTTCCTGCTGATCGGCGTGCTCACGGTCTCCCTGACCGACTTCCTCGCCGACAACCCCCGCTTCGCCGACCTTGCCGCGCAGGCGGGCTTCGCCGGCCTCGGCTCCGTCCGTGGATACGCCGCCACGCTGTTCGCACTGCTCGCCGTACCGGTCGGCGCCTTCACCGCAGTCCGGGTCGCCGCGTTCGCCGCCGCGGAGGCCGACGGGCGCCTGACCCTCCTCCACGCCGGGACGGTCCCGCGCGCCCGGCTGCTCGCCGCCGAGGTGGGCACCACCGCGGTCGGCGCTGCGGTGCTCGTCACCGTCGCCGGAGTGGCGACGTGGCTCGGCGCGATCCTGGTCGGCGCGGATCTGCCGCTGCGCGCCGCGCTCGCCGGCACCTGGAACATCCTGCCGGTGGCGCTGCTCAACCTCGGAGCCGCGGTCCTCGTCCTGGGCCGGGCACCGCACGGGGTGGCGGTACTGGGCATGGTGCCGGCCGCCGGCGGGTTCCTCCTCAAGGTCATCGCCGACAGCACCGGGGCGGCGGGCTGGGTGAGCTGGCTCTCGCCGTACACCCATCTCGCGGCCGTGCCCCAGGCGACGCCGGACTGGCCCGCCACGGCCGTCATGATCGTGCTCGCTGGTGCGGCCGTCACGGTCGGCGTGGCGGGCTACCGGCGTCGGGACATGGTGGTCTAGCCCGACGGCTGGACGCGGCCCTGCCGATCGACGGCCTGCGGCGGGACGGGCAGCCGCCGAACGTCGCGAGGTCACACCCGGTAGAACGCGCGGTAGCGGCGGATCAGCCGCCACTGCACCAGCACCGCCGCCACGGTCAGCAGGATCATCACCAGGGTCGCGGCGGCGGCGTAGCCGTAGCGCAGGTACTCGAAGCCGGTGCGGTAGACGAACAGCGACAGGTAGGTGGTGGCGTACGGGGGTGGGCCGCCGTCGGTCACCACGAAGGCCGGCACGAAGGAGAAGTGCAGGCTCTGGATGGCGTCGCGCACCGCCAGCAGCCCCAGCACGGGCGCCATCAGCGGCAGCGTGACCCGGCGGAACACGTCCCACCCGGTGGCGTCCTCGATCGCCGCCATCTCGTAGACGTCGCGGGGCAGCGCGCGGCGGGCGGCCAGCAGCACCACGAAGGTCTCGCCGATGGTGAACAGGCTCATCAGGACAATCGCGGCGCGGGCGTCGGTCGGGTCGGTGAGCCACTGCGGCGGGGTGCGTCCCAGCGCGGTCAGGCCGTTCTCCCCGCCCGTGCGCAGCAGCTGGTTGATCGGGCCGTAGAGGGGGTTGAGCAGCCAGAGCCAGAGCAGCCCGTAGGCGATCTCCGGCACCGCGGTCGGCAGCACCGCCGCGGTGCGGGCGCCGCCGACGCCGACCGCGCGGCGGTGCAGCAGCAGCGCCAGGCCGAGGGCGAAGAGCACCCGCAGCGGTACGGCCACCAGCGCGAAGACCAGCGAGTTGGTCAGCGACACCCGGAACACGGGGTCGTCCAGCAGCGCCGCGAAGTTGTCCAGCCCCACCCAGCGGGGCGGGCGCAGCAGGTCGTACTCGGTGAAGGCCAGCGCCAGGGTGACGGCGGCGGGCAGCAGCACCAGCCCGACGAGGCCCACCAGGTACGGCGTGAGCATCAGCGCCAACTGCCGGCGCGAGCGGCGGTCGGTCGTCGTCACGGGGCGTACCGGCGGCCCGATGCGGCGTGGAAGACGTGCACGTCGGCCCAGCGCACGCCGACGCGCACCGGCGCGCCCCTGCCGGGCCGGCGGGCGGCGGGCACCCGGGCGACGATCCGGTGCCCGCCGGCGAGCCTCAGGTACGCGTACGCGTCCTCGCCCACCACTTCGACCCGGTCGACGGTGGCCGGCGCGCCGTCGGTCGCGCCCAGGACGACCGCCTCGGGCCGGAAGCCGATCTCCATACCGTCGTGGTCCGCCCCCGGGGCCGGGGCGCCGTCGGGGCGCAGCGAACCGTCGGCCGGGAGCAGGTTCATCGCGGGGGAACCGACGAACCGGGCCACGAAGGTGGTGGCCGGGGTGCGCCAGATCTCGTCGGGGGTGCCGACCTGCTCGATGCGCCCGTCGCGCAGCACGGCGATCCGGTCGGCGAGCACCAGCGCCTCGGTCTGGTCGTGGGTGACGTGCACCATCGTCGCGCCCAGCCGGTCGTGCAGGGCCCGCAGCTCGGCGCGCATCTGCACCCGCAGCGCCTGGTCGAGGTTGGACAGCGGCTCGTCGAGCAGGAACACGTCCGGCTCGCGCACCAGCGCCCGGGCCAGCGCCACCCGCTGCCGTTCGCCGCCGGAGAGCTGCCCGGGCCGCCGGTCCAGCAGCCCGGCGCAGCCGACCGTCTCGGCCGCCGCCCGGGCCCGCTCGCGGGCCGCCGCGCGGGGCGTGTCGCGTACCTCCAGGCCGAAGGCGATGTTCTCGGCGACGCTCAGGTGCGGGAAGAGCGCGTACGACTGGAAGACCATCGAGACGTTGCGCCGGCCCGGGCGCTCGGCGGTGACGTCGCGGCCGGCGATGCGGACGCGGCCGGCGGTGACCGGCTCCAGGCCGGCGACGACCCGCAGCACCGTCGACTTGCCGGCCCCCGACGGGCCGAGCACCACCAGCAGCTCGCCCCGGGCGGCGGCCAGGTCCACCTCGTGCAGCACCGTCGCCCCCCGGTAGGCGGCCGAGACGCCGGCCAGGGCGAGGCCCGGATCGCTCACCCGTGCTCCCCGCGGGCGAAGATCGGCCGGGTCTGCCGGTCGAGGTCGCGGATCACGTCGTCGAGCCGGTCGCCCCGGTGCATGGCGTTCTCCAGGATGCCGTAGGTGACGTCCTCGATCTCCGGCCAGGTGGAGACGGTCGGCAGCGCCCGCACGGTGGGGATGGCGTCGAGGAAGACCTTGGCGCTGCGCGGCGGCTGGGCCGGGCCGAGGAACGCCGGGGACCGCGACACCCCGATGTGCGACGGGACGGTACGCCCAGTGGCCGCGATGATCCGCTGCCCCTCCTCGGCGATGGCGAACTCCAGGAACCGCCACGCGGCGTCCTTGTGCTTCGCGCCCCGGGTCATGCAGTACGCGTCGGAGTGCAGCACCCCGACCTGCTCCTTGTAGACGGGCAGCGGCGCGACGTCCCACTCGAAGCCGGTGATCGAGCGGAACGTGGTGGTGGAGCGGCGGGAACTCATCAGCATGGCGAGCCGGCCGTTGGCGAAGCGCGACTCGTCGTCCTCGGCCTCCACCTCCTCGTCGGTGGGCACCACCCCGTACGCCAGCCGCAGGTCCACGAGGTTCTTCAGTGCCTCCCGGGCGACCGGGGTGTCCAGGGTCAGCCGGGTCGGCTTCGCCGGGTCGTCGACGATCTCGCCGCCGCCCGACCAGACGAACGGGGCGAGCCGGATGATCGACGGCTCCACGCCGAGCCCGTGCACGGCCGGGCGCAGCGCCGCGCCCTCGCTCTCGGTGGCCCTGACCACCACGCCCCGCGAGTCGCGGGTCATCGCGGTCGCGGTGGCGACCAGGTCGTTCCAGGTCCAGCCGGCCCTCGGCTCGGGCACGCCGTGCTTCGCGAACAGGGTGCGGTTGTAGTAGACGGCCAGGCTGGAGACGTTCTGCGGCAGGCAGAGCTGCCGGCCCTGCCACCGGAAGGCGTCCCAGGCCACCGGGTAGTAGTCGGCCGGGTCGACGGCCGGCGAGGCGGCCAGCCGGTCGTCCAGCGGCTCGATGACGTCCTTGGCGGCGAACTGGCCGTAGAAGCGGTAGTTCATCAGGAACAGATCCGGCGGGGCGCCGCCGGCCACCGACGTGGCCAGCCGGGCCAGCAGGTCCTTGCGGTCGCTGGCCTCGACGAGCTGCACGTCGGCGCCGGGACGGGCCTTCTCGTACGCCTCGACGAGGGTGCGGTAGGCGGCGAGTTCCTCGGGGGCGCCGAAGACCAGCAGCCGCACCGGGCCGTCGGCGGACGACCCGGCGCCGGAGCCGCACCCGGTGGCCGTCAGCACGGCGGTGAGCAGCAGCGCGAGCAGCGCCTTCGGTCGCGTCGTCGGTCGCATCGTCAGTCTCGTCCCGTCGGGTCGTCGTGGTGGAGGAAGCGCCGCTGGGCGAGCACGAAGACGGCCAGCGCCGGCACCGTGGCCAGCACCGCGCCCGCCAGGAACACCGGGAAGTTCGTCGGGTCCAGCACCGACAGGGAGCGCAGCGCCAGCGGCAGGGTGAACAGGTCGCGGTCGTAGACGTAGACCAGCGGGTCGAGGAAGTTCGACCAGGTGAGCACGAAGGTCAGCGCGGTGAGGCCGGCGGTGACCGGGCGCACCAGCGGCAGGGCGACCCGCCACCAGGTGCGCAGCGGCGAGAGGTCCGCCACCAGGCAGGCGTCGTAGAGATCGGCCGGCAGCGCCCGGAACGCCAGGAAATAGACCAGGACGTAGAGCGGCGAGGTGCCCAGCAACGCCGGGGCGACCAGCGGCACCAGGGTGTCGGTCAGGCCGAGCAGCCGGAAGATGGCGAAGCGGGGCACGAGCAGCGCCGTGGCCGGCACCATCAGCGCCACCAGGGAGGCCGCCACGACGACGCCGGTGACGCGCGGGGCGATCCGGGCCAGCGCGAAGCCCGCCAGGGAGGCGACGAGCACGCTCAGCGGCACGGCGACGACCGCGACCAGGACCGAGTTGAGCGAGGCGCGCAGCAGCCCGCCCAGCTCGACGGCCTGCCGGTAGCCGGTGGTGGAGACCGGCTCCGGCACGAGCTGCGGGGTGGGCGGCGGCGGCAGGCCCGGCTCGGTCAGCGAACCGGAGACCAGCAGCAGCAGCGGCGGGACGAAGACGAGCAGGACGAAGGCCGCGCCGAGGGTCCGCCAGGCCCGCCCGGCTGCCCCGGGCAGCGGTGCGGGGCCGCGCACGCGGCCCCGCACCGTGTCGTTGCCGATGGTCGCCTGCCTCAGAGCGTGAGCTGCCAGGCGCCGAGGCCGTGCGAGGCGGCGTAGAGCACCCGCTTGCCCGGCACGATGGTCAGCCCGGCCACCTCCACGTTCGGCATGCCCCGGGCCGCCTTCACCCAGGTCGTGGCGCCCTTGGCCAGCCGCAGCACGCCGAAGTCGGTGGCCGCGTAGAGGGTGCCGGTGACGTCGTCGCGGACCAGGTCGGTGATCGGCTGGTCGCCGAAGTCGTACGACCGGTCGGTCCAGGTCGCGCCCGCCCCCGCCAGCCGCACCTCGAACGCGTGCCCGAGGGTGGCCGGGGTGTTCGAGTTGAAGCCGCTGTAGGAGACCCACGCCCGCGCCGGGTCGGCCGGGTCGACGTGGACGCTGGTGACGAAGCGGTTCGGCGTGGCGGCGGTGTCGATCCGCGTCCAGGTGACCGCCGACGCCGGCTCGGCGTCGACGTTGCGCGACACGAAGACCCGGCCGGTGCTGGTGGCTGCGTACGCCGTGGCCGAGTCGGAGGCGACGCGCTCGACGACCGAGACGGCCCCGCCGGCCCGGTCGCCCCACGCCGCGTCGGTCAGGTTGACCGTGCCCAGCGGCGCGAAGTCGCCGCACTGCGCCTCGAAGGTGCCGGTCCAGGTGTTGCAGATCCGGTCGGCCTCGGCCAGGCTCCGGTCGCCCAGGCCGAACGTCTTCGTCCGGTAGACGGTGCGCGAGGTGCCGGCGAAGATCGTCCCGCTGACCTTCGGGTCGCTGACCACGGGTGCGTAGAACAGGGTGCCCGGCTGCCCGAAGACGGGGTCGGAGATCGAGATCCAGCTGCCCACGTCGCCGTTGGCGAAGTTCACCTCGGGCGAGGCGTCGTAGAAGGTGTGGAAGCGGAACTCCGGCCTGCCGACGTCGAAGCCGGACGCGCCGCCGTCGCCGATCATCGTGTTGACCCAGCGCCGACGCTCGCCCTTGTTCTCCCAGGTGCCGTTGTCCTGGGTGCCGCCCTGGAGCAGCCGGTGGTCGTGCGGGCTGGCCGAGAGGCTGATGAACTGCAACGTGTTCATGCCCTTGTTGATGCCGTCGAGCTTCGACGGGATCTTCGACAGCATCTGCCGGCAGCGGTCCTTCTGCGCCTGCGTGGTCAGGTTGCGGTCCGGGTTGTCGCACCAGGCCGACCGGTCGACGAACTGGCCGCTGGAGCGCATCACGCCGCCGTCGTTGGCCTCGAAGAACTGGTACGGGTTGCGCGGGTTGGTGACCAGGGCGTGCTGGTCGGGGTGCAGGCCGTTGGGGTGCAGCTCGTCGGTGCCGTCGAAGGTCATGTCGGTGCCGCTGACGCCGGCGTCGGTGGAGAGCACCACGGCCCGCTTGTGGGCGACGGTCTCGCCGTAGACGTACGAACCGCCGGTGTAGACGATGTCCGGGTGCCCGGCCGGGGTGTGCACGAACACGTCGTACCAGCACTGGCCGGTGCACTGGTTGTAGGTGGCGTAGCCCGGGTCGGCCGGGTTGGCGCTGCTCAGGTCGGCGAACGCGGGGGCGCCGCCGGCCACGTCGTCGCTGCGGAACAGCCGCGAGTACGGGTTGCCGAGGTTGCCCTCGTAGACGTACATGCGGGTCTTGCCGTTCGGCAGGGCGGTCACGTCGATCGCGGCCCGGGTCTGGAAGACCGCCGGGTTGAGCGAGGGCTTGATCTGCGTCCAGGTGGCGCCGGCGTCCGTCGAGCGCCAGACCCCCCGGGCGTACGAGGAGGCGTAGACGGTGTTCGCGTCGCGCGGGTCGAGCTTGACGTAGCGCACGCCGCGCGGCGAGCAGGTGGCGGTGTTGCCGTATTCGGCGGCGCTGCCGGTGCACTGGGTGGCGTCGGCCGAGCCGTTGTGGATGAACTTCCAGTTCGCGCCGCCGTCGGTGGACTTGTAGAGGCCCCACTTCTCGGCGTCGGGCACCGGCCGGGTGACGCCGGTGCAGCAGGAGCCGGACATGCCGCGCAGGGCGGTGGTGGTGGCGACGTAGAGCGTCTTCGGGTCGCCGGGCTTGACGGTGATCTCGCCGATGCCCTTGCCGGCGAGGGCGTCCTTGCCCAGCGGGCCCTTCCAGGTGACGCCGCCGTTGGTGGACTTGTAGAGCCCGACGCCGGCGACGCAGCCGGAGGCGCAGGTGTTGGCCTCGCCGGTGCCGACGTAGATGGTCAGCCCCGTCTTGTCGTTGCGGTCGATCTTGACCGAGCCGGCCGCGTTGATGCCCAGCGGCCCGCCCAGGTAGAACCACTTCGGCTCGGCGGCCAGGACGTTCAGAGTGCCCCAGACGCCGCCGCCGGCCGGCGTGACGTACGCCCGGCAGAGCAGGGCGTTGCAGTCCGGGGCGATGTCGATGGAGGTGACCCGGCCGCCCGCGACGTACGCGTTCGGCACGTAGTTGCCGGCGTTGCGGAACTCGGTGAACGGGTAGAGCGCCTCGCTGGGGCCGATGTTCGTCCAGCCTCGGGTGCCGCCGGCGCGCCGCTCGGCGGCGGCGTACGCCGACTTGGAGCGGTCGACCTGGGCGATGCTGATCGTGTCGGCCGGGTACGCGCGCTCCAGGAACTCCTGCTGCGCGGCGTTGCCGGGCCCCTCCGGCGACATGCCGTCGCTGCCCGGCACGGCCTGGCGCAGCCGTTCCATGTGGGCGCCGAGCGCGCCCGGCATCTCCCCGTCGCCGGCCGCGGCGACGGGGGCCGGCACCTCGGCGCCGGCGAAGTGGATTCCGATGAGACCGGTCGACGCCACCAGGGCACCGACCGCCAATCCTGCGAGCAGATGACGACGTCTGCGCTTCACGAGGTCCCTCCGGCAGATGACGGCGCCACTCAGCGCGACCCTCCGGAATGCCGACCGCCGCTGGCAGCGTCCACGGTGGAGAATGACAGAGCGCATCGACGCAGACAATCCTCTGCATGGACGGGGATCGACGCATGGTTGCATTCGCATGGAACGGGTAGTGCGCCGGCATGCCATCGCGTTACGAGAACTACCCGAGGATCGCCGTCGTCACCGGCGCGGACTCCGGCATCGGCCGGGCCTGCGCCGTTGCCCTCGCGGAGGCCGGCTTCGACGTCGGCGTCACCTGGCACCGCGACGCCGGGGGCGCCGAGCGGACCGCCGCCGAGGTACGCGCCGCCGGCCGGCGCTGCGAGGTCGCCGAGCTGGACCTGACCCGGCTGCCGGGCGCCGACGCGGTCGTCGACGAGCTGGCCGACCGGCTCGGCGGTCTCGGCGTGCTCGTCAACAACGCCGGCACCGGGGCGTCCACGCCCTTCGTCGACACCGGCTGGGAGCAGTGGCGCGAGGTGCTCTCCGTCGACCTCGACGGGCCGTTCCTGTGCGGTCAGCGGGCCGCCCGGCGGATGCGGGCCGCGGGGCTGGGCGGACGGATCGTCAACATCACCAGCGTGCACGAGCACGCGCCCCGGGTCGGCTCGGCCGCGTACTGCGCCGCCAAGGGCGGGCTCGGTCTGCTGACGAAGGTGATGGCGCAGGAGCTGGCTGCCGACGGGATCACCGTCAACGCGGTCGCCCCGGGCGAGATCGCCACCCCGATGACCGGCCAGGAGGACGTCGACCCGTTCACCGAGGAACGTCCCGGGGTGCCGGTCGGGCGGCCCGGCGACGCGCGGGAGGTGGCCGCCGTGGTCGCGCTGCTCGCCTCGCCCGCCGCCGCGTACGTCACCGGCGCGTCCTGGCCGGTGGACGGCGGCATGCTGATGATGGGCCCGCAGGCCAACGCGCTGGAGTCGCACGACTGGCGCTCGGTGCGGGGGTGAGGCGGCGCCGCGCCGGGACGCCCCGGCGCGGCCCCACCCGCCGGGCGCGCACAGCTCGGCACCCCGGGCGCGGCCCCACCCGCCGGGCGCGCACAGCTCGGCACCCCGGGCGCGGCCCCACCCGCCGGGCGCGCACAGCTCGGCACCCCGGGGCCCGGTGACCGGCGCGGCGGCGGGACAATGGGAGCCTCCGCCCGCGAGGCCGCCGGCGGGATCCCCCCGATCGGCAGGAGAACGGTCAGCGTGTCGGAAACTCCCGGGGCGACGTCGCCGGCGGACGGACTGCGCGCCGACTGCGCCCGGTGCTTCGGGCTCTGTTGCGTCGCGCCGGCCTTCGCCGCGTCCGCCGACTTCGCCATCGACAAGCCCGCCGGGCGGCCCTGCCCCAACCTGCGGGCCGACTCGCGCTGCGGCATCCACGCCGACCTGCGCGACCGGGGTTTCCCCGGCTGCACCGTCTTCGACTGCTTCGGCGCCGGGCAGCGGGTGGCCCAGGCCACCTTCGGCGGGCGGGACTGGCGCGACGCCCCGGAGACCGCGGCGCGCATGTTCGACACGTTCGCGGTGATGCGGCCCCTGCACGAGCTGCTCTGGTATCTGACCGAGGCGCTCGCGACGCGCCCACCGCAGCCGCTGCGTGACGAGTTGTCCGTCGCGCTCGACGAGACCGGGCGGCTGACCCGGGAGCCCGCCGACACGCTGTTGGGCCTCGACGTGGACGCGTACCGGGGGCGGGTCAACCCGCTCCTGTCCCGCGCCGGCGACGCGGCCCGGGCCAGGGGCGGCCGGCCCGGCGTGGACCGGCGGGGCGTCCACCTGTTCGGCGTCGACCTGCGCCGTACCGACCTGCGCCGGGCGAACCTGCGCGGGGCGCTGCTGATCGGCGCCGACCTGCGCGGCGTCGACCTCGGCCTGGCCGACCTCACCGGCGCCGACCTGCGCGGGGCCGACCTGCGCGGCGCGGACCTCTCGGGCGCCCTGTTCCTGCACCAGTCCCAGCTCGACGCGGCCCGGGGCGACCGGCACACGGCCCTGCCGCCCGCCCGGACGCGCCCCGGGCACTGGTCACCGCTGTCGCTCACCCCGCTGCCCCGCCCACCCCGCTCCTCCACCCGCGCCACCCGCGCCACCCGCCCACCACGCCCCCGCTGACCCCCACCCCCGCGCTCCCCTCCCTCCCACCCACCCCCACGCTCCCCACCCACCCCACCTCCGCGCTCCCCGCGCCCCGCCCCACCCCTCTGGCTCCCTGACCCGCACCTCCCGCCCGCTCCCGCACCACCCCGCCCGGCCCCTCTGGCTCCCTGACCCGGCACCTCCCACCCCCGCTCCCACCCCTCGCTCTTCGCGATCATGCAGTTGTGGTGCTGCGCGTACCGGCAGCAATCCGCCCACAACGGGCACCACAACTGCATGATCGCCCCACCGGGGCGGGCGGCGCGGGACGGCGTGGGATGGCGCGGGGCGGGACGGCGCGGCGCGGGCAGGCGGGGCGTGGGGCAGGCGGGGCGGGGCGCGGTGCGGGGTTGGAGGCGGGCGGGTTTTGGGTGGGGGGGTGCGGGTAGCCGGGGGCGGACACGGCATCGGCGGAACGCGTCGGTGCGACGGCACGGGGAGGCAGTGGTGGGGTATCGGGCGCGCGACGGGGAGCTGCCGGTTGATCCGGCGCACGCCGAGGACGAGGCCGGCCAGGCCCGGCTGGTGCAGGTCGAGGCGGACACCGACGTCCCGGCGCCGGACGACACGACGACGAAGCCCGACATCGTCACCGAGGACGACGGGTCGGGCATGGCGGGCGGCGCGTCGGGCAGCTCCAGCGGCGGGTCCGGCATGCCGGGCCACCCGGACGCGGCCCACTGAGCACCATGGGGCACGGTTGCGGGCAGACCACCCGGACGCGACCCGCTGAGCACCGTGGGGCACGTTTGCGGGCAAGCCACGGGGGCAGGAGAGCGGCATGACCGATCAGAACCGTACCGACCGGGCCGCCACCGACGAGCCGGACGGCGCCACCGCCATGCAGGCGTCGCTGCGTCCGCCGGGCGAGTCCCTGCGCAGCACCGACGACACCGGCGACGACTTCGCCGACCTGCCCGCCGAGGACCGGCGGTCGGCCCGGGAGGTCAGCCGCGCCGGCTACGACGTGGACGCCGTCTCCGGCACCACCGACCCGAGCCGCACCGAGTGACCTGAGCGTCAGCCCGCCGGCCCGATCAGCGGCCGGCGGGCACCGCCGACGCGCGGGCCTCGGTCATGCCCCGGTTGGCCAGCGCGTCGGCGCGCTCGTTCTCCGGGTGGCCGTTGTGCCCCTTCACCCACAGCCAGGTGACCTCGTGCCGGGCGCACGCGGCCTCCAACCGCTGCCACAGGTCGGCGTTCTTGACCGGCTGCTTCGCGGCGGTCCGCCAGCCGTTGCGCTTCCACGAGGCCAGCCAGCTGGTGATGCCGTTGCGCACGTACGTGCTGTCGGTGTGCAGCTCGACGGTGACCGACCGGGTCAGGCTCTCCAGGGCCTGGATGGCCGCCATCAGCTCCATCCGGTTGTTGGTGGTCGGGGTCGCCTCGCCGCCGCACAGTTCCCGCTCGTGCGCGCCGTAGCGCAGCACCACGCCCCACCCGCCGGGGCCGGGATTGCCGCTGCACGCGCCGTCGGTCCAGATCTGCACGACCCTGCCGGCCGTCTCGTCCACCATGCCGGCAACCTACCGAATCCGCACCGCCTCCCCCGCCGTCGGGCGGCGGCGCGGCGGGGACGACCTCCCCGACCTTCCACCGCGCCGGCTGAGGCGGCTCAGCCGTCGGCGTCGGCCCGGTCGCCGATCACCGGTCGCGGGACCGTCCAGGTCGCCGCCCGCCGGGTCGGGTCGACGCGGTCGCGGAGCCGGGCCACGACGTCGCCGGCGGTGGCGGTGATCATCGGCCGCAGCCGGGTGGTGCCCATCAGCGCCACCTCCTCCGCCGGGGTGGTCACGCCGTCGAGGAACCGCAGCACCCGCTCGGCGGGATTGCGGTCGAAGAGCCGGCCGAAGAAGTCGGGCCCGCCGACGCCACCGGCGTCCAGCGCCCGGAGGGCGACCGCGTCCATCCAGCGGTGCCGACGGGGGTACGCGGGAGCGGGCACCGGCGGGCGGCCGGCCGCGAGGGCCCGGGCGACCTGCTCGGCCTGGCGGTGCATGGCGGAGAAGGTGAAGCCGGTGGAGGGTCGGGTGGCGCCGCCGGCCGTGCCGAGGCGGACCACCCGGGGCGAGGGTCGGGCCTCGAACGGGCCGTCGGTCATCGGGATCACCCCGTTCTCCACCTCGCGGACGGTCAACCGGGTCGGGTCGAGGCCGAGCAGGTCCCGGTAGCCGGCCAGCGCCGCGTCGTAGCCGGCGTCGGTGAGCAGGTCGGGGCCGAACTCCGTGTACTCCACCAGGGCGTACCGGTCGCTGACCGGCAGGACGTACCCGAACGACACGCCCCGGGCGGGCTGCGGGGTGCGGAAGTCCATCAGGACGGCCCGGGCCGGGTCGAAGACCGGCACGGCGGACTCCAGCCACCAGCCCCGGAAGTGCTGGAGCCAGTTGGTGCGCCCGGGTCGCCGGGGCGGCCGGGGCCGGGAGTCCAGCACCCAGGACGCGCGGACGGCCGGCCCGGCGCCGCCGGCGCGCACCGTGACGTGCCCGCCGTCGTCGTGCAGGGCGTCGACGGGCGCGACGATCCGTCGCACGCCGAGCCGCCGCTCGGCCTCGGCAGCCCGGGCGTAGACCGGGCCGGAGCGCAGCATGGCGTACCGCAGGGGGGCCAGGTCGAGGACGCGGCGGCCGTCGGGCGTCGCCACCTCGACCTGGTCCCAGCTCGCGGCCAGCAGCGGGTCCAGGTCGCTGCCGGGACGGTCCCAGAACGCCCAGGTCCGGTCCTGGCCGCGCCGGTGGACCGGGTCGACGACGGCGACCCGGAGGTCCCGCACGCCGTGCCGGTCCAGGGCGGCGAGGACCAGCGACGCGGCGCCGCCGCCGCCGACCAGCGCCAGGTCGACGTCCAGCGGCGCGGAGGTGTTCACGCCGACCACGCTGCCACACCACCGGGGGCGCCCGGGCACCGACCGGCCCGGGTCGGGGGCGTCGGCCGGTCGCCGGACGGCGGTAGGGTGCCAGCGGTCGCCCCCGGGCGACGGCCACCGCGCAACCGGGAGGACGCCCGCCGATGAGCATCACCGCCGCCAACGCGCTCACCGCCCGTTGGGCGGCCACGGTGGACAACGGGCAGACGGTCGTCTCCGGCGCCGGCGTCTATCCGCTGCTGGCGCTGCTCGCCCGCTACGCCACCGGTCCGGTCCGCGACGAGCTGCTCGCGGTCGCGCCGGAACCGGCCCGGTTCGACCTGGACCGCTCCCCCACCACCCGGCTCGCGCTCGCCGCCTGGGCGCGGCGGGACCTGCCGCTGGCCGACCGGTGGTTGCGGGAGGTGCCGGCGGTCATGCGCGGGGAGCTGACCGGCGATCCGGCGCACGACCAGCGGGCCCTCGACGACTGGGCCGCGACCCACACCGACGGCCTGGTCCCCCGGATGCCGGTGCGGGTCACCCCGGCGACCGCCATGGTGCTGGCCAGCGCGCTGTCGCTGCGCACCGAGTGGGCCACGGCGTTCCGCGACGCCTGGTGTCAGCCGTCCGCCGGGCCGTGGCACGGTCGCCGGCTCGTCGGGCTGAGCCGGACGAGCTACGACCTCGACGCGCTGCGGGCCGTCGACACCCCCGCCGGCCCGCTCAGCCTGCTGACCGTGCGGGGTGCCGAGGACGTTGACGTGGTGCTCGCCCTGGGCGCGCCGCAGCACGGGGCGGCGGAGGTGCTGCCGGCCGCCGTCGGCGCGCTCGAGGCGCCGGCCGCGCTGCCGATCGCCGCCGGCCCCGGCGTCGACGAGCAGGTCGTCGACGCCCTCGACGACCGGCCGGAGCTGCTCGTCTGCACCGTGGCCTTCACCGCCTCCGCCGACCACGACCTGCTGGAGCGGGCCGCGCTGTTCGGCCTGTCCACTGCGGCCGGCGACGGCGACCACTTTCCCGGCATCTCCCGGCTCCTGGCGGTCTCGCAGGCGCGGCAGAGCGCCACGGCCACCTTCAGCGCGACGGGTTTCCGCGCCGCCGTGGTCACCGCCGTCGCCACGCGGGCGGGTTCCGCCCGCCCGCGGCTCACCGCCCGCAGGCGGCGGGTACGTTTCGACGTCGACCGGCCCTTCGGCTTCCTCGCCGTGCACCGGCCCACCGGGCTGGTGCTGCTCGCCGGCTGGGTGACCGATCCCGACCGTCGCGGCTGAGCACCGGGTGCGCCGCCGTTCCGCCGGGCCGGGGGTACCGTGCGGCCATGACACTCACCGATCCGGAACTGGCCATCGTCGCGGCGGAGGCGGGCGCGGCGGTCGTCCGGGCCCGGTTCGGCGGGCCGCTGGAACGGTTCGACAAGTCGCCCGGTGACTTCGCCACCGCGGCCGACCTCGAGTCGGAGCGGGCCGTCCTCGACGTGCTGCGCCGCGCCCGGCCGCACGACGCCGTGCTGGGCGAGGAGAGCGGGCACACCGGTTCCCGGTCGGCGGACCGGGTCTGGCTGGTCGACCCGCTGTGCGGCACGCTGAACTACGCGGCGCGGACTCCGCTGGTCGCGGTGAACGTGGCGCTGCGCACCGGTCCGGAGGTCACCGCCGCCGCGGTCGCGGACCCGTTCGCCGGGGAGGTGTTCTGGTTCGGGGACGGCGGGGCGGCCCAGATCCGCCGAGACGGCGTCGACGAGCCCCTCGCGCCGTCGGCCGGCTCCCGGCTGGTGGACGTCAACCTCGACCCGCCGTTCCCGAACGCCCCCGCGTTCCGGGCGACCGGGATGCTCGCGGACACGGAGTTCGCCGCGCGGTTCGGGCCACGGGTGCTCTCCACCACGCTGGCCGTCGCGTGGGTCGCCGCCGGTCGACGGGCCGCGTACGTCACCGACGGGGACCTCCGCGACAGCGTGCACTTCGCCGGCGGTATCGCCCTGTGCCAGGCGGCCGGGTGCGTGGTGACCGGGCTGCGGGGGCAGCCCCCGCACACCGGCGTGGGCGGTCTCATCGTGGCGGCGGACGCGGAGACGCACGCCGCCCTGCTGGCCGTCGTCGACCGGCAGTTCCGGGGGGCGCCGGAGCGAACGGCGGCCCGGCCCTGAGCGAGAGGTCGGTCTCCCGCCAGTCGCGAAGCAGCAGCCGCTCGTCCTGATCTCCGTCACCGCGCGACCCTTTGCGCCGGGCAGCCGCCGGGGCACGCGGATTCGCGCCGGCCGGTCAGTCCCGGGGGATGGCCTCGATGGTCGCCATGTTCCGCTCGCCCCAGTCGCCGAGCGGCATCAGCGCCTCGTTCAGGGACCGGCCGAAGTCGGTCAGCGAGTATTCCACCTTGGGCGGGACCTGCCGGTAGACCTCTCGGTGCACGAGGCCGTACGCCTCCATCTCGCGCAGTTGCTGGATCAGCATCTTCTCGCTGATCCCGGTGATCCCCCGGCGCACCTCGGCGAAGCGGCGGGGGCCCCCGTCCAGCTCCCACAGGATCAACGCCTTCCACTTGCCGCCCACGACGTCGATCGCGGCGTCGAGCCCGCACGTGTAGGTCCGCTTCTTCACGTCGCCCCGCTCTCACTTACCAAAAGGTAAGTACCTGAGAAAATAGTCGGTACTTGATGCTTCGCGCGTACGGAAACAGGATGGGACCGGCCCGGCGGCACGCGCAAGGGCCGAGCCATCCCAGCCACGAAGGAGCACTTCCGTGACCGACCGCGACCTGTCCCCGGTGACCGTGCTGGGCCTCGGGCCGATGGGCCAAGCCCTCGCCGGCGCGCTGCTGGCCGCCGGCCACCGGACCACCGTCTGGAACCGCACGGCCGCCCGGGCCGACCCGCTCGTCGCACGTGGCGCCCGCCGGGCGCCGACCGTGGCGGAGGCCGTCCGCACGAGCCCGCTGGTGCTCGCCTGCGTCATCGACTACGCCGCCGTCCGCGCCGTCGTCGAGCCCTCGGTCGAAGCCCTCGCCGGGCGCACCCTGGTGAACCTGACCGCCGACACCCCGCAGCGGGCCCGGGCGATGGCGGCCTGGGCAGCCAGGCAGGGCGTCGACTACCTCGACGGCGCGATCATGACCCCGGCCCCCACCATCGGCGGGTCCGAGGCGCTGGTGCTCTACAGCGGGCCCGAACGGGTCTGGCACGCCCAGCGGGACACCCTGCGGAGCCTGGGCGGCTCAGCCGACTGGCTGGGCCCGGACCCGGCTCGTGCCGCCGCCCACGACGTGGCGCTGCTCGACGTGTTCTGGACCGCGATGAGCGGCATCGCGCACGCCTTCGCCCTGGCCCGGGCGGAGGGGATCACGGCGACCGAGTTCACGCCGTACGCCAAGGGGATCTCGGGCCTGCTGCCCGACCTCGTCGACGACCTGGCCGGGCGGATCGACGTCGGGAACCACGCCGCCGACGTCTCCACCATCGCCTCCGCCGCCGCCACCATGGCGCACATCGTCGAGGCGGCCGAGGGGCACGGCATCGACACCGGCACGCTCCGGGCGGCCAACGCCGTCGCCGCCCGCGCGGTGGACGCCGGGTACGGTGCCGACGACTTCTCCCGGCTGGTCCGGGTGTACGCGGAGACGACCGCGTGAGCGCCCCACGCCACCGGCCCGTCGCCGTGCTCGGGCTCGGCGCGATGGGCAGGGCCCTGGCCGGCGCGCTGCTGGCCGCCGGCAGCCCCACGACCGTGTGGAACCGGTCGCCGGAGCGCTCCGCCGCGCTGGCCGGGGCGGGAGCGGACGTGGCGGGCTCCGCCGCCGAGGCGGTCGCGGCGGGCGACCTGGTCGTGGTGTGCCTGCTCGACGACGACGTCACCCGTCGGGTGCTCGAGCGGGCGGCGCCGGCCCTGGCCGGGCGGACGGTGGTGAACCTGACCAACGGCACCCCCGCGCAGGCCCACCGGCTCGCGGAATGGGTGACCGCGCGGGGCGCAAGGTACGTCGACGGCGGCATCATGGCCGTTCCGTTCATGATCGGCCAGCCCGGCGCGTTCGTGCTCTACAGCGGCGCGGAGGACGCCTTCCTCGACTGGCGGGACACCCTCGCGGCGTTCGGCGACGTCCACTGGCTCGGCGCCGATCCCGGTCGGGCGGCGGTGCACGACCTGGCCCTGCTCGCCGCCATGTACGGCATGTTCGGTGGGTTCCTGCACGCCTCGGCGATGGTCCGCGCGGCCGGCACGCCGGCGGGTCGGTTCGCGCCGATGGTGGCCGGGTGGCTGACCGCCATGCTCGGGGAGCTGCCCGCCATGGCGGCGGCCGTCGACTCGGGCGAGCACGACGCCGACGGGTCCTCCCTGCGGATGCAGGCCGCCAGCTTCGGCAACCTGCTGGCGGCCTGCCGGGACCTGGGGGTCGACGCCGGGCTGATGCGACCGGTACGGGACCTGCTGGACGAGGCGGTCGCCCGGGGCCACGGCGAGGAGGGCCTCTCCGCGCTGGTGGGGCTGCTGCGCGACGACGCCGGCCGCCCGGCCTGACCGCCCCCCGCCGCCCCCTGAGGGGTGGACGCGGCGACCCGGCTGGACAGGCGGTCGCCCGGGGCAAACCGGCCAGGACCGGGCCAACGCGGCGGGCCGGACGCGTACGGCCCGCCGCAGGGGCACCGTTCCCGAGTGGGGCCGGGACGGCCCAGCCGCGACAGCACGACCCCCGGTGACATCGGCACGGCCAACCCTCGCGGGTGGGCCGTGCCGGCATTTCCGCTGCTCCCTCCGCCTCCCGGGTGGACACGTGACGGCAACGAGGATTTCTCATTTTCACCGGATCGGGGGCCCAACCCTCCTAGGGTTGGTCACACCGGTGCTAGTCACGGAGTTGGCCACCCGAACGACGTCCCACGCAGTCAGCGGACGAAAAGTGAGGGAAGACGCGTATGAAGGCAAAGACAGTTCTCGTATCGGCGGCGCTCGGCGTGGGTCTCGGCACGCTCCTGCTCCCCGGCGCGGCGCTGGCCGACACCGTCGTGTCACCGGCCACCACGCCGGTCGGCGGGACGGTCGTGCTCACCGCGACGACCTGCAACCCGAAGTCCGGCGACGCGATCTTCCGCGTCACCGGCCCCGACCGCGACCAGAACGTCCGGTCCACCACCGCGGCGGCCGGCGGCGGGCTGAGCGCCGAACTCTTCACCGCCGGCTTCACCCTGGGCACCTACACCGTGACCGCGACCTGCGGCGACGGCAGCGCGGCCGGCAGCGCCACGTTCACCGTCACCCCGATCGGCGGGGCCCAGGCCGGCGGGCGCGGCGGCACCGACGGGACCGGCGCGTTGGCGGCCGGCGGTGCCCTGCTCGGCTCCGCCGCGGGCGGCGCCCTGGTCCTGGCCCGCCGCCGGCGCCACATGGCGGCGGCCACGCTCTGACCGACGGCCCCGTGCCGTCCACTCCTGCAAGCCGTCCATCCCTGCAACGGGTGCCCGCACCGGTGAACCCACCGGAGCGGGCACCCGGGCGCACGCGTACGGAGGTGGGATCGTGTCCTGGCGCAGGCCCGGCTGGGCGGTCACGGTCGTCGTCCTGCTCGCCACGACCGGGCTCGGCCTGGTCGCCGCCGGGCTGGCGACGACCCCGCCCCGCCCGCCCCGGCCGGAGGCCGCCGACGCCCCCGCACCGGCCCGCTCCGCGCCGCCGGTGCCGCCGCTGCGCCGGGCCGCGCCGGTCGACGTACGGATTCCGGCCATCGACGTGCGGGCACGGATCGTCCCCGTGGGCGCCGACGCCGACGGGCACCTGGAGGTGCCGCCGCTGGACCGGCCCACCCTGGCCGGCTGGTACCGGCACGGCGTCAGCCCCGGCGAGACCGGCAACGCCGTGCTCGTCGGGCACGTCGACTCCGCCGCCGGCCCCGCCGTCTTCTTCGACCTCGGCCGGCTGCGCCCCGGCGACACCGTGCGGATCACCCGCGCCGACGCCAGCGTCGCCACCTTCGCCGTCGACGGCGTCGGGTCGTACCCGAAGGACCGCTTCCCCACCGACCTGGTCTACGGGCCCAGCGACGCGACCGGCCTGCGGCTGATCACCTGCGGCGGCCGGTTCGACCGGGACACCGGCAACTACGTCGACAACGTCATCGTCTTCGCCACCCGGGTGCCGTGACCCCCCGGAGCCGCCGGACCCGAGTACGGTGTCCGCGCGGATGCCGGCGCGGCGGAGGGGGACGGGTGGATCGGCTGGCGAGGGAACGGGTCAGGCTGTCGGCCGTGTTCGACCGGCTGCTCGGCCGACCGCTGCCCGGGCAGCGCGCGCCGGAGCCCCGTCGCGCCAATCCCGACGCCGTGGTCGACTGTGCCGTCTACGTCGGCGGGCGGCGCGAGCCCGGCCGGCCGCACTACGCCGACGCGTACGCCCGCAGCCGTCGCGGCCGCGACACCTTCGTCTGGCTGGGTCTGCACGAGCCCGATCCGGTGGTGATGGCGGCCGTCGGCCGCACGTTCGGGCTCGACGACCTCACCGTCGAGCAGGCCCTCGCCGACGGCCACCGCCCCACGGTGCGCCGCGAGGGCGACGTGACCCTGCTGGTCCTGCGCACCGCCCGTTACGTCGAGCATGCCGAGCTGACCGACACCTCCGAGGTGGTCGACACCGGCGACGTGATGGTGCTGGTCGGCGACCGCTTCGCCGTCACGGTGCGGCACGGCGCCGCGGGCGCGCTCACCTGCGTGCGTGCCGACGTCGAGCAGCGCCCCGCGGTGCTCGCGCAGGGCCCGTGGGCGGTCGCGTACGCGGTCTGCGACCGGATGGTCGACCTCTACCTGGAGGTCGCGGGGCACGTCGAGCGGGACCTGGAACGCGTCGAGGAGTCGGTGTTCGCCCGCGACCGCTCGGCCGACATCCAGCACATCTACCAGCTCAAGCGGGAGGTGGTCGAGTTCAAGCGGGCGGTGCAGCCCCTCCAGGCGCCGCTGCGCTCCCTGCTCGACCAGCGGCCCGACAACCCGCCGCGCGGCCTGCACCGGTGGTTCGTCGACGTGGACGCCCGGCTGACCCGGGCGGTGGACCGGGTCGCCGCCTACGACGACCTGCTGAACTCGATCGTGCAGTCCCGGTTGGCGCAGCTCGCGGTGGAACAGAACAACGACATGCGCAAGATCGCCGCGTGGGCCGCCATCGCCGCCACCCAGACCGGCATCGCCGGGATCTACGGCATGAACTTCACCACCATGCCGGAGCTGCACTGGCGCTACGGCTATCCCACCGTGCTCGGCCTGATGGCGCTGACCGCGTTCGCCCTGCACCGCCTCTTCCGCCGCTCGGGTTGGCTCTGAGCGCCGCTACTCCATCGTGGACGCTAATCGCGGGCGCGGGCTGGTACCCGGCATCGGGACCTCGGCGGCCCGGACCGCCGGCGCCGACGCCGGCATCCGGTCGAAGACGCTGCGCAACAGCGTCGACATCGCCGGATCGTCGGTCAGGGTGCGTCGGGCGGCGCGTCGCCGACCGCGAGGGCGCGCAGGGGGACGGGCTTGACCGGCGCCTGCGCGGTGAACGCCCCGACCTCCTCCGGCGCCCGGCCGGTCAGCGAGCAGATGAACTGGCAGAGGCCCGGCTGGCAGGACCGGCCCTGGCACAGGCCCATCCCGGCGCGGGTCACCAGCTTGACCGCGTTCGCGGTGCCCAGGTGCGGGTTGTCCGCCACCGCCCGGCGCACGTCACCGGCCCGCACCTCCTCACAGCGGCAGAGCACGGTGTCGTCGGTGACCAGGCTGCCCAGGGCCGCCCGGTCCGGCGCGAAGCGGTCGAGCACCTGGGTGACGAAACGTCGCCGGCGGCGCAGTTCCCGGCGCACCGGGTCGGCCAGCGCGGTGGCCCGGTGCTCGTCGAGCAGCCCCAGGTCGCGCAGCACGCCCAGGGCGGCCAGCCGGCCCTCGACCGCCGCCTGCTCGGCACCCGCGACGCCGGTCAGCTCGCCGGCGACCGCGATCCGGGGCACCGAGGTGCGCAACCACTCGTCGTGCCCGACCACCCAGCCGCCCGCGGGCGAGTCCCAGGTCACCGCGCAGCCGGCCTGCCGGGCCAGCTCGACGGAGGGGACGAAGCCGTAGCCCAGCGCCAGCACGTCGCAGGGCACCTCCCGGTCGGTCCCGGGCACCGGCCGCCCCGTGGGGCCGACCTCGGCGAGGGTCACCGCGCTCAGGTCCGGGTCGCCGTCGGCGCGGCGGACGACGGTGGCGAACCGGACCGGCACCTCCGCCCGGCGCAGCACGCGCAGCGCCCCGACGCCCTCGGCGATCTTGCCGCCCGCGCCCGCCACGGCGGTCAGCCCGGCCGGACCGGGCAGCAGGTCGCGGCGGCGTTGGACCAGCGCGACCTCGACCACCCGGGCACCGGCGCGCACCAGCTGGGCGGCCACCACCAGCAGCAGTGGGTGGCCCCCGGCCAGCACGAACCGGCCGCCCGGCAGCAGGCCCTGCGCCTTGACGAACGTCTGCACACCGCCCGCCGTGAGCACTCCCGGCAGGGTCCAGCCGGGAAACGGCACCGGCAGGTCGTAGGCGCCGGCGGTGAGCAGCACCGCCCGGGGTTCGAGCAGGCGGACCCCGGTCGGGCCGTGCGTGGCGACCCGGTAGCGCCCCGGCGGGGGCTGCTCGCCCGCGTACCCGTCGAGGCCGGCACGGGTGCCGAGGACGCCCCACACCGTGGTGTCGGCGAGCCACCCGACGCCGGGCGCCGCGGTGGCCTCGGCGAGCAGGGCCCGACCGGCGGCGGACGGCGCGGCCGGCGGGGTGAACCCGGCCGGCGGCCGGCGGTAGATCTGCCCGCCCGGCTGCTCCTGCTCGTCGATGACGGTGACGGCGGCGCCGTGCCGGCCGAGGGTGGCGGCGGCGGCCAGCCCGGCCGGGCCGGCGCCGACCACCACCACGTCGGGCGCGCTCACCGGGGCACCGCCGTGCGGACCCGCATGTCGGCCCGTACCCGGATCAGGCAGGACCGCTGGCAGGGCACGTCGTCCACCGTGACGACGCACTCGAAGCAGACGCCCATGTTGCAGTAGGGCCCCCGGCGGGCGCCGCCGCGCGTGGTGCCGACGGCCCGCTCCCCGGCGGCCAGCAGCGCGGTGGCCAGCGACTCGCCCGGGTGGGCGGGCACCGGCCGCCCGTCCACCTCGATGGTGACCGGCGCGGGCCGGCCCATCGCGGTGCGCCTCGGCGCCTCGGCGGGCTGCGGCGGGCGGTGTTCAGACAAAGTTCAGCGCTCCGAAGCGGGCGGGTGAGTAGTCCTCGACCGAACGGTCGGGCTCGCCGGTGACGACCATGGCGGCGAGGAGCCGGGCGTAGGTGAGGCCGAGGGTGAAGGCCGAGCCGCCGGTGGCGACGTACAGTCCCGGCCGGCGCGGCACCGCGCCGAGCAGCGGCAGGTGGTCCGGGGTGAGCGTGGTCATGCCCGTCCACGTCCGGATCACCGGCAGGTCCCACACCGCCGGGACCACCCGGGCGGCGTCGGCGTTGCCGACCAGCGACTCGTAGCGCAGCTCCGGGTTGGTCTCCAGGTCGACCTGTCCGGCGCGGCTGACCAGCTTGGCCGGCCAGCCGCCGCCGATCAGCACGTTGCCGTCCTCGGTCTGCTTCATCGACAGCCGCCGGCCGACGTGCTGGATCAGGTGCGGCAGGAACGGCCGGCTGCGGGCGGTGGCGCTCATCGTCAGCCCGACCGGGAAGACGGGCAGCCGGACGTCGGCCATCGCGGCCAGCTCGGCGGTCCAGACGCCGCCGGCGAGCACGACCGTGTCGGCCAGGTGGGTCTCCCCGGCGGTGTCCCCCGGGCCGGTCCCGGTGCGCAGCTCCCAGTGCCGGCCGCGCCGGTGCAGCCCGGTGACCCGGCAGCCGGTGCGCAGCACGGCACCGTGGCGGCCGGCGGCCCGGGCCAGCGCCGGGGTGACCAGTCGGGGGTTGGCCTTGCCCTCGCCGGGCACGTGGCCGGCGGCGAGCACGGTGTCCGCCAGGTACGGCGCGAACCGGCGCAGCTCCGGGCCGGAGAGCACGGCGACGTCGAGGCCGTACTCGCGTTCGAGGGACGCCTTGCGGTCCAGCACGGCGATCTCCGCCGGGGTCTCGGCGAGCATCAGCCCGCCGGTGCGGGACACCCCGCACCGCTCGCCGAGCTCGTCCTCGATGCTCGCCCAGGCCCGCACGGCGTCCAGGTGCAGCGGCAGCGCGCGGGCCGCCGCGCGGGCCGCGTCGTCGCCGTGCTCGACCATCCGGAACTCCAGCTGGAAGTGCAGGCTGCCCGCGTTCTGCCCGGAGGCGTGCCGGTTGACCTGGTCCTTCTCGACGAGCAGGACGCGGTTGCCGGCCCGGGCCAGGTGCCAGGCGGTCGCGCAGCCGAGCAGGCCGCCGCCGACGACCGCCGTGTCGTACGCAGTCACGGGAGCAGGTCGAGCTGGGTCATGGTGGCCCGGACGCGGTCCTGTTCGGCGGGGGTCAGCGGGAGCAGCGGCGCACGGACGTGGCCGGCCGGCACGCCGCGCAGGGTGAGCGCGTACTTCATGATCGCCTGGGCGTTGCCGAACCGGGCGCCGTAGTCGGGCCCGAACCAGTCCTCCATGATCACGCGGTCGCGGGCGCCCAGGATCCGGGCCCGGTCGAGGTCCCCGGCGCGCAGCGCGCGGAAGAAGTCGGGGTGGTCGGCGCCCAGCACGGCGCCGGCGCCCATCAGCCCGTCGCCGCCGATCGTGGTCATCAGCTCGATGCCCACCTCGTTGGTGGGGATGCCGAAGTAGCGCACCCGGTGCCGCAGGGCCACCAGGCTCCGGACGAAGCCGCCGAAGTCGGGGGTGGAGTTCTTGACCGCCACCACGGTGTCCAGCGCGCTCAGTTCCAGCAGCAGGTCGGCGTCCAGGTCGACGCCGGTGCCGCGGGGCCAGTTGTAGACGCAGAGCGGGATGTCCACGGCCTCGGAGACGGCCCGGTAGAACGCCACGACCTCCGCCCGGGTGGGCACCACGTACGGCGGCGGGGTGAGCAGGATGCCGTGCAGGCCGGCGGCCCGGGCGGCCTCGGCGTGCCGGATGGCCTCCGCCGGGGTGTACGCGTTGCAGCCGCCGAGCACGGTGAGCCGGTCGCCGACCCGCTCGGCGGCCACCCGGAACAGCTCCGCCCGCTCCTGTTCGCTGAGACTGAACCACTCGCCCGTGGTGCCGCCGACGATCACCCCGTGCAGCCGCTCGGCGGCGAGCCAGTCCAGTTGCCCGCGCCAGGCGGCGAGGTCCAGCTCGCCCGTGGCGGTGAACGGGGTGGTGACGGCCGGGAGGTAGCCGAACCATTCGACGCTGTCACGGTCCACTGCGGGTCCTTTCGACGGGCGGCGTCGTACCGCCCACGTGCGCGTACGCGGGCCGGGTGACGTGCCGGGTGGGTCAGGGGGTCGGCGGGGTGACCGCGATGATGAGCCGGGCCCGCTGGTCGCTGGCGTTGCGGTAGAGGTGGGGCAGCCGGGAGTCGAAGGTGATCGCCTCGCCGGTCTTCAGCACGTAGTTCTCGCCGCCGATCTCGGCGACGACCTCGCCGGTGACGGCGATCGCGCACTCGGTGGAGGGGTGCGCCCACGGTTCGGTGGAGCTGGCGTCGCCGGGCGCCAGCTCGGCTTCGAGCACCTCCAGGTCGCCCCGCCCCGGCGTGAGCCGGTCGTAGGCGATCTGCCCGGGAGGCGCGGCGAGCCGGGACCGCGAGCCGGGCCGGCTGATGTGCACCAGCGGGGCGTCCGGCTCGGAGAACAGCGCCGCGATGGAGGTGTCGAAGACCTTGGCGAGCTTACGCAGGGTGGCCAGGCTGGGGTCCGTGGCGCCGTTCTCGATCTGGCTGAGCAGGGCGGGCGACACGTCGGCCGCCGCCGCGAGCTGGCGCAGCGTGAAGGAGTGCTGCTGGCGCAGGTCGCGGAGCTGGTCACCGAGCATGCGTCTTTCCTCGTTCCGAAACAGTGTGGCTAGAAATGTTTGACGTGACTATACGCCGCTGTCTAGGGTGGTCAAACACAAGGTGAACGTGTTTGGCGCTACTAGACAAGCGGCGTTGAGGCACGAACCGGACACGAGTCCCGTCCGGGTACATCCAACCCCATGACGGCCCAACGGCGCAGACCCGCGAAGCCGCCACGGTTGCACCAACGACCCGGCCGCGGCGTCACCGACGTCACCGGGTGTGACAGCCCTCAGAGCCCGTCCCGCGCGGGCCGGCCCCATACGAAGGTAGGAACAGCATGTCGGTGTCCCCTCGCCGGCTCCGCGTCGGAGCGATCGCTCTGGCGGCGCTGGCCATAGCCTCCAGCACCGCGTGCAGCGCGGGCGGCAGCGGAGGAAACGGTGACGGCGGTTCGGCCAAGACCCTCACCGTCAACACCTCGTTCGTCCTCAAGACCCTCGATCCCGGCCGGATCTACGAGGCGACCGGCCTCACCGCCGTGCACTCGCTCTACGACACCCTGCTGACCTTCGAGGGCTCGCACGTGAGCAAGCCGGTCCCGGCGCTGGCCGAGTCGTTCGAGGCGTCGCCGGACGCCAAGACCTTCACCTTCAAGCTGCGCGAGGGCGTGAAGTTCTCCGACGGCACCGCGCTGACCGCCGACGACGTGGTCTTCTCCCTCAACCGGCTGAAGAACGTCAAGGCCAGCCCGGCCGTCATGGTCAGCGGCCTCACGTTCGCCAAGACCGACGAGCGGACCGTGGTGGTCACCTCGGCGACCGCCGACCCGAACATCCCCGTGGTGCTCGCGATGCCCTCCACCGGCGTGGTGAACTCCAAGGTCGCCAAGGAGCACGGCGCGACCGACGCCGCCGACGCCGCCAAGAGCGACACCGCGCAGCAGTACCTCGACACGAACTCCGTCGGCAGCGGCCCGTACGTGCTCAAGTCGTACGACCCGTCGGCGCAGGTGGTGCTGGAGGCCAACCCCAACTACTGGGGCGACAAGCCCGAGTTCAGCCGCGTCGTGCTGCGCAACATGGACGTGCAGACCCAGAAGCTGACCATGCAGCGGGCCGGCGGCTCCGAGATCGCGCTGGACATCTCCGGCAAGCTGCTGGAGGGGCTGCCGGGCAGCCTGAAGACCTCCGCCATGCAGGACACCGTCTACTTCCTCTTCCTCAACGCCGACCCGGCCGTCTCCCCGGTGAGCTCGAACGCGAAGTTCAACCAGGCGCTGCGTGCCGCCATCGACTACGAGGGCATCGCCGGGCTGTACGGCAAGGGCGCCGCCCCCGGCGCCGGCCTGGTCGCCCCGGCCTACCCGGGCGCGCTGCCCGTCGAGGAGCAGTCGAAGCGTGACGTGGCGAAGGCCAAGGCGTTGCTCACCGAGGCGGGGCTGACCAACCCCACGGTCAAGTTCAACTACCCGGCCATCACCTACAAGGGGGTCGACCTGGGCACGGTCGCGACGAAGGTGCAGGGCGACGCCGCCGAGGCCGGCATCAAGCTGGAGCTGACCCCGCAGCCGCTGACCACCTTCCTCGACGAGATGCGTACGGGCAAGATGGCCCTCGGGTTCACCCCGCAGAGCCTGAACTACCCGGTCGCCGACTCGCTGATCAACAACATGTCCCCCGGTCAGGCCACCGCGCTGCGCTCGGGCTGGACGGTGGAGCGGGCCGACCCGGCCGTCGTGACCGCCGGCAAGAAGGTCACCGAGACCCTCGACCTGGCCGCCCGGGCCGCCGCCATGCAGGAGTGGCAGCGGGCGATGAACGCCGCCTCGCCCTACATCGTCCTCGCCAGCAACTCCTCCACCGTGGTGGCGAGCGGCGACCTGACCGGCACGGACTACACCGCCGCCGGTTGGCAGGTCGACCTCGCCGCGGTGGGCCGGGGGTAGTCACTCGATGACGACGACAGTCGACGACGCCGAGCCGGGCACGGTCACCACGACCGTGTCCCGGCCCCGGCCGCACCGGGCACTGCTGGTCTTCCTGCTCAAGCGGGTGGCCATCACCGCCGGCCTGCTGCTGGGCGTCACGATCGTGACGTTCGGCCTGGTCACCGTGGTGCCCGGCGACCCGGTCACGGCCAACCTCTCCGACCAGGCGCTCAACGATCCCGCGACGGTGGCGGCGTTCCGCGAGAAGTGGGGCCTGGACCAGCCGCTGTACGTGCAGTACTTCCAGTACCTGGGCAACCTGCTGACGGGTGACCTCGGCATCTCCCAGCAGACCGGCCGCACCGTGGCCGACGACCTGTTGCAGTACGTGCCGGCGACCATGGAACTGGCCATCCCCACCATGGTGCTGGCACTGCTCATCGGCACCGGGATCGGCATGCTCGCCGCCGTGCGCAACGGTCGGGTCACCGACCAGCTGATCCGCGTCGGCGCTCTGCTCGGCCTCTCCACCCCGCCGTTCTGGCTGTCGCTCGTCGTGCTCTACGTCTTCTTCTACCAGCTCGGTCTGGCGCCCAGCGGCGGACGGCTCTCGACCGACTTCAGCCCGCCGCCCACGGTGACCGGCATGTACACGGTCGACGCCGCCCTCGCCGGCCAGTGGGACGTCGCCTGGGACGCCGCCCAGCACCTGATCCTGCCGGTGCTCGTGCTGACCAGCCTGACCGTGGCGATGCTCGTCCGGTTCGTCCGCTCGTCCATGCTGGAGGTGCTCCAGCAGGACTACATCCGGGCCGCGTACGCCAAGGGCCTGCCCGCCCGGGTGGTGTTCCGCCGGCACCTGCTGCGGGCCGGCCTCGTCCCGGTGATCACCGTCTCCGGGCTGGCCTTCGCCTCGCTGCTCTCCGGCACGGTGCTGGTGGAGAACATCTTCGGCTGGCCGGGCCTCGGCCAGTACGCGTACCGCAGCGCGACGGCGCTGGACCTCCCCGCGATCCTCGGCGTCAGCCTCTTCGTGGCGCTGGTCTACACGCTGGTCAACCTCACCGTCGACCTGCTGTACGGGCTCATCGACCCGAGGATCCGCCTGTCATGACCGCACTCGCACCCGATCCCGTGGCGCCCGACCCGAAGGCGACCGCCGCGCTGACCCGGCGCCGCTTCCTGGGCGGCCGGCTGCGGGGACGTTCGACGGCGCGGCCCATCTGGCGCCAGCCGATCGCCGTGGTGGCCCTGGTCATCCTCGGCGGGTGGCTGCTGGCGGCGCTCCTCGCCCCGCTCGTCGCGCCGTTCGACCCACTGGCGCAGAGCCCCGACGCCTACGCGCCGCCGTCCGGCACGCACTGGTTCGGCACCGACTCCCTCGGCCGGGACGTGTTCAGCCGGGTGGTCCACGGCGCCCGCCTGTCGATCCCGCTCGCGCTCGCCATCGTCTCGCTCGCCCTGCTGATCGGCGGCCTGCTCGGCCTGGTCGCCGGCTACGTGGGCCGGTTCGTCGACGAGGCGCTGATGCGCCTGACGGACCTGGTCTTCGCGTTCCCGCAGATCATCCTGGCGATGGCGGTCACGGCCGCGTTCGGGCCCAGCACCCGCAACGCCGTCCTCGCGCTGGTCATCGTCTCCTGGCCCGTCTACGCCCGGGTCATCCGCAGCGCCGTGCTGACCATGCGCGGCGAGGACTACCTCAGCGCCGCCCGGCTGCTCGGCGTCGGGCCGATGCGCGCGCTGCGCCGCGACGTCCTGCCCAACAGCGTGGGCCCGGCGATCGTGCTGGCCACCCTGGAGCTGGGCAACGCCGTGCTGCTGCTCTCCGCGCTGTCCTTCCTCGGCCTCGGCCCCCGCCCGCCGGCCGCCGAGTGGGGCTCGATGGTGGCGCTCGGCTCGCAGGACCTCTCCATGTGGTGGGTCAGCGTCTTCCCCGGTCTGGCCATCCTCACCGTGGTGATGGCCTTCAACGTGCTCGGCGACGCGCTGCGCGACCGGATCGACCCCCGCTACGCGAAGGGACGTTGAGAAATGGCACCTCTGCTCGAGGTCGACTCCCTGGCCGTCACCCTGCCCGGCCCCACCGGGCCGCTGCCGATCCTGCACGACGTGTCGTTCACCGTCGACGAGGGCGAGATGGTCGGCATCGCCGGGGAGAGCGGGTGCGGCAAGAGCCTCACCGCGCAGACCCTGCTCGGGCTGCTGCCCGCCGGCGCCAAGGTCACCGGATCGGCCCGGTTCGACGGCACCGAACTGCTCGGCCTGGACACGAAACGCTGGCAGAAGGTGCGTGGCGCCGGCATCGCGATGGTCTTCCAGGACCCCACCGCCGCGCTGCACCCGATGCTCACGATCGGCCGGCAGCTCACCGAACACATGCAGGTCCACCTGGGCCTGGACCGGCGGGCGGCCGACCGGCGGGCGGTGGAGCTGCTCGAGCAGGTCCGCATCCCCGACCCGCAGCGGGCGGTGCGGGCGTACCCGCACCAGTTCTCCGGCGGCATGCGGCAGCGGGCGGCCATCGCGATCGCCCTCGCCGCCCGCCCCCGGCTGCTGATCGCCGACGAGCCCACCACCGCGCTCGACGTGACGGTGCAGGCCGGCATCCTGGCGCTGCTGGACCAGTTGCGCGCCGAGACCGGGCTGGCCGTCGCATTCATCACCCACGACCTCGGCGTGCTCAGCGCCCTCACCACCCGCGGATACGTCTTCTACGCCGGGCGGGTGGTGGAGACCGGTCCCACCGGGGCGCTGCTCACCGCGCCGCGGCACCCGTACACGGCGGCGCTGCTCGGCGCCCGCCCGCACGGCACCCAGGCCGTCGGCACGCTGCGCCCCATCCCGGGCGGACCGCCGGCGCCGGGGCAGGCGCCGCCCGGGTGCCCGTTCCAACCCCGGTGCGGGTACGCCGAGCCGTCCTGCGGCAGCGCGCCGCCCCCGCTCTCCCCCGCCGGCGCCGACCGGTCGGTGGCCTGCGTGGTCCGTCCGCACCTGGAGGTGGCGGCATGAACCAGCCCGTCGGCTCGGGCAACCTGCTCGAGATCAGCGACGTCGAGGTCGAGTACAAGGCGCGCGGCCGGGGGCCGGTGCGGGCCGTGGCCGGGGTGAGCCTCGAGGTGGCGCCCGGCCAGATCGTCGGCCTGGTCGGCGAGTCCGGCTGCGGCAAGTCGTCGCTGGCCCGGGTGGCGGTCGGGCTGGCCGCGCCGAGCGCCGGGGCGATCCGGTTCGCCGGCCGCCCGGTCACCCCGCTCGGCTGGCGGCGCCGGCCGGTGCCGCAGGTGGGGCTCCAGATGGTCTTCCAGAACCCGTACGCGTCGCTGAACCCCCGGCGCACCATCGGCGCCCAGCTCCTCGACGGGGTGCCGGACACGGTGACCGGCGCCGCCCGCCGGGCGAGGGTCGCCGACCTGCTGGACCGGGTCGGCATGCCGGCCGGGGCCGCGGAGCGGTACCCGCACCAGTTCTCCGGCGGTCAGCGGCAGCGGCTCGCCATCGCGCGGGCGCTCGCGCCGGAGCCCCGGATGATCATCGCGGACGAACCGGTCACCGCGCTGGACGCCTCGTCCCAGGCGCAGGTGGTCAACCTGCTCGTCGGGCTGGTCCGCGACCTGGACATGGGCATGCTGTTCATCTCGCACGACCTGTCCCTGGTGCACGAGATCGCCGACGTCACGGCGGTCATGTACCTGGGCCGGATCGTGGAGACCGCGCCCACCCGCCAGCTGTGGCGCTCGCCCCGGCACCCGTACAGCCAGGCGTTGATCGACGCGGTGCCGCAGATCGGCCCGCACCCGCAGCTGCCCAGGACGCTCGCCGGGGAGGTGCCCGACCCGGCGCACGCGCCGACCGGGTGCCGGTTCCGGCCGCGCTGCCCGCACGCGTTCGCGCCGTGCGGCGAGCAGCCGCCCACGCTCGACCTCGGCGGCCGCAGCGCCGCCTGCTGGCTCAACGACCCGACGGTGGCGCCGACCACCGCGCCCGCCGCGTAGAGGACTCCGCATGCACATCCCCACCGAACAAGTCCTGGTCAACCTCGCGCTCTACGACGGCGTGCGGGACGACCTCCAGCGCGACCAGGGCATCTGGGTCGGCGCCGACGGCACGATCCGTGCGGTCGGCCCGGTCGACGACGTCCTCGACGAGGCCGGCGGCGCCCGGGTGGTCGACCTGCGCGGCGACCACGTCATGCCCGGCCTGACCAACATGCACGTGCACCTCTCGCTCGGCCTGCCCGGCCACTTCGGCGACGAGGTGCACCGGTCGAACCTCGCCGAGCTGGTGCTGCTGATGGCCGACTCGGCGCGGCGGACCCTGCACTCCGGCGTCACCACCGCCCGGCTCGTCGGCGAGAGCCGGTACGCCGACTTCGCCCTGCGCAAGGGCATCGAGCGCGGCGCGGTGGACGGCCCGCGGATCTTCACCGCCGGGCACGCCCTCTGCTGCACCGGCGGGCACGGCTGGGAAGCCGACGCCCTGGAGGCCGACGGGGCGGACGGGTTCCGCCGGCTCACCCGGCAGCAGATCCGGGCCGGCGCCGACCTGATCAAGGTGTGCATCTCCGGCGGCATCGCCGGCGAGTTCGAGTCGATCGACACCCCGCAGCTGCTCGACGACGAGCTGGCGGCGGTGATCCGGGTGGCCCACGACTGGGGCCGCAAGGTCACCGCGCACGCCGGCCCCGCCGAGTCGGTGCGCCGCGCCGTGGAACTCGGGCTGGACTGCGTCGAGCACGGCTACGAGCTGACCGACGAGGTGACCCGGCTGATGGCCGACCGGGGCGTCTGGTATGTCCCGACCATCGTGGTCAGCCGCTGCGAGCAGTTCTTCCGCGACGCCGGCGTGCCGGGCTGGCTGATGGACCGCGCCCTGGGCGCCGGGCCCCGGCACTGGGAGAGCCTCCAGCACGCCATCCGCAACGGGGTGCCGATCGCCCTGGGCAGCGACATGCCGCCGCACGCCGGCTACGACGAGACGACCGCGACCGTGCGCGAGCTGGAGTTCATGGTGGACGCCGGGATGCCCGTCGCCGACGCGCTGAGGTCCGCCACCATCCGCCCCGCGCAGTGGCTGGGCCAGGCCGACACGCTCGGCAGCGTCGAGGTGGGCAAGCACGCCGACCTGCTGGTCCTGCGCGACGACCCCACCCGCTCGGTGTCCGCGCTGCGCACCCTGCACACGGTGCTCAAGGGCGGCGTCGGGTACCGGGACGACCACTGCCGCCTCGGGGTCGCCCGATGACGACCATCGTCGAGGTCGCCGACGGGTACCTCGACGCGCTCGCCGGGCTGGACCCGGAGGCCGCCGAGGCGGCGGGCCGTACCCCCGGATCGCACTTCGCGGACCTCTCCCCCGACGGCTTCGCCGCCCGCGCGGAGCTGGCGCGCGGCACCGCCACGGCGGCGGCCGGCGCCGACGCCGACGGCACGGCGCAGCGGGCCCTCGCGGGCGCGCTGCGCGACCGGCTGGCCAGCGAGGTCGACCTCTACGACGCGGGCTTCACCACCCGGCTGCTCGCCCCGCTGGCGACGCCGGTGCACCTGGTCCGGCAGGTCTTCGACAACCTGCCGCGCGCCACCGACGAGGACTGGGCGGTCGTCGCCGCGCACTTGCGCCGGGTGCCCGAGGCGCTCGGCCAGTACGCCGAGACGCTGCGCTGGTCGGCGCGGCGGGGGCACCTGGTCGCCCGCCGGCAGGTGCTGGCGGTCGCCGACCAGTGCACCGCCTGGGTCACCGCCGACGACTTCTACGGCCGGCTGGTGGCCGGCCATCCGGGCGGGCCGCTGGCCGGCGAGCTGACCGCCGGGGCGGAACGGGCCAGTGCCGCCACCGCCGACTTCGCCGCGTTCCTGCGCACCGAGCTGGCGCCCCGGGCCACCGACGTCGACGGCGTCGGCCGCGACCTGTACGCCGTCACCGCGCGCAGCTTCCTCGGGGCAACCGTCGACCTGGACGAGCTGTACGCGTACGGCTGGGCGGAGCTGGCCCGCACCGCCGCCGAGCAGCGGGCGGTCGCCGCCGAACTCGGTCACCCGGACGTGGCGGCGGCGCGGGCCGCGCTGGACGCCGACCCCGCCGGCCGGGTACCGGTCGGGCCCGACCTGGAGCGGTGGCTGCGCGAGCGCACCGAACAGCTCACCGACGCCCTGGACGGCCCGAACTTCGACATCCCGGCCGCCACCCGCCAGGTGGTGTGCCGGCTCAGCCCCGCCGCCTCCGGCGTCATGTACTACACCCCGCCCGACGCCGGGTTGACGCGGCCGGGCGGGATCTGGTGGTCGACGCCCCCCGGCGAGTCGACGGTGCCGGTGTGGCGGCACGTCGGGACGCTCTGCCACGAGGGCCTGCCCGGGCACCACCTCCAGCACGCGATCACCCTCACCACCGCCGAGCTGCACCCGTGGCAGCGGTCGCTGTGCCAGGTGCACGGATACGCCGAGGGCTGGGCGCACTACGCCGAACGCCTCGCCGACGAGCTCGGCCTCTACGCGGGCCCCGCCGAGCGGCTCGGCATGCTCGACGGGCAGATGTGGCGCGCCGCGCGGGTGGTCATCGACCTCGGCCTGCACCTGGACGTGCCGATCCCGCCCGGGAACGGCGTCACCGACGCGCGCCGGTGGACCCCCGAGCTGGCCGTGGACTTCCTGGTCCGCGTCGCCGGGCTGGACGCGGCGACGGCGCGGTTCGAGGTCGACCGGTACCTGGGCTGGCCGGCGCAGGCGCTGGCCTTCAAGGTCGGGGCGCGGCTCTGGCAGCAGGCCCGCCGGGAGGTCGAACGGCGCGAGGGCGCGGGGTTCGACCGCAAGCGGTTCCACGACCGCGCCCTGCGGCTCGGCCCGATGGGACTGGATCCGCTGCGTGCCCGCCTCGCCGAACTCTCCTGATCCGCCGTCACCCCCGTCCACCCCGACCGGAAGCGAGCCCCGATGACCGTTGACGATCTCACCGCCGCCATCACCGACATGTACCGGTCGTTGGGCGACCGGTCGGCGTTCGACGCCCGCCTGCACCCCGACCTGACGATCTGGGAGTCCGACGCGCCCGAGCTGCTGGACGGGCTGGCCGCCCTGGACGACCTGCGGGACCGCCGGGCGGCGGACCGGGGCCCGGCCGCGCCGCCGACCTCGGTCGCGCCCGAGCAGTTCCGGGTCGAGTCGTGGGACGACACCGGCCTGGTCCGTTACGTCCTGCGGGCCCGGTACGCGGGCGGGCAGCCGGACGACTGTTTCCGGGTGACCGACGTGCTACGCCGCGACGAGCGGGGCTGGCGGATCGTGCACCACCACGCGGAGGCGGTCCGATGAGCGCCGGGGAACCGCCCGGCGGCAGATTCCCACTGGAGACCTGACGTGAGCACCGACGACGGACGCCGACTCGTCGGCATCGGACTGCAGTCCGACAAGAGCGCCGACGAGTACGCCGCACTGGCCGAACTCGCCGAAGGGCACGGCTTCGACGTGCTGTCGGTCTTCGGCGACCTGATGTACCAGCCGCCGTTCTTCCCGCTGCTGGTGGCCGCGCGGCACACCCGGCGGATCCGGCTCGGGTCGGCCTGCCTGAACCCGTTCACCATGCACCCGGTGGAGATCGCCGGGCAGGTCGCCGCCCTGGACCTGGCGTCGAACGGGCGGGCCTACCTCGGGCTGGCCCGGGGCACCTGGCTCGACCAGATCGGGGTGCCGCAGGCCCGGCCGCTGCGCCGGATCACCGAGGCGGTCGACGTGGTGCGGCTGCTGCTCTCCCGCGACGAGGGCGGCTTCCAGGGCCGGGAGTTCACGGTGGCACCCGGCACGGCGCTGCGCTACGCCCCGGTCCGCGCCGACGTGCCCGTCCTGGTGGGCACCTGGGGTCAGCAGACCGCCCGGACGGCCGCCGCGTTCGCCTCCGAGATCAAGGTCGGCGGGTCGGCCAACCCGGCGATGGCCAAGACGATGCGCGCCTGGCTGGACGAGGCCACGCCCGCCGGGCGCGACCAGGTGGGCGTCGTGATCGGTGCGGTCACCGTGGTGGACGAGGACGGCGCCCTGGCCCGCCGGGTGGCCCGCACCGAGGTCGCCATGTACCTCGCCGTGGTCGCCGCCCTCGACCCGAACGTCGACATCGACCCGGAGTTGCTGGCGCGGATCCAGCAGCACGTCGCCCGCCAGGAGCACGACCTCGCCGGCGCCCTGGTCGGCGGAGACCTGCTCGACCTGTTCGCCTTCTCCGGCACGCCCGAACACATCGCGGCGCAGGCCGCGGCGGTGTTCGACGCCGGGGCCACCCGGGTGGAGTTCGGCACCCCGCACGGGCTGACCCCGGCCGGTGGCGTCGACCTGCTCGGCCGCCGGGTGCTGCCGCTGCTCAGGGAGTGACGCCGCGGTGGGGGCGGGCCGGAAGGGGTTCCCGACCCGCCCCCATCTGACAAATTTCCGCGCCCGGTCGCGTTCTTTCATTACCGGGTCTCGCTCTTGCATTGTGGAGTCGCCTACTGCACCATGGCCATCGATACCTTTCCGCTACCGGAAGGAAGACGGCCATGGCGGTGTCCCGTCGCAGACTCATCGGATCCCTCGCCGCCGGTTCGGCGCTCGCCGCCGTCTCCCCCACCGACCTGGTCTCGGCCCTGCGCGCCACGGCGCACGCGGCCAGCCCGCCGGGCGACGTCGTCGGCAAGGTCTCGGTCGGCTACCAGGGCTGGTTCAGCTGCCCCGGTGACGGCGCGCCCATCGGCGGCTGGTGGCACTGGAGCCGCGACCGGTTCCAGTCGCCCTCCCCGGCCAACACCACGATCGTCTCCTGGCCCGACATGCGGGAGTACGCCCGCGGCTACACCACCGCGTACCCGCCGCTCGGCAACGGCCAGCCGGCGCAGCTCTTCTCCTCCTACGACCAGCAGACCGTCGACACCCACTTCCGCTGGATGCAGGAGCACGGCTGCGACACCGCCGCCCTGCAACGGTTCAACCCGTTCGGCGACGAGGGGCCCACGCGCGACGCCATGACGGTCAAGGTCCGGAGCGCGGCGGAACGCCACGGCCGCAAGTTCTACATCATGTACGACGTCACCGGCTGGACGGCGATGCAGTCCCAGATCAAGCAGGACTGGCTCGACCGGATGTCCGCGCACACCGCCTCCCCGGCGTACGCGCGGCAGAACGGCCGGCCGGTGGTCTGCGTCTGGGGCTTCGGCTTCAACGACGACGGCCGCCCCTTCGCCCCGGCCGCCTGCCTCGACGTCGTCAACTGGTTCAAGGCCCAGGGCTGCTACGTCATCGGCGGCGTGCCGACGTACTGGCGGCAGGGCGTCAACGACTCCCGGCCGGGCTTCTCCGAGGTCTACCACGCGTTCCACATGCTCTCGCCGTGGATGGTCGGCCGCACCGGCACCCTCGACGGGCTCGACTGGTTCCACACCAACGTCAACGTCCCCGACCTGGCCGACTGCGCCGCGCACGGCATCGACTACCAGCCCTGCGTCATGCCGGGCGACCTGTCGGCCGGGCACCGCCGCCACGGCGACTTCTACTGGCGGCACCTCTACAACATGACCCGGCTGGGCGCGCAGGGCCTCTACGTCTCCATGTTCGACGAGTACAACGAGGGCAACCAGATCGCGAAGACCAGCGAGACGCAGGCGGGCACGCCGGCCGGGGCGGGCATCCGGGCGCTGGACGAGGACGGCGTCGCCTGCTCCGCCGACTACTACCTGCGGATCACCGCCGACGGCGGCCGGATGTTCAAGGGGCAGCTCGCCCTGACCCCCGTACGGCCGACGCCGCCCGTCCCCGGCGGCGGCCCGCAGCCCGGGGGCGACCTGGCGGCCGGCCGGCCGGCGTCGGCGAGCAGCCAGAACGGCGCGTTCGCCGCCGGCAACGCCGTCGACGCCGATCCGCACAGCTACTGGGAGTCCGCCAACGGTGCCTTCCCCCAGTGGTGGCGGGTCGACCTGGGCGCGAGCCACCCGCTGGCCCGGGTCGCCCTCGCCGTGCCCGGCGGCTGGGAGGCGCGCACCCAGACGGTGACGGTGCAGGGCAGCACCGACGGCACGACCTTCACGACGGTCGCCGGGCCGGTCGGGGTCCGGTTCGACCCGGCGACCGGCAACACCGCGACCCTCACCGTGCCCTCCACCGCCGCCCGGCACGTCCGGGTCACCGTCGCGGGCAACACCGGCTGGCCGGCGGCCCAGCTCGCCCAGGTCAAGGTGTACGCGGCGACCGGGACGCCCACCCCGCCCACCACGCCGGGCGGCCTCACGGTGACCGGCCGGACCTCGACGAGCGTGTCGCTGGCCTGGACGGCGTCGACCGATCCCGACGGCATCACCGGCTACCAGGTGCGCCGCGACGGGCAGACCGTGGCGTCCGTCCCGGGCACCTCCGCCACCGTCGGCGGGCTGACGCCCCAGACCGCGTACACCTTCACGGTCGTCGCCGTGGACGGCGCCGGCACGCCGTCGGCGCCCTCCGCCGCCGTGTCGGCGACCACCGCGCCGGCACCCGGGGCCGACCTCGCCCGGGGCCGGCCCGTGACGGAGAGCAGCCACGCGCAGGCCTACGGCTGCGCCAACACCGTCGACGGCGACGCGAACACCTACTGGGAGAGCGCCGGCAACGCCTTCCCGCAGTGGGTACGGGTCGACCTCGGCACGACCGTCCCCGTCGGACAGGTCGTGCTCCGGCTCCCGCCCGCCGCAGCCTGGCAGCGACGCACCCAGACCCTCTCCGTCGAGACGAGCCCGGACGGCACCGCCTGGAGCACCGCCGTCGCGTCCGCCGCCCACGTCTTCGATCCGGCCACCGGCAACCGGGTGACGATCGCCGTCCCGGCGACGCCCGGCCGGTACGTGCGGATCCGCATCACCGGCAACACCGGCTGGCCGGCGGCGCAGCTGTCCCAGCTCGAGGTGTACGCCGCGTAGCGGCGGTCACTGCCGGCCGCGCGGCCGGACCCGTCCCACCACGAGAAGAGTCACGCCATGCCCCTGAGCAGATCTGCGCTGCCCGGACCGTCGTCGCGGCGAGGGCCCCGGGCGGCGGTCGCCGCCACCGTCGCGCTCGCGACCACCCTCGGCGTCCTGGCCGGCGCGCCCGGCCCGGCCACCGCCACCCCGCCCGCCGGCACCGCACCGGTGGTGACCAGGGCCGGCCTCGACCCGCAACTCGTCGCCGGGCGCGGCGCCGACGTCGCCTTCGTCGAACAGGAGGCCGAGAACGCGACCACGGACGGCGAGGTCATCGGCCCCGACCGCACCGCCTACACGCTGCCCGCCGAGGCCTCCGGCCGCCGCGCGGTCCGGCTGACCCCCGGCCGGTACGTCGAGTTCGTCCTGCCCCGCGCGGCCAACGCGATCACCGTGCGCTACAGCATTCCCGACGCCCCGCAGGGCGGCGGCATCACCGCCCCGCTGGACGTGGCGGTCAACGACCGGCGGGTCCGGACGATGACCCTGACCTCGCAGTACGCCTGGCTCTACAACCAGTACCCGTTCTCCAACGACCCGACCGCCGGCCTGCTGCACCCGGACTGGTGGATCACCGAATGCTCGTGCGTGCCGGCGGCCACCACGCCGTACCCGAGCATCCCCACCCCGTTCCGCCCCAGCCACTTCTACGAGGAGCAACGGCTGCTGCTCGGCCGGACGTACCGGGCGGGTGACCGGGTCCGGCTCACCGCCCCCGCCGGCAGCAACGCGGCGTGGACGGTGATCGACCTGCTGGACTCCGAGCTCGTCGGCCCGCCACGCGTGCGGCTGCGCGCGGCGAACGTGCTGGCCTTCGGCGCCGACCCGACCGGCCGCCGCGACTCCGCCCCCGCCCTGGAGCGGGCCATCGCCTTCGCCCGGCGGGCGGACGTGCCCGTCTATCTGCCGCCCGGCACGTACCAGGTCAACCGGCACATCATCGTCGACGACGTGACGATCGAGGGCGCCGGCAGCTGGTACACGATCGTCAAGGGACGCGAGGTCGCGCTGCCCACGCCCGCGCCGGACGGCTCGGTGCACACCGGCGTCGGCTTCTACGGCAGGAGCGCCGCCGAGGGCGGCAGCCGCAACGTGCACCTCTCCGGCTTCGCCATCGAGGGCGACGTGCGCGAGCGCATCGACACCGACCAGGTCAACGCGATCGGCGGCGCGATGAGCGACTCCACCATCGACGGCCTGCACCTGCGCCACACGAAGGTGGGCATCTGGTTCGACGGGCCGATGAGCAACGTGCGGATCACCAACACGATCATCGTCGACCAGATCGCGGACGGGCTCAACTTCCACACCGGCGTCACCGACTCGCTGGTCGCGCACACCTTCGTCCGCAACACCGGCGACGACGGGCTCGCCATGTGGTCGGAGAAGGTCGGCAACGCCCGCAACCGGTTCGACCACAACACCGTGCAGTCGCCGGTGCTGGCCAACGGCATCGCCCTCTACGGCGGCACCGACCTCACCGTGTCGCACAACCTGGTCGCCGACCCGGTGCGTGAGGGCAGCGCGATCCAGGTCGGCTCCCGCTTCGGCGCGCAGCCGTTCACCGGGCTGCTACTGATCACCGGCAACACCACCGCCCGCGCCGGCACGTACGAGCTGAACTGGAAGATCGGGCTGGGGGCCATCTGGTTCTACGCGCTGGACCGGGACATCGACGCGCGGATCGAGGTCATCGGGGACAGCTACCTCGACAACACGTACAACGCCATCATGCTGGTCAGCGACTGGCCCGTGAAGGACCTCCACTCGATCACCGGCGTCCGGTTCCAGGACATCCGGGTCGACGGCACGGGCACCTCCGTGCTGAGCGCCCGGGCGGCGGGGTCGGCCACTTTGCGCAACGTCGACGCCCGCAACGTCGGTGCCGTCGGCGTCAACAACTGCGGGTCGTTCAACTTCCCGGCGACCGGCTCGGAGTTCGCCCTCACCGACCTGGGCGACAACGACGGCGGCTGGCTGGCCCCGTGGCAGCTGCCGAACACCATCACCTGCGACGACCGGCCGCCGGTCGTGCCGCCGCCGCCACCGTCGGCCTGGTGAGTCCCTCGCGGTGGGCGGTGCACTCCGCCGCCCACCGCCAGCCGCCGCCGTACCGGGACCCCCCGGCACGGCGGCGGCTTTCTCGTGCCCCGCCCGACGGGAACCGTCGACCCAACCCCGCACCCACCCGCCGGCCGTGTGACGGGTCAGCCGTTCACCACGATTGACGAATGTCGACCGAATGTGCTAACAAAACGCCTTGTAAATGTCGCCGAAAATGGCGGAAACCCTCCTCTTTCCGAAATCGGACACGGGACGCGACAGAGGCGTGACACATTGCCTTTCGTCGTTGCATAATGTCCGCCGCACGCGCTGTCGCACCGTCGGTTTCCGATGCGGCGACGCCGACCGAAGGGGACACAATTCCGTGAAGCGGGACCACTCACCTGTGCTGCCTGGCGACGGCGCCACGGACTATGCGCGCTACATGCGGCTGGACGCGCTGCTCGACCTGCAACGGCGTCCGGAGGAGATGCTCCACCGCGACGAGCTGCTCTTCCAGGTGGTGCACCAGTCCACCGAGTTGTGGCTGAAACTCGCCGCCGCCGAGCTGGCCGAGGCGGTCACCCGGCTGCACGCCGGCGAGCTGGCGGTGACCGAGTCGCTGCTGGCCCGGGCGACGCTCGGAATCCAGCTGGTCACCGACCAGCTGGAGATGTTCCGGCACCTGTCCCCGGCCGACTTCCAGGCCATGCAACCGGCGCTGGGCAAGGGATCCGGCGCGGAGTCGCCCGGCTGGCGGCAGGTCCAGGCCACGAGCCGACAGCTCGGCCGCGCGTTCGCCGAGCATCTGGAAGCCCAGGGAATCGACCCGGCCAGACTGGGCCGGCCGGATCCGGCGGACCCCGTCCAGCGGCTCGCCGAGGCGCTCGTCGACTGGGACGAGCGGGTGTCGCTGTGGCGGACGCGGCACTACCAGCTCGCCCTGCGCGTCGGGGGCCACGCCCCGGACGGCGCCGAGGCGACGATGCTCGCCAAGCTCGTCGGGTACCGGTTCTTCCCCGAACTGTGGCGGGCCCGCCTGAAGCCCACCGACGAATCCGGTAACGAATCACAGGTCGATCGTCCCTGACAATCCTCGTCCACCAGAAATTGTCAATCCTCCCCACCTGTCTGCGTGGCGACCGAAATGTCGAGGTGCGGTTCGTGCGTGAACTGACGAGTTGGCTGTCCGGTGCCGGTGAGCCCGACAGTTTCCCATACTCCGCCGTGCTGGCGGAGTTTCACCGGGTCGGCAAACACTTCGTCGAGAAGGAACTGCTGGCCCTGCTCGACCAGGCCCGCGCGCAGTCGACGGTGCCGGCGGCCGCGCGGGATGCCCACGCCCGGTTGCTGGGTGACTTCCTCGACGCCGCGCTCGACAAGTGGGACGGCCGGTACGACTACCGCAGTTACCTGGCGCTGCGGCTGCTCCGACTGCCCTGCGGGGACGACGTCGACGACGGACCGTCCGTCGACCCGGTCGGTGCCCGGCGGGACCGGGACCGGCTCCTCGTCCGCCTGGTCGCCGACGCGCTGGCCTTCGAGCTGACCGCCGCCTCCGGCACCACCGACCTGCTGCCCGAGCGGCGCCCGAGCCGGGACGTGGTGGCCAAGCGCTACCGGCTCGGCGTACGGGCCGCGTCCCCCGCTCTCGTCCGGATGGGCCTGGCCGGCACGGTCCCCGACCGGGGGGCGGTGGCGACCCCGGACGAGCTGCGGGCCCTCGCCGCCGACCCGGATCCCACCGGGGAGCTGGTGCTGCGGCTGAGCATGCTGCCGGTCCACGTGACACACGACGAGTACCTGTTCATCCGGGTGCTCCAGGCGTACGAGTGCCTCTTCGCGGGAATCGCCGACGAGCTGCGCGCCACCGTCGCCGCCCTGACCGCCGGCCAGGCGGGGCCGGCGGTCGAGCGGCTGGCGTACGCCCGCGAGCAGCTCACCGCCGCCGGACCGCTGTTCTCGCTGCTGGCGACCATGCACCCGGAGGCGTTCCGGACGTTCCGGGAGTTCACCGAGGGGGCGAGCGCCATCCAGTCGCGCTCCTACAAGCTGGTGGAGTCGCTGTGCCGTACCCCGGAGGGGTCGCGGTTGGACTCGGCCGCCTACCACCAGGTGCCGGAGGTCCGCGACCGGGTGCACGCCGGCCGACCGTCGGTCGACGACGCGTTCCGGGCCGCCGTACGCGACGGCCTGCTCGCCGCGCCCGGCGGCGAGCGGGTCGAGGAGGAGATGCGGTCGTTCGCCGCTGCGGTCGTCCAGTGGCGGCGTACGCACCACCGGCTGGCGACCCGGATGCTCGGCCCCCGCCCCGGCACCGGCTACACGGAGGGCACGCCCTACCTGGCCGCCGTCCGGTCCATCCCGGTCTTCACCTCCGTCACCGACGACTCCCGATCCCCGTCCCCGACCGAGCCGACCGGAGGCAGCCCCGAGTGAGCCCGCCCGAACCGCACCCCGACCCGCACGTGCCCGAGTGCCTCGACGCCGCCACGCACGCCGCCCTGCGCGCCGAATTCCCCCTGCTCCAGAGCGCCGTCTATCTCAACAACAACTCCACCGGCGCGGTGCCCAGAGGGGCGGAGCACGTCCTCACCGGCTACTGGGAGACGCTGCGGAGCTGGCGCGACGAGGTCTGGCAGGGCTGGCACGTCGGCCTCGACCGGTACGCCGACTCGGTCGCCGCCCTCATCGGCGCGCCGGCGGGCAGCGTCGTCACGGACGCGAACCTCAGCACGCTGCTCGCCCGGGTGGCGTCCTGTTTCGACTACCGCCCGCCGCGCGACCGGATCGTCACCACCGACCTGGAGTATCCGACGGTGCCGTTCATCTGGAACGCGTTCCGCCGCTACGGCGCCCGGCTCGACGTGGTCGGCTCGGGCGGCCCGCGGTTCGACGAGGACGCCCTCGAGGCGCGCGTCGACGAACGCACGCTGCTGGTGTGCGTCCCGCACGCCAGCTTCTCCTCCGGCGCCATCATCGACCTGCCCCGGCTGGTGCGGCGCGCCCACGACGTCGGCGCCCTGGTGGTGGTCGACGCCTTCCAGAGCGTCGGGGTGATGCCGCTGGACGTGACGGCGCTCGGCGTCGACGTGGTCCTCGGCGGCGCGCACAAGTGGCTGTGCGGGGTCGGCACCGCCTTCCTCTACGTCCGCCCGGGTCTGGTCCCGGAGCTGGAACCGGCGGCGACCGGCTGGCAGGCCGGCGACCGGGCGTTCACGTTCCAGCCGTCGACCGGCTGGGCCGACGGGGCCCGGCGGTTCGCCGGCGGGACGCCGTTCCCCCTGACCTCACTGGTCTCCCAGGTCGGCCTGGACCTGCTGGCCGGGGTGGGCGTCGACGCGATCCGCCGGCACTCGCTCGCCTGCACGCAACGGGTCCTGGACCGGGCCGCGGCGGCCGGCATCGACGTGGTCAGCCCGACGGAACCGCAGCGGCGCGGCGGCGTCGTCTGCCTGGACGTCGCCGACGGCGAGGCCGTCAAACGGCGGCTGGTCGCGCGCGACATGGTCTGCAGCTGGCGGGGCCACCTGCGGGTCGGCCCGCACGTCTACAACACCCTCGACGAGATCGACACGTTCATGGACGCCCTGGAAGAGGAGCTGAAACGGTGAAGGTCACGCTGTCCCCCCGGGCGCTGATGAGCCTGCTCGCCAACGGGCCCAAGGCCATGGACGTGCTGGAGACCGCGCTCGGCACGGGCCTGCTCGACGCGCTGGAGCCCGGGCCGGCGAGCCTCGGCGAGCTGGCCGCCCGCTTCGGCGTACGGCCCCTGCGGCTCTACAAGTTCCTCGACTGCCTGGAGAGCCTCGGCGTCGTCGAGCGCAGCGAGCCGGGCGACGACATCACGACGGCCACGTACCGCGCGGTGCCCGGCCTCCGGGACGCCGTCACGGCGGTCGTCGGTCCCGGCGCCGTCGAACGCGACCGGGACCGCTACCCCTGGCGGCGGCTGCACGGCCGGCTGGCCGAGAGCCTGCGGGGCGAGGTGAGCATGAGCGACGACGACTTCGCCTGGCCCCCGAAGACCGACGAGCAGACCGCCGACTTCGAGCGCAGCATGGCCGTCGGTCTCGGCCCGGTGATCGAGACGGTGCACCGCAACGCCGACCGGCTGTGGCCGGACCGGCGCCGACTGCTGGACGTCGGCGGGGGCGACGGCACGCTCGCCGCGCACGTTCTCGACGACGCCCCGGGGCTGCGGGCCGACGTGTACAACCTGCCGGCCGTGGCGCCGCTGGTGGCGGCCACCCGGGCGCGTACGGGGCATGCCGACCGGCTGGGTTTCGTCGGCGGCGACTTCTTCACCGAGCCGCTGCCCACGGGCTACGACGCCATGGCGTTCGTCCGGGTGCTGCACGACTGGCCCAACGACGTCGCCCGCCGGCTGGTCGAGAAGGCGTACGCGGCCCTCGAACCGGGCGGGCTGCTGGTGATCTGCGAGGAGTTCCGCACCCCGGACCGGCTGGCGATGCAGTTCTTCTGGAGCTACTTCCTCATCGGGGTCGACAGCTGCGTCAGCCGGCTGCGGGAGGTCGAGTTCTACACCGGCCTGCTCAAGGAGGTCGGCTTCGACCGGGTGGTCGTGCTGCCCGGCGGCTGGGAGGTGGTCTGCGCGTACAAACCGGTGGCCGGGGTGTGACGCGGCGGCGGGGCCGGCTGCCACGCCGCGCGGGGACGTCGGCCAGAATGGGCCGGTGGCGAAGCGATCCCGCCGGCGGGCGGCCGACGACCGTGACCGGCCCTGCCCCTGCGGCGCCGGCCAGCCGTACGCCGGATGTTGCGGGCGGCTGCACCGGGGCGAGGCGGACGCGGCGACCGCCGAGGCGCTGATGCGCTCGCGGTACAGCGCCTTCGCCGTCGGCGACACCGCGTACCTGCTGCGCAGCTGGCACTCCTCGACCCGGCCGGGCGCCCTCGACCTGGACCCCGGCCAGCGCTGGACGGGCCTGGAGATCGTCGACACCGAGCGGGGCGGGCTGTTCGACGCCACCGGCACCGTCGAGTTCCGGGCCCACCACCGCGCCGGCGGCCAGCCGGGCACGCAGAGCGAGCGCAGCCGGTTCGTCCGCGAGGACGGTCGCTGGGTCTACCTCGACGCGCTGCCCGACTGACGTCCCGGTCGCGGCGCCCGGGCACCGCGACCGGGACGCGCTCAGCCGTTGGCGGCGACGCCGTGCGTCAGGCCGAGCCGGTCGACCGCCGCCGAGACGAGTTCGTCAGGCGTCAGCGACAGGTCGAGCACCAGCACCGACTCGTCCGGGTGGTGCTGCTCCAGGGTGGCCAGCTGCGACTCCAGCAGGCTCGGCGGCATGAAGTGCCCGGCACGCCGGGCCATCCGCTCCCGGATCACCTCGGCGGCGCCGTCCAGGTGGACGAACTCGACGCTCGGCGGCCCCTGCCGCAGCGTGTCGCGGTAGGACCGCCGCAGCGCCGAGCAGGCCAGCACCGTCGACACGCCCTCGGCGGCGCGGGCGGCCATCCAGCCGGCCAGCTCGCGCAGCCAGGGCAGGCGGGCGGCGTCGTCCAGCGGCACGCCGGCGCGCATCTGCGCCACGTGCGCCGGCGTGTGGAACTCGTCGGCCTCGGCGAAGACCAGTCCGGTACGGGCGGCGATGCCCCGCGCCACGGTCGTCTTGCCGGCGCCGGACACCCCCATCACGACCACGTGCCGCGTCGGGGACGCGCCCTCACCAGTCATGGACGGTGCCGTCCTGGAGCCGGTTGAACGGCAGGTACGCCGGCACGTACGGGAACTTCGCGGCGGCCTCCTCGTCCAGGTCGACGCCGAGGCCGGGCTGCTCGCCCGGGTGCAGGTAGCCGTCGACGAAGGTGAACGACTGCCGGAACACCTCGTTGGTGAGCGCCCCGTGCCGCATGTACTCCTGGATGCCGAAGTTGTGGATGGCCAGGTCCAGGTGCAGGGCGGCGGCCATGCCGACGGGCGAGATGTCGGTCGGGCCGTGGATGCCGGACTTGATCTGGTACTGGGCGGCGAAGTCGAGCAGCTTGCGCATGGCCGTGATGCCGCCGGTGTGGGTGACGGCGGAGCGGACGTAGTCGATGAGCTGCTCGCGGATGAGCGTCTGGTAGTCCCAGACGGTGTTGAAGACCTCGCCGATCGCCAGCGGCGTGGTGGTGTGCTGGCGGACCAGCCGCAGCGCCTCCTGGTTCTCCGCCGGGGTGCAGTCCTCCAGCCAGAACAGGTCGTACGGTTCGAGGGCCTTGCCCAGCTTGGCGGCCTGGATGGGGGTCATCCGGTGGTGGCCGTCGTGCAGCAGGGGCAGCTCCGGGCCGAACTCGTTGCGGACCGCCTCGAACACGCCGGGCAGGTGGCGCAGGTAGGAGCGGGTGTCCCAGTCCTCCTCGGCCGGCAGCGGGATGCGCTGCGCCGGCTCGTAGTCGTAGCGCTTGCCGTCGGCGCTGGGCTGGCTGGCGACCCCGTACACGGCGTTGATGCCCGGCACCGAGGTCTGCACCCGGATCGAGCGGTAGCCCTCGTCGAGGTGCCGGCGGATCGAGTCGAACAGCTCGGGCAGGTCCCGGCCGGAGGCGTGGCCGTAGGCCATGATCCCGGTGCGCGACGCCCCGCCCAGCAGCTGGTACAGCGGCATGCCGGCGGCCTTGGCCTTGATGTCCCACAGGGCCACGTCGACCGCCGCGATGGCGGCCATGGTGACCGGCCCGCGACGCCAGTACGCCGAGCGGTAGAGGAACTGCCAGGCGTCCTCGATGCGGTGCGCGTCCCGGCCGATCAGCAGCGGGACGACGTGGTCGCGCAGGTACGAGGCGACCGAGAGTTCCCGTCCGTTGAGGGTGCCGTCGCCCAGGCCGGTGACGCCCTCCTCCGTGGTGATCTTCAGGGTGACGAAGTTGCGGTCGGGGCTGGAGACGATGACGTCAGCGGCGACGATCTTCACGGGGTGCCTTTCTTCTTCGGGGTGCTCGGTGGTCAGCGGAGGACGTCGCCGGCCTCGTGGCCGTCGAGGAGGGACAGTTCGGCGCGGCGCGGCAGCCCTTCCCAGTCGCCCGGGCTGGAGACCGCGAAGGCGCCGAGGGTGGCCGCGCGGCGCAGCCGACCGGCCAGGTCGAGCCCGTCGAACCAGCCGGACAGGTAGCCGGCGGTGAACGCGTCCCCGGCGCCGACGGCGTCGACGGCGGTCACGCTCAGCGCCTCGGCCCGCCGGACCCCCTCGCGGGTGTGCGCGCGGGCGCCGTCGGCGCCCAGCTTGACCAGGACCGTGTCCACGCCGCGGCGCAGCAGGTCCGCCACGACGGTGGACTCGTCGGCCCCGGGGTCGCCGACGAGGTCCAGCTCGTCGGCGGAGGCGACGACGGTCGAGGCGTACCCGGCCAGCGGGGTCAGCACCTCGCGGGCGGTGTCGCGCGACCAGAGGCGGTCGCGGTGGTTGACGTCGAGGCAGACCGGGATGCCGGCGGCGACGGCGGCCTGGGCCGCCCACCGGGTGGCCGCGCGGGCGGTGTCGGACAGCGCCGGGGTGATGCCGCTCAGGTGCAGCATCCGCGCGCCGGCGGCCAGCGGCGCCCGCAGGTCGTCGACGCCGAGGGCGGAGCCCGCCGATCCGGCCCGGTGGTACTGCACCCGGGTCAGGTCGGCGGTGCGCCGCTCCAGGAACATCAGGCCGGTCGGCCGGTCCGGGTCGCGGGTCACGCCGTCGACGGCGACGCCCTCGGCGCGCAGCTGGCGCAGCACGTACTCGCCGAACTCGTCGGCGCCCACCCGGCCGACCCAGGCGGCCCGGTGGCCCAGCCGGGCCACCGCGACGGCCACGTTGGACTCGGCGCCGGCCAGGTGCATGGTCAGCGGCCCCCCGGCGGCGAGCGGCCCGGCCGAGCGCAGCGACACCAGGGCCTCGCCGACGGTGAGCAGGTCGGGTGCGGTCATGACGGCGTCGACTCCCGCACGGTGGCGAGGTAGCTGCGCGCCCGCGCCCGCAGGGCGTCCAGGTCGCCACCGGAGGCGGCGTCGCCGACCAGGGGGCCGCCGAGGCCGACCGCGATCGCGCCGGCCCGGAGGTAGCCGGGCACGTCGTCGCGGCCGACGCCGCCGACCGCGACGAACGGGATGTCCGGGAAGGGGTCGCGCACCGCCCTGAGGTACGCCGGGCCGCCGACCGACGCCGGGAAGAGCTTGACCGCCGACGCCCCCATCCGCACCGCCGTGTAGGCCTCGGTCGGGGTGAGCGCCCCGGCGGCCACCGGGAGGCCGCGGCGCGCCGCCTCGGCGATCGACTCGACCACGGCCGGCGTCACCACGAACTGCGCGCCGGCGGCGGCCACGTCGGCGACGTCGGCGGTGGTGAGCACCGTGCCGGCCCCGACCAGCGACCCGGCGGGGGCCGCCGCGCGCAGCGCCTCGATCGCCCCGAGGGCGTCCGGCGTGGTGAGGGCCACCTCGACGACGCGTACGCCCTCCTGGAGCAGCGCGGTGCCGGCGGCGATCGCGGCGGCGGTGTCGGTGCCGCGGATGATCGCGAGGATGCGGGCCGAGGTCAGTTCGGCGGTCAGGTCGACGGTCATGTGATCACCATTCCGCGTAGGAGCCGTCGCGGTGCCGCCACGTGGGGCTGCGCCACGCGTGTCCGCGCTTGTCCGCCGCCCGTACGGCGTGCTCGTCGATCTCGATGCCGAGGCCGGGTGCCGTGAGCCGCTCGACGTACCCGTCGACGAACGTCAGCGGGGTCTTGTCGAGGCAGTAGTCGAGCACCTCGGCGCCGAGGTTGTAGTGGATGCCGATGCTCTGTTCCTGGATCAGGTAGTTCGGCGTGGCGAAGCCGACCTGGAGGCAGGCGGCGAGCGCGATCGGCCCGAGCGGGCAGTGCGGGGCGAGCTGCACGTCGTACACCTCGGCCAGCGCGGCGATCTTGCGCACCTCGGTGATGCCGCCGGCGTGCGAGAGGTCCGGCTGGGCGACCGCGATGCCGGCCTGGAGCACCGGCAGGAACTCCTGCCGGTTGTAGAGCCGCTCCCCCGTCGACACCGGCGTGGTGGTGGAACGGACGAACTCGCCGATCAGGTGCGAGTTCTCCGGCACCACCGGCTCCTCCAGGAAGAACGGCCGGTACGGCTCCAGCAGCGGGGCGACCCGGCGGGCGGTGGCGAGGGTGAACCGGCCGTGGAAGTCGACCGCCACGTCCCGCTCGTCGCCGAGCACCTCGCGGGCGGCGGCCACCCGCTGCACCACGCCGTCGATCTCGGCGACGGACGCCACGGTGCTCATCCGGCCGGAGGCGTTCATCTTCACCGCGGTCAGGCCGGTGGCGACGGCGGCGGCGATCTGGTCGCGTACCTCGCTCGGCTCGTCGCCGCCGACCCAGCCGTAGACCCGGATCCGGTCCCGGACCGGGCCGCCGAGCAGCTGGTGCACCGGCGCGCCGAAGTGCTTGCCGGCGATGTCCCACAGCGCCTGGTCGAGCCCGGCCACGGCGCTGGCCAGGATCGGTCCGCCCCGGTAGAACGAGCCCTTGGTCATGACCTGCCAGTGGTCCTCGATGCGCAGCGCGTCCCGGCCGACCAGCAGCTCGCTGAGCTGCTCGACGGCGGTGCGGACGGTCTCGGACCGGCCCTCGCAGGTCGCCTCGCCCCAGCCGACGATCCCGGAGGACGTCTCGACCCGGACGAACAGCCAGCGCGGCGCGACGAGGAAGGTCTCGACCCGTTCGATCGTGGTCATGGTGTCCTCAGCCCTTCGTGGCGCCGGCAGTGAGGCCGGAGACGACGTACTTCTGCACGAACAGGGCGATCAGCATGATCGGCAGGGTGACCACCGTGGCCGCCGCCATCAGGCCGCCCCAGTCGATGCTGGCGTAGCCGACGAAGTCGAAGATCGCCACCGGGAGCGTCTTGGTGTCGGCCCCGGACAGCACGAGGGCGAACATGAAGTTGTTCCAGGAGAAGATGAACGACAGGATGCCGGCGGTGGCGATGCCGGGCACCGACAGCGGCAGGGTGATCCGCCGGAACGCGCCGATGTGGGTCAGCCCGTCGACGAGCGCGGCCTCCTCGAGCTCGGTCGGCAGGCCGTCGAAGTAGCCCATCATGATGTAGACGATCAGCGGCAGCGACACGAACATGTGGCTGAGGATCAGCACGGTGAACCCGCCGACCATCTGCAGGTTCGAGAAGACGTAGTACCAGGGCACCAGCAGCGAGACGCCGGGGATGACCCGCGCCATGAGCACGACGAGCGCGGACTTCTTCATGTTGAACCGGCTCATCGAGTACGCGGCGGGCACGCCGAGCAGCAGCGACAGCACGGTGGCCGCGAGCGCCACCCAGAGGCTGTTGCCGATGAACTGGATGTAGTTCGCCTGCTGGAGCACGTTGGAGTAGTTGTCCAGCGTCGGGGAGAAGACGAACGCCTTGTCGGTGTCGTAGATGTCGACGTTCGTCTTCAACGACGCGGCGACCATCCACACCAGCGGCGCGATCAGCGACAGCACGACGAGGACGAGGGCCACCGTGCGGAAGATCTTGTACGGCCTGCGCAGCTTCATCGGTCCAGCCCCTTCTTGCGGTAGGTCAGGGCCCACATCACCCCGATGATGATCAGGAAGAAGATGATGAGGACGGTCGATGAGACGCCGTAGTCGTTGTAGTCGAAGCTGAGCCCGTAGGCGTACACGTTCAGGGTCTCCACCTCGTGGAACGACCCGCCGCCGCGCCCCTTGGTGGCGTAGAGGATGTCGAAGGTCTTCAGGGCGTCGATGCCGCGCAGCAGGATCGCGACGATCACGGTGGGCATCAGCAGCGGCAGGGTGACGTGCCGGAACCGCTGCCAGGTGCTGGCGCCGTCGATCAGCGCCGCCTCCTGCGGCTCGTCGGACAGCGACGTCAGGCCGGCGAGCAGGATCAGCACGACCATCGGCGTCCACTGCCAGATGTCGATGAACATCGTCGTCGGCAGGGCCGAGTTCTGCCCGGAGAGCCAGGGCTGGGGGTCGATCCCGACCCAGCCGAGCACCTGGTTGGCCATGCCGATGTTGGGGTCGAAGATCAGCCGCCACATCATGCCGACCGCGACCGGGGTGGCCACCAGCGGCAGCAGGATCGCGACCCGGACCCACTTCTCACCGCGGAACGGTCGCCACAGCAGCAGGGCGATCGCCATGCCGAGGACGACCTCGAAGAAGAGCACGACGCCGGTGAAGAGGGCGGTGCGCCACACGGCCGGCCAGAACCGGTCGGTGTCGCCGAGCACGTCGAGGTAGTTCTGGAAGCCGATGAACGAGCTCTCGGCACGGACCGAGCCCTCGGCGTCGGTCAGGCTGAGGTACCCGGTCCACGCCACCGGAAAGATGATCAGCACGGCGACGAACAACATGGCGGGTGCCGCGAAGAGCCACTTGCGGTGCGCGTTGGCCCAGCGCGACCAGGCTGAGGTCTCCGGGGACGCCGGACGCGCCTCGGGCGATCTTTTGACTGGTGTGGTGACGGCTGACATGAGGTCTCCGGGTGGGTCAGGGCAGCGGCCCGACGCGGGGTGGCGGAGCCGGTCCGGCTCCGCCACCTGCGCTTCGGGCTACTTCGCCTCGTCGTCGAGGAACTTCTGGAACGCCTCGTTGGCCGCGTCCGCCGAGGCGGCCGCGTCCTTGCCGGTGATCGCGTCGACGATCGGCTGGCCCACGATCTCCCGCGCCTGGGCGACCTTCTCGACCAGCGGCCGGTCGTGGCCCACGCCGTTGGCGGTGCTGACCGTGGTGGCCTCGGCGAGGTCCTTCGGGTAGGTCGCCGCGCCCTCCGGGTTCTCCCAGACGGAGGTACGGGCGCTCGGCACGCCGGCCTTCTGCTGCGCCAGCGCCTGCTCCTTGCCGGCCGCCCACTGGATGAACTTCCAGGCGTTGTCCTGGTTCTTCGAGGCCTCGTTGACGCCGAGCGCCCAGGACGGGATGTTGTACGGCTTCGAGCCGGCCGGTCCGGCCGGGAAGGCCGCGAACCCGACGGTCTCGGAGACCTTCGACTTGGTCGGGTCGGTGGCGTTCTTGTAGAGCGAGTTGGCCTCGGTGTAGAAGGCCGCCTTGCCCTGGGTGAAGATCGCCATCGCCTCGGACCAGCTCATGTCGGTGCTGATGTTCTCCGGGCCGTGCTCACGCAGCAGCCCGCCGTAGTAGGCGTACGCCTGCTTGGCCTGCTCGGTGTTGATCGAGGCCTTGCCGCTGGCGTCGACGAAGTCGCCGCCGAAGCTGTAGAGGAAGCTGGAGAACTGGGTGACGGCGGCGGCCTTGCCGGTGCGGGACACGAAGCCCGCCACGCCCGGGTTGTCCGCCTCGACCTTCGCCGCCTGCGCCTTGAGCTCATCGAGGGTCTTCGGCGGGGCGGTGAAGCCGGACTTCTCCAGCAGGTCCTTGCGGTAGTAGAGGACCTCCTGCTCGGTGATGATCGGCACGCCGACCACCTTGTCCTCGTACGTGGTGGCCTGCACCGGTCCGGACTGGAAGTCGGCGATCTCGAACGCGCTGTCCGACTTGCTCTTCTCGGTCAGGTCGGCGAGGTACTTGTTCTTGGCGAACAGCTTCCCCTCCTGCAGCGGCCGGTACATCATCACGTCCAGGTCGGTGGACCCGGCGTTGAGCTTGACGTTGTACTGGTCGGAGAGCTGGTCCTCACCGAGCTGGGTGACCTCCACCTTCAGGCCCGACTGCTTCTCGAACTCGGGCAGGGCCTTCTTGATGTTCTCCGTCCAGACGTGGTTCACCAGCGTCACGCGAACGGTGTTCGAGCCGCCGGCGTCGTCGCCGCCACCGCAGGCGGACAGGCCGAGGGCGACGACCATCGCCAGGGAAGTCCCAATAACTGATCGACGTCTCACGTCCATCTCTCCTTATGCCGTGGCCGTGGCCGCCGCCCTGACGGGTGGGCCGCCACCTCGCGGTTTACATCCGCTTAACAACCGGATGCTAGGCCGAAAAAACAGATTTATACAAGGGGTAGACCCAACTGATATGCTCCGTTACGTGAAATCGTCCTCCTCGGGGGCTGTGGCCGCCCAGCTCGCCCCTGTCGAGGCTGGCCTGCACGCACGCGTCCTCGATCGCCTCGGCACAGCCATCTGTGACGGCGAGCTGGCTCCCGGGTCGGTGCTCAACATCGACGACCTGGTCGACCGCTACGCCGTGTCCCGCTCGGTGGTCCGCGAGGTGCTGCGGGTGCTCGCCTCGATCGGTTTCATCGAGACCCGCCGCCGCGTCGGGGTCATGATCCGCCCGGCGGAGGACTGGAACGTCTTCGATCCGCAGGTGATCCGCTGGCGGCTCGCCTCGGCCGGCCGCATCGTCCAGCTACGCTCGATCACCGAGCTGCGGACCGCCATCGAGCCCCACGCCGCCTGGCTGGCCGCCAACCGGGTCGGCCACGACGAGGCGAGCGACCTGGTCGGGCTCGCGGCGAAGATGTGGGCCGCCGGCAAGGCCGGCGACGAGGAGCGCTTCCTCCAGCTCGACATAGAATTCCACCGCCGGATCCTGGTCGCGTCCGGCAACGAGATGTTCGTCCGGTTGCAGGACCTGATCGCGGAGGTGCTCACCGGCCGGCACCAGCACCACCTGATGCCGCACCACCCACACGAGCAGGCCCTCCAACTGCACGCCGAGGTGGCCCAGGCGATCCAGCGGCGCGACGGCGAGCGCGCCCGGCGGGCCATGGTGCAGCTCATGGAGCAGGCCTTCGACGAGATGAGCTCGATCTGGGAGCAGACCGGCGAGACCGCCGGCGCCTGAGCGCGACCCGCCGGGCTGACGGCGTACCGGCGCGAAGGGCCCGCCGCCGAGCGAGCGTGCGCGTGCGCGCGCTCCGGGACCGCGACGGACACCGGTGGTCGTTCCGGCTGACGGGCGGCGGGCCCGGCGGCGGTCGCGCGGACCGCCGCCGGGCCGTGGTCAGCCGGCGCGCCCGGCGGTCGTCCGCGCCGGTGTGCGGCGGGCCGAGCGGCCCACGCGGGTCACCAGCAGCAGCGCCACGATCAGGTACGGCACCGCGGCCACCGCGAACGCGACCGGATTGCCGGCCCCGGTGGCGAGCAGGCCGTAGCCGCCGTAGACCGCGATGACCGTCACGTCGGTGGCCATCCCGGCCAGCGATGTGACGGTGGCGCGACTGCCCCCGGTGATCCGGGCCTGCAACCGGGCGTCGGCGAGCACGGTGGCGAGCTGGAAGCCGCAGAACGCGGCCGCGACCAACGCGAAGCCGGCCGGCCGGGCGGACAGCGCCCCCGCGACCAGGGCCAGGGCCGACAGCGCCAGCAGGCCGGCGTACCCCCGGGCGGTCAGCCGCTCCCCCGCCGGGGCCAGCAGGCCTCCCACGGCCACCCCGAGCCAGGTGAGCAGGAGCAGCAGCGGCACGGTCGCCTCGCCGACGCCGGTGTCCCGGGCCAGCAGCGGGGTGTACTCGTCGAGGGCGCCCCAGACCGCCGCGACGACCGCGACCAGCAGCACCGCCGCGCGCACGGTCCGGTCGGCGCGGACCTCGGCGAGCCCCGCGCGCAGGCTCGCCCACCAGCCGAGGTCCTCGTCGTCGTCGTCCGCCCCGCCGTCGTGCCCGGTCCGCTCCGGTCCCCCGTCACGCCCGGTCCCGTCCGGTCCCCCGTCGCCCACGGCGAAGGCGGGGGCGGCGTCGAGATCGGCGGGCGCGGCGTCGGCCCGGACGGAGTCGGCGTCGGCCCGGACGGGCGCGGCGTCGAGATCGGCGGTCTCGGGTCGACGGTGTTCCGGGAGGCGGGTGGCGACGGCGGCGGCGAGCAGGCAGGCGAGCACGCTCGCCACACCGACGGCCGGGTAGCCGCCGACGGCGAACACGGGGCCGGCCAGCAGAATCGAGGCGAGCACGCCGATCGTCCCGGCCGTCTTCGCCCGGCCGATGACGCGGGCGTAGCGGCCGGCGGCGCCCAGGCGGTCGAGTTCGGTGAAGACCAGCGCCTCCAGCGCGCCCGAGGCGAGCGCCCCGCCGGCGCCCCAGAGCACGAACCCGACGGCGAAGGCCGGGTACGAGGGCACGAGCACCCAGAGGGCGAAGCCGGCGGCGGTGAGCACCGGCGCGAGGCTGAGCAGCAGCCGCCGGGAAACCGCGTCGGCGAACGCGCCGGAGGGCACCTCCAGCAGGATGCTGGCGGCCGACCAGATCACGAACAGCGACGAGATCTGCCACACCGACAGGCCGGTGTCGCTGAACAGCAGCGCGTACAGCGGATAGAGCAGGACGAGTTCGCTGAGGAACGCGTACCCGTAGAGGGTGGCCGCCAGCCGGCGGACGCGCGCGTCGGACGCGCGCGGAGGGTGGACAGTCATGGGACCTTCCCGTGAGGACGAAGCGGACGCCGGACGTACGGCGACCGCGGCGGCCCACGGCAGTGGCCCCTAGCAGTGCATCAACATCGCCACGTCATGCCGCGATGGTAGCCGCGCCGGCCCGGGCCGTCACGCCCTTCGCCGGACACACGCCGGGGTGGGATCCGATGTGGATCCCACCCCGGCGGCGTGGTCAGCGGCGGCGTTGCTCGCCCTCCAGCGGCGGGATCACCATGGTGGCCTCGCTGTCCTCGCCGGCCGGGCGGGCCGGGACGGTGGCGCCGCCCGAGGTGACCCGGGTGGCGTCCGGGTCGCCCTGTCGCGGCACGGGCACGGTCGGGTCGGTGTCGGCGCGGGGACCGGAGACCACCTGCGTGGCGTCCGGGTCCGCCCCGACCCGCGGGGCGGAGACCACCTGGGTGGCCTCCGGGTCGGTGTCGACGCGCGGGCCCGAGACCACCTGCGTGGCGTCCGGGTCGCCGTCGTGCGTGGCCGCCGCGGCGAGGTGGGCCTCGCTGTCGCGGCGTCCGGCCTGGTAGGCGCGCGCGTGCGTGGCGATCAGCCGCGACTCCTGCTCGGCCCGGCTCAGCCACGACTCCCAGCGGCTCTGCATGGGGCGGATCAGCCCGCCGCCCACCCCGACGACGAGGATGCCGCCGACGGTGGCCAGCACCGCGATCAGCACCGGAGTGGTGACCGCGGTGGCCACGCCGATCTGGTTGAGCGCGGCGATGACGCCCAGGCCGAGGATGAACACGGAGGCGATGGTGGCCAGGAGCCGGCCGTACGACAGCCCGCCGAGGGCGCCGCTGATGATGTCCTTCACCGCGTTGGCGATGGCGGCGGCCACCACGACGATGACGATCGCGACGAAGGCCCGGGGTAGCCAGGCGATCACACCCGCGATCAGGTCGGAGATGGGGTTCGGCCCCCAGATGCCGAAGGCCAGCTGGAGGGTCACCAGCAGCACGCCGTAGTAGGCGAGCTTGGCGACGATGTCGCTGGCGTCGTACCGGGAGCGGGCCAGGGCCCGACGGACCCCACCGCGTTCCACGGCACGGTCGAAGCCCACCCGCTCCAGCACCTTGTCCACGATCTTCAGCACGGCCTTGGCGATCAGCCAGCCGACCACCAGGATCGCCACGAAGGCGACGGCCTTGGGCAGGAACAGCATCACCGACCGGAGGGCGTCCCCCACCGCGTCGCCGAAGTTGTCTCTCATCGGAATTCCTCCACACGGCATCCGGGTTCGTCCGGCCCGACCTACCCCGGGCGGCGACCTGGGAAACGCCCGGTCAGCGGCGCCGGCAGCCGTAGGACACCGGGGTCTGGGCCTGCACGGGAGCCGGTGAGGTGATGTTGACCGTGGCCATCTCGGTCGTGCTGCCCACGCCGCTGAAGGCCCAGCGCAGCGTCAACTCGACGGTGCGCTGGCCGCGCCCGACCCGCTCGGTCAGCAGGCTGCCGGGCGCGCTGCCGGTGCGCAGCCACTGGTAGCGGATCTCCCCCGCCCGGCCGTTCGTCGACACGGTGGCGACCACGTCGACGGTGACGTCGCACCGGTCGCCGGCCGGCTGCGGAACCGCCACCGTCACCCCGGTCACCTCCAGCGGGCTGATCCGCTGCCAGAGGTGGAGGCCGACGGCGACGAGCAGGGCTACGGTCAGCAGGGTCGACAGCACCGAGGCCACCGTCCGCCACGCCGACCGCCGGCGCGGCGGCGCCGGCCACGCGGGTGCCGGTGGCGGGGCCGTCGGCACGCCCGGCCCGAACCGCACCTCCCCGCCGGGCGGGGCGGCGGGCCCGGCGGGCCCGCCGAACGGCGTCCCCGGGCCGGGCCCGGTGGTACGCCCGGCACCGGCCGCGTGCCCGACCTCCGTGGCCGTCGCCCGGGCGGTCCACTCCCCCGGTGCGGTCCACTCCCCCGGTGCGGTCCACTCCCCCGGTGCGTGCCGCGCCGCCGGCCACGGCCCGGGTCCCCCGCCCGGGGCGCGCCGCGGCATCGTCGCCTCGCCTGGTTCCGGGCGCACGGTCGCCGCACCGTGGGCCGGAGGCGCCGTCGGCTCCCCCACCGCCAGGTGCGCGGTCGCCTCACCCGAAGCCGGGGATGGTGCCATGCCCGCCAGGTGCACCGTCGCGTCGCGGGAAGGCAGGTGCGCCGTCGTTTCCTCCGCCGCCGGGCGCATGGTCGCCTCGCCGGTGGCAAGGCGCGCGGTCGGCTCTCCACCGGCCAAATACACCGTCGCGTCGCGGGAAGGCAGGTGGGCGGTCGGCTCCGCCCGTGGCGGCGGCTGGTGGACGTTCAGGCGGGCGGTCGCCGCGCCGTCGTCCGGCTGGCGGCGGGCGGGCAGCGCCTCGGTCGGGTCGTTCGGCTGGGTCACGGCGGCCCGCCCTCCGTCGTCGTGGTCGGCATCGAAGTGTCGGGCGTCAGCCCGGCGTGCAGAACGAGCGCAGCGTCACGTACACCGGCGGGCCCTCGGGCGAGGCGTTGCCGGCCTCGTCCACGGCGACGACCCGGACCGGGATCCGGGTGCTGGTCTTCGGCTGGGGCAGCTCGCCCAGGACGCCCCGGAACACCCCGCGCCCGCCCGCCGCCATGGGCACCTCGGTGGCGCGACCGTCCAGCGTGTAGCGCAGGCTCACCCTCAGCTCCCCGGTGGCCGTACGGTCGTCGGCGACGACCGCGGAGATCGTGCTGGACGTCGGCCCGTACGGGCAGCCGCGCGGGTCGAGTTCGCCCGGGCTGGCCGCGACCCGGCCGACGGAGGGCGCGACGGTGTCCGCGGGCGCGGCGCTGGCGCTGGCCGACGCGGTCGGCGGGGCGGGGGCCGACGTCGTCGGCGCGCCGGTACCGGTCGGCTCCGGTGCGGCCGTCGTCGCCGTGGGTGCGACGGGAGGGGTCGGGGTGGGCGTCGTCCCGGCCGTCGGGCTCGGCGCGGGGGCCGACGCGGAGGGCGCACCTGTCGGCTCCGCCGGCGCCTCGGGTGCGGTCGTCCCGGCGGCGGGCAGCGGCTCGTCGCGGCCGGCGTAGCTGAACCCGGCGCCGCCGAGCAGCAGCGCCGCCGCCAGCCCGCCGCCGACCAGCGCCGCGCGGGCCCGGCCGGACCGCAGCCACGTCCACCGGCCCGTCGCCTCGCCGAACGCGGTGCTGGCCAGGCTGGTGGCCCCGCCGGTGCCGTCCGGGAACGGCAGGAGGGCGGCGAGCAGGGCCGCCCGCCGGGCCAGCTCGCGCAGGCCACGCTCCTCCCACCGCCGCCCGTACGCGTCGGCTGCCACCCGCTCCAGCACGGCGAGGAAGACCTGGGCGGGTTGCGGCCGCTCGGCCGGTTGCTTGGCCATGCCGTGCCGCAGCAGTTCGTGCACCGGCTCGGGGGCCGCGTCGGTGGGGACCGGCGCGTGGGCGTGCTGCTGACGCAGGGTGAGCAGGTCCCGCCCGTCGAAGGGCGGGCGACCGGTGAGGCACTCGTAGAAGGTGGCGGTGGCCGCGTAGATGTCGCAGGCCGGGCTCGCCGGGGCGCCCGTCCACTGCTCGGGGGCCATGTAGCGGGGAGTGCCGGTGACGCTGACCCCGGAGCCCGCACCCACCGGCATGGCGATGCCGAAATCGGCCAGTTTGCTGGTGCCCTCGGCGGTGACCAGGACGTTCTCCGGCTTGTAGTCGCGGTGCACGACGCCCCGGGCGTGCGCCGCGCCGAGCCCGGCGAGGGAGCCCTTGAGGACGCAGAGCGCCGACTCCGGCGTCGTCGCTCCGTGCGCGCGCAGCAGCTGCCGCAGCGACACGCCGTTGACCAGTTCCATGACGATCGCCGCGCCGCCGGGCGACTCGACGTACTCGTAGAGGCGGGAGACGTGCGGGTCGTCGATGTCGGCCAGGAGCCGGGCCTCGGCGCGGAACGCGGTGCGGAACGCCGGGTCGTCGCCGATGCCGCCGGTGAGGTACTTGATCGCCACCGGGGTGCCGGTCGCCTCGTGCACGGCGAGGTCCACCCGGCCGGACGCGCCGGCGCCGAGCTGCCGTACCGGGCGGTAGCCGGAGACCTGCCAGCCGGTCACGCGTTCACCTCCCCGATCCGGGGACGGTGGGGCCGTCCCCCGGTCGCCATTGTGGTCGCGGGAGCCGGCGCGGCCATCGGCGCAACGGCTGCTTCCGGCCCCCGGACGTCCGGGGCGTCCCGGCGGGTGGCGGCATGGTCGGTTACGGACACACGTCACTGGTACCACCCGCCGGCAACCGCACCCGCGCCACGGCGCTCCCGGCCGGGCCGGCTGGACTAGGGTGCAGGCCGTGGGCAGCGAGGCGACTCCCGAGGCAGCGACCCGTCGGCCGATGACGACCCGGCGGTGGCTCACTGTCCTGTTGCTGACGATGACCGCCCTGGTCCTGCTCGGTGGGGGCGCCGGCGCCGCCGCGCTGAGGCACACCGCCGCGGTCTCCAACCACCTCGCCGACCAGGTCGCCCCGGCCCGTACGGCGGTCGGCCAGCTCGACAGCGGCCTGCTCGCCCAGGCGGCGGCCGTACGCGGCCACGTCGTCACCGCCGACCCGCGCTTCCTCGACGCGTACCGGCGGGGCGTCGAGAGCGAACGCGCGACCATGTCCCGGCTGCACGAACTGCTCGCCGGCGAGCCGGAGGCGCTGGCCGACCTGGACCGGGCGCGGCGGCTGGCCGACCGCTGGCGCACCGGGTACGCCGAACGCCTGGTCGCCTCCCGGCAGGCCGGCGGGACGCCGGAGGAGCTGGCGCCGCTGGTGACCGGGGACGCGGAGGCCTTCGCGGCGGTACGCGCCGAGCTGACCGGGCTGGTCGGCCGCCTCGACGCGATCCGGGACGCCGGCCGGGACGACCTCGACCGGGCCCGGGCGTTGCGGGACCTGACCTTCGTGGCGATCCTGGCGGCCCTGCTGCTGTGCGGGATCGTCGGATCCGTGCTGGTGCGCACGAGGGTGCTGCGCCCGCTGGACCGGCTGGGCGCCTCGGTGCGGCAGGTGGCCGGCGGCGACTTCCGGCACCGGCTGCGGCCCGACGGCCCCGCCGACATCGCCCGGCTGACCAGTGACGTGGAGACGATGCGCCGCACCGTGGTGGAGGCGTGGGAGCGCAGCCAGCACGACCGGGACGCCCTGGAACAGCAGGCGGCCGAGCTGCGCCGCTCCAACGAGGACCTGGAGCAGTTCGCGTACGTGGCGTCGCACGACCTGCAGGAGCCGCTGCGCAAGGTGGCGTCGTTCTGCCAGATGCTGGAGCGCCGCTACGCCGACCAGCTCGACGACCGCGCCCGGCAGTACATCGGCTTCGCCGTCGACGGGGCCAGCCGGATGCAGGAGCTGATCAGCGACCTGCTGACGTTCTCCCGGATCGGCCGGGTCTACGGCGAGCTGCGGGAGGTCGACCTGGCCGAGGTGTTCGCGCAGGCCGAGTCGAACCTGTCCCGGGCGGTGGACGAGTCCGGCGCGACGATCACCCGCGACCCGCTGCCCACCGTGCGGGGCGAGCCGACCCTGCTGACCATGCTCTGGCAGAACCTGCTGGGCAACGCGGTCAAGTTCCGCAGCCCCGACCGGGCGCCGCTGATCCGGGTGACGGTGACGGACACCCCACACGACTGGTCCTTCGCCGTCGAGGACAACGGCATCGGCATCGACCCCCGGTACGCCGAGAAGATCTTCGTCATCTTCCAGCGCCTGCACCCCCGTGGCACGTACCCGGGCACCGGCATCGGGCTCGCGGTGTGCAAGAAGGTCGTCGAGTTCCACGGCGGCACGTTGAGCCTGGACGAGGCGTACCGCGACGGGACCCGCTTCGTGTTCACGATGCCGCGGCTGCCGACGGCGGTCGTACCCGCGCAGCCGGGCGAACCGGCCGCGGAGTCGGCGGCCGGGCTCTGAGAGCCTGCCCGCCGCCCCGGGTCAGGCCTGCGGGCGCCGGTGGCCGTCACCGGGCACCGGCGCGGCGGGTTCCGGGCGCTGCGCCGCCGGTGGCTCCGCGTCGCGGGTGAACTTGTCGAAGAAGCGCAGCAGCTCCACCGGGAACGGCATCACCAGCGTGCTGTTCTTCTCGGCCGCCACGTCCACCACCGTCTGCAACAGCCGCAGCTGGTAGGCCCCCGGCGTGCCCGCCATCGCCCGGGACGCGTCGGCGAGCCGGCGGGACGCCTGGTACTCGCCGTCGGCGGCGATCACCCGGGCGCGGCGTTCGCGTTCCGCCTCGGCCTGGCGGGACATCGACCGTTTCATCCCCTCGGGCAGCGCGACGTCCTTGACCTCGACCCGCTCGATCAGCAGCCCCCACGGCCCCTCCGTCGGCGCGTCGATGACCGCCTTCAGCTCGGCGTTGACCCGGTCCCGGTCGCCGAGCACGGTGTCCAGGTCGGCCTTGCCGATCACCGAACGCAGGGCGGTCTGCGCCACCTGGAGCACGGCCGAGGGGTAGTCGCGGACGTTGACCAGCGCCTTCACCGGGTCGACGACCCGGTAGTAGACCACCGCGTCGACGGTGAGGGTGACGTTGTCCCGGGTGATCGCCCCCTGCGGGGGCACCCCGATGACGGTCGTCTGCATGCTGACCCGGACCATCCGGTCGGCGACCGGGACGATCAGCCGCAGGCCGGGCTCCCGGACCGGCGTCAGCACCCGGCCGAAGCGGAAGACGACGCCGCGCTGGTACTGCTGCACCAGCCGGACGCTCAGCGCGCCGACGAGCGCCAGGAGCGCGGCCACGATCACCACGCCGACGACAACCGCTGCCACGGCACCCCCGATCCGAACGGCTCCCCGGGCCGCCCCTTTCCCGCTGCGCCGGGAAGTAGTCCCGGCACCGGCGGTGGCCGGCCGGCCCGTCGGATCAGCCGGTCGACCCGCCGCGGCCGGAGAGGCGGGCGACCACCAGCGCGATCCCGCACGCCGCGACGGCGCTCAGCGGGGCGATCAGGAAGCCGACGGTCACCTCCCCCACCGCGTCCAGCACCACGCCGGTCACCGCCGCGCCGCCCGCGCTGCCCACCGAGAACGCCGTCGCCGCCCAGGCGAACGCCTCGGCCACCGTGCCGGTGGGCGCCACGTCGTCGATCGCGACGAAGGCGATGGTCAGCAGCGCCGGCAGCGCGAGCCCGCTGACCGCCATCAGCGCCAGCATCGCGGGCGGGGCCGGGGTGAGCAGCAACGGCAGGTAGCCGGCGGCGAAGACGCCGACCACGCGCGGCAGCGTGGCGTGCCGGCGCAGTCCGCCGAAGCGCACGTAGAGCAGGCCGCCGACCAGCGCCCCGGTGGCCTGCGCGGCGAGCAGCCAGCCGGCCCAGGACCGGGCCCCGGCCGCCTCGGCGTATCCGGTCGCGGCGACGGTCACGCTGCCCACCGCCGCGCCGACCAGCAGCAGCGCCCCGAGGACCAGGCGGAGCCGGCCGGCGCGCAGCGGCCCGGCCCAGTGGCGTACCGCCGGCTCGCCCCGCCAGCGCCGGACCGCGTCGGTCGTGGCGAACCACGCGGTGCCGGCGGCCTGGAAGCCCGCGGCGGCGGCCAGACCGCCGGTCGGGCCGGCCAGGCCCACGGCGGCGAGCGTGACCACCGGGCCGAGGATGAAGATCAGCTCCTGGACGGCGATGTCCAGGGTGTACGCGGTCTGCACCCGGTGCGCGGGGAGCAGGTCGCGCCAGAGCACCCGCAGGCACGACTCGAACGGCGGCGCGCCCGCCCCGGCCAGGACGGCGGCGAACACGGTGACCGGCAGGTTGACGTGCGCGGCGGTGAGGGCGAAGCCGATCGTCGACGCCGCCACGGAGAGCCACAGCACCGGCGGCTGCCGCCAGCGCTGCGCCATCCGGGCGAGCATCGGCTGGCCCACGGCGGTGCCGGCGGTGAACGCGCCGACCAGCAGGCCCGCGACGGTCAGCGTCATCGTCTCCCGGGCGAAGACGAGCAGGGCCAGCGGTGCCGCGCCGAGCGGGAGCCGGCCGAGCAGGCTGGCCGCCAGGACCCGGGCGGTCTGCGGCGCCCGGAGCACCGCGAGGGCGGAGGTGTCGGTGGGGTCGGCGGGCGGACGGTCGGCGGGCGGTACGAGTTGGCGGTGATCGGATCCGGGCATGACTGAGCGCTCCCGAGCGTGGCGGAGATGGACCGGAGAACGGTGGAGTGCCGGGCCGGTCAGGGAACGTAGTCGGAGCGATCGTGGCCGTCGCCGTAGAGCGGGAGGTCCGGGGTGACCCAGCGGCCGTGCACGGCGGCGACGGCATGCGGTGGGATCACGGTGGACAGTCTAGACCCGGACGCCGCCACCGCGGGGGGCCAGTCGCGCCGGATTGGCCCTGGCCGCCCCGCCGACCGGCCCCCCTACGATGACGGCCCACGACTTGCCGCACCGCCGGGAGGACGTCATGCGGGAGCGCTTCGCCGACCTGTCCACGCCGCTGATCGCCGACGCCTGCGTACGCCTCGGCGTGCCCCCGCGCGCGGCGCCGGCCGGGATCCGGGCGGTCGTCCCCGGTCACCGCCTCGTGGGCCGGGCGCTGCCGGTGCGCCACCACGGCAGCGTGGACGTGTTCCTGGAGGCGTACGGGAACGCGACCCCGGGCGACGTGCTCGTGATCGACAACGGCGGCCGGAGCGACGAGGCGTGCGTCGGGGACCTGGCGGTGCTGGAGGGCGTCGCGGCCGGGATCGCCGGGCTCGTCGTCTGGGGCCTGCACCGGGACACGCCCGAGCTGGTGGAGATCGGCCTGCCCGTCTTCAGCTACGGCAGCCTCCCGTCCGGCCCGGCCCGCCTCGATGCGCGGGAGCCGGAGACGCTCACCAGCGCCCGGGTCGGGCCGCACGTGGTGACCGCCGACGACCTCGTCGTCGCCGACGACGACGGGGTGCTGTTCGTGCCCGCCGCGCGGGCCACCGAGCTGTTCGCGGCAGCGGAGCGCATCGGGACCGTCGAGCGGGTCCAGGCGCGGCGGATCCGCGCCGGGGAGACGCTGCGGGAGCAGACCGCCTTCGCCGACTACCTGGCCCGCCGCGCCGCCGACCCCGCCCACACCTTCCGGCAGCACCTGCGGCAGGTCGGCGGGGCGATCGAGGAGTGACCGCGTGCCACCCGCAGGCGCGCATGAGGGTGGTCATAGCGGCTGGACGCCCCACCGTGGCGGGCTGCTAGCCTCGTCGGCAGGTCATGAGCGCCAGCGTCAAGCCCCGGCTCGCTGGCCGGCAGCCCTCGTCCGCGCAGGGGTGCCCCGGGTGAGGACCAGGCACCGGAGCGACTCCGGTGCAAGCGCGGCCTGGTTCCCAGGTCGTCCCGACCGAGGAGAGCCATGTCCGTCCGCATCTGCGCCCCACCGGCGGTCCCCGCCGTGGCCCCGACGTCGCCGGCGCTGATCCGGCGCCGCCACATCGACATGATGCGGGTCTGCGCCACCTCCTGTCGCCCCGGCGACGCGCGCTAGCCGCGCCACCCCTTCTTCCCTGCACCATTCCAGCGGTACGCCCACCGGGCGCACCGTCGGCGACGCGCGCCCCGTGCCCGTCGCCGCAGACACCTCATCGGAGACACCTGTGCGAATCCTGTCCTCCCTCACCCGCGCCGCCGCCCTCGGCGTGGCCGCCGTCCTGGCCGCCACCGCCCTGACCGCCTGCGGCGACGACGCGGCCGGCGCGGCCGACAACCCGTACGGCCTGCTCCAGCCGGGCGTGCTGCGCGCCGGCACGCTCACCGACGCCCCGCCGAACGTCTACCTCAAGGACGGCAAGTTCACCGGCTTCGACAACGACCTGCTCGTCGCGGTCGCCGGGAAGGTCGGCCTGAAGGTGGAGTTCGTCGGCACCGACTTCTCCGCCCTGCTCTCCCAGGTCAACAACCGCAAGTTCGACGTCGGCAGCTCCTCGATCACGATCACCGAGGCGCGCAGGAAGACCGTCGACTTCGGCAACGGCTACGACTTCGGCCACTTCGGACTCGACGTGCCGGCCGGCTCGCCGATCACCGGCTTCGACCAGCTCGCCGGCAAGCGGGTCGTGGTCGTGCAGGGCACCGTCCAGGACGACTACGCCACCGGCGAGGGGCTCGACCCGGTCCGGGTGCCCGACTACAACGGCGCGATCAACCAGCTCAAGGCCGGCACGGCCGACGCCTGGATCGCCCCCGCCGAGATCGGCGACAAGTCGGCCGCCGACAGCGCCGGCAAGATCACCGTGGCGGCCAAGCTGCTCAGCCCGGCCCCGACGGCGTACGCGTTCGCCAAGGGCAACGACAAGCTGCGCGAGGCGCTCGACAAGGGCCTCGACGAGGTGATCGCGGACGGCACGTGGAGCCGCCTGCAGGCCCGGTACTACCCGGGCCGCCCGATCCCGGCCGACTTCACGCCGGGCAGCGGCACGGTCGCGGTGCCGTCGGCGTCGGCCACCTCCTGAGACGTACGGACGACGAGCGAGCGGGGCGGTAGGAGCGACGATGGATCCGTTGAGCACCCTGTGGGAGACCTTCTTCGACGCAGACTCCATGCGCGAGGCGCTGCCCGAGATGCTGACGGTGGGGCTGCCCAACACGCTGATCCTGGCGATCTCCGCCGCCCTGCTCGGCTCGGTGCTGGGCATGGCGCTGGCCGTCGCGGGCATCTCGCGTACGCGCTGGTTGCGGTGGCCGGCGCGGGTCTACACCGACGTGTTCCGCGGCCTGCCCGCCGCGGCGACGATCCTGCTCATCGGCGTCGGCCTGGCGCCGCTGGGCATGCAGGTGTGGGGGCCCAACCCGTATCCCCTGGGCATCCTGGCGCTGTCGCTGATCGCGGCGGCCTACATCGGCGAGATCTTCCGCTCCGGCATCCAGTCGGTGGAGGCCGCCCAGCTGGAGGGGGCCCGGGCGCTGGGGCTGTCCTGGGGCGAGGCGATGCGCCTGGTCATCGTGCCGCAGGGGATCCGGCGGGTGCTGCCGGCCTGGGTGAACCAGCTGATCGCGCTGATCAAGGACTCCAGCCTGGTCTACTTCCTCGGCCTGCTGGCCAGCCAGCGGGAGCTGTTCCGGATCGGGCAGGACTACGCGGCGAACACCGGCAACCAGTCGGCGCTGCTGCTGGCCGGGCTGTGCTACCTGACGCTGACGGTTCCGCTGACGCACGCCGTCAACTGGATCGACCGGCGGCTGCGGCACGGCCGGCAGGCCACCGCGCCGGCTGACGGCGACGACCTCGACCTGGCGCTGCCGGGCGCGGCGGGAGGGAACCAGCGATGAGCATCGACACGACGACCTCGGTGAGCCTGAACGTGCGCGACGTGCACCTGGCCTTCGGGTCGCACCGGGTGCTGCGCGGGGTGGACCTGGACGTGGCGCGCGGGGCGACGGCCTGCGTGATCGGCCCGTCCGGGTCGGGCAAGTCCACCCTGCTGCGCACGATCAACCGGCTGATCGAGCCCGACCGTGGCGACGTGCTGCTGGACGGGCGCAGCGTGCTGGCCGACGACCCGGACGCCCTGCGGCAGCGGATCGGCATGGTCTTCCAGCAGTTCAACCTCTTCCCGCACATGAGCGTGCTGCGCAACGTCACCCTCGCACTGCGCCGCATCCGCAAGCTCGGTGAGGACGAGGCCGTGGCCGTCGCCCGCGAGCACCTGGAGCTGGTGGGGCTGGCGGCCAAGGCCGACGCCCGCCCGGCGCACCTGTCGGGCGGGCAGCAGCAGCGGGTCGCGATCGCCCGCGCGCTGGCGTTGCGCCCGCAGGTGATGCTCTTCGACGAGGCGACCTCCGCCCTGGACCCGGAGCTGGTCAAGGGCGTGCTCGGGCTGATGGCCGAGCTGTCTGCCGGGGGCATGACGATGGTGGTGGTCACCCACGAGATGGGGTTCGCCCGCGAGGTCGCCGACACCGTGGCGTTCATGGACCGCGGCGTGGTGCTGGAGGCCGGCGAACCGGCCGCGATCTTCGAGCGGGCCGAGCATCCCCGGCTGCGCCGCTTCCTCTCCCAGGTGCTCTAGCGCCCGGCCGACGCTTGGCAATATCCTCCACTGCACACGCGACGCCTGGAGTTCCTTTTCACGGGGCCGCCCCCGCCCCCACCTCCGGCCGCAGAGGAGAGACGCCATGCACGTCGAGAATTCCGCACTGGACCGCCGGACCCTGCTGCGGGCCGGCCTCGGCGCCGCCACGGTCGCGGTCGTCGGCAGCCAACTCGCCCTTCCCACCGCCGCACAGGCGGACCCCGGCACCGACCTGGACTGGATCTACAGCTGCGACGAGTGGGGCGCGCGCCCGCCGGCCGACCCGCTGGCGGTCAGCGCCATCCCCACCAACAAGATCATCGTGCACCACATGGCGTTCCCGAACGTCACCGACTACTCCGAGGCGCAGGCGGTCAAGCTGGCCCGCGACTGCCAGAACCTGCACATGGACGGCAACGGCTGGTCCGACACCGGCCAGCACTTCACGATCAGCCGTGGCGGGTACGTCATGGAGGGACGCCGGGGCAGCCTGGAGCGGCTCCAGGCCGGCGACCGGCAGATGATCTCGGCGCACTGCCCCGGCGAGAACGGCCGGGCCATCGGCATCGAGAACGAGGGCACGTACGTCACCGAGACCCCGCCGGAGGCGCTGCTGGACTCGCTGGTCACGCTCTGCGCGACCATCTGCCGGCAGTACGGGCTGCACGCCCACGACATCTTCGGCCACTGGGACTTCCGCACCACCCTGTGCCCGGGCGCCACCTTCTACCGGCAGTTCCCCGCCCTGCGCCGCCGGGTCTTCGAGGCCCTCGGCACCGACCTCGCCGACGTGCCGGCCCGCCGCTGGCCGGACCTGTGGCGCTTCGTCGGCTCCCCCAGCGTCCGGGTGGTGCAGTACCTGCTGGCCCACCGCGGCTACACCGTGCCGGTCAACAGCGTCTTCGACGCCGCCACCGTCGCCGCGGTGCAGGACTGGCAGTACCGCAACGGCATCCCGGTCGACGTCGACGCCACCCTCACCGCGCCCACCTGGGAGACCCTGGTGCCGGAGCTGGGCGCCCACGCCAGCGGCGCGCCTGTCACCGCCGCGCAGTTCCTGCTCAACTACCGGGGCTACCCCGAGGTTGCCGTCACCGGCGAGTACGACCACGCGACCAGGACGGCCGTCAAGGACGTGCAGCGTCTGCACCGCCTGCCCGCGCACGGCAAGCTCGACCTCGACACCTGGTGCGCGGTCGTCGGTGGCGTCGTACGCCGGTCGTTCCGGGGCTGAACACCATCCGCCGGCCCATGGGAGCGACCCGCCCCGCGGGCCGACGAAACGCGGTCGACGAGCTGCGCGGCTACTGGGAGCAGCTCGCCGACGGCGGCACGGTGACCGTGCCGCTGGAGAAGCAGATGTGGGGCGACGAGTTCGGCATGTGCGTCGACCGCTACGGCATCGGCTGGATGGTGAACATCGGCCAGCCGCAGGGCTGACCGGGTGTAGCGGCGGCGCGAACGGGTAGGGACCGCTGTCCGGCGGGCCCGGGCGGCACCCCACCGGTGCGGCCCGGCCCGCAGCCGCCGGCCGGAGGGGTGCACCCGATGCTGTCGCCGCCCGCGCACCCGCACCCGCAGCCCGCTCGCCCCGCCCGGCACGCCCGCCCCCGCCCGAGCCCGCCCCGGCCGCGATGACCCGGGTCCGGAACCTGCGCGTCCGCCCGGACCTGCTCTACGTGGCGAGCGGCTGGAGCACCCTGGTGACCGACGTGCGCGGCCGGATCGCCGGCACCGGCCCGCAGGGCTTCTTCGCCCGCAACACCCGCGTGCTCAGCACCGAACGCCTCAGCGTGGACGGCCGCGAGCCGGTCCCGTTCAGCACGGCCAACGTGGCGGGGCACGCCCAGCTCTCGTACGCGGCCCTCGGCGACGGCGACACGCTGCCCTCCCGCGCGGCCTACCTGCTGGTGGAGCGCTTCGTCGGCGCGGGGCTGCGGACCCGGCTGACCGTGGTCAGCTACGCGGCCGTGCCCCTGGACCTGCGGCTGCGGATCCACCTCGCCGCCGACTTCGCCGACACCAGCGAGGCCGAGACCGGCCGCCGGGTGCAGTCCGGCACGGTCGACGCGAGCTGGGACGACCGGGACCGGGAGCTCCGCCTGGCCTACCGGTGCGACGGCCTCGACCGGGCGGTGGCGATCGGCGTACGGGCCGACACGCCCGTCCGGTACGCCGACGCCGCCCTGACGGTCGACCTCGCGGTGCCGCCCCGGGGGTCCCGCCGGGTGGAGCTCCTCGTCGAACCCGTCTTCGACGGGCAGCGCCTCGCCGCGCCGCCGCCGACCTTCGCCGAGCCGGACGACGCGGCCGCGCGCGCCCGGGGCACCCTGGCCCGCGAGCTCACGCGGCTCAGCAGCAGCAACTTCGACGTCACGGCCGCCTGGCGATGCGCGGTCGACGATTTGGCCGTGCTGCCGCTGGGCGAACCGGAGGGCCCGACGGCACCGATGGCGGGCCTGCCCATCTATCAGGAGATCTTCGGCCGCGACACGATGACCGCCTCGTGGCAGTCCCTGCTCGCCGGGCCGACGATGCTGGCGGACAGCCTGCGGCTCAACGCCCACCACCTCGGGCGGCGCGTCGACGACTGGCGCGACGAGGAACCCGGCAAGCCGTTGCACGAGGCCCGGCGGGGCCCGGTGTCCACGCTCGGGATCGACCCGTTCGACAGCTACTACGGCGACTGGTCGACCGCGCCGGACTTCCTGGTCTTCCTCGGCCAGTACCTGGCCTGGACCGGGGACCTCGACACGGTACGGGACCTGCTGCCGACCGCGCGACGTGTGCTGGGCTGGATCGACCGCTTCGGCGACCTCGACCGGGACGGCTTCCTCGAATACCACCGCCGGTCCCCCGCCGGGCTGAAGAACCAGGGATGGAAGGACTCGGACACCGCCATCGTCGACGAGCACGGCGAGGTGGTGCCGAACCCGATCGCGACCAGCGAGTTGCAGGGGTACTGGTACGCCGCGCTGCGGCACGCCGGGGTGGCGTTCGCCGCGGCCGGCCACCCCGCGTACGGTGCCGGGCTGGTCCGCCGGGCCGCCGCCCTGCGGCGCCGCTTCCACCGGGCCTACTGGATGCCGGACCGGGGCTGCCACGCGTTGGCGCTGGGGCCGGACAAGCGGCAGGTGCGCTCGGTCAACTCCAACGACGGCCACCTGCTGGCCACGGGGATCGTGCCCGCCCGCATCGCGCCCCTGGTCGCCGACCGGCTGCTCGCCCCCGACATGTTCAGCGGCTGGGGGGTGCGCACCCTGTCCTCGGCGCACCCGGCGTACGACCCGTTCAGCTACCACCGGGGCAGCGTCTGGCCGGTCGAGGCGGGCACGATCGGCCTGGGGCTGGCCCGGTACGGCTGCTGGGAGCACCTGCACCGGCTCGCGGAGGGGATGTTCTCCGCGGCGGCGCTCTTCACGGAACACCGCCTGCCGGAGGTGCTCAGCGGGCTGCCCCGCGACGACGCCCATCCGCACCCCGGCGTCTACCCGGACTCCTGCTCCCCGCAGGCGTGGTCCGCCAGCGCGGTCGTCGCGCTGATCCAGGCGCTGCTGGCGCTGCGCCCGGCCGCGCCGCTGCGGACGATCTTCGTCGACCCGCACCTGCCGGAGTGGCTGCCGGACCTCACGCTCGAGGGCGTGCGCGTGGGCGGGCGCACCGTCGACCTGACCGTACGTCGCGGGCGCGGCGGGCGCACGTCGCTGCGCGCCCGGGGCGACCGGATCGCGGTCATCCGCCGGCCCACGCTCCAGGCCTCGGCGACCCGCCGCCGCTCCTGACCGGCCGGGCCGGTCGGCACAGCGCGGAATCGGCGCCCGCAGCCGTCAGGGCTAGGATCCGGTGGTGGGCGGTCGAGGGCTCATCCAGGACGACGAACGGTTGCGCCGCATCGAGGCCGTGACCGACGCGACGCTGTCCCGCCTCGACGCGGCCGACCTCTTCGACGAACTCCTCGACCGCGTCCGGGACCTGCTCGACGTCGACACGGCGGCCATCCTCATGCTGGACACGCACTCCCAGCAGCTCGTGGCCACCGCGGCCAGAGGGCTGGAGGAGGAGGTCCGGCAGGGGTTCCGCGTCTCCGTGGGCCGCGGCTTCGCCGGCCGGATCGCCCTGACCCGACGGCCGGTGATCATCGAGGAGGTCACCCCCGACGTCGTGGTCAACCCGGTCCTGCTGGCGATGGGGCTGCGGTCGCTGCTCGGCGTGCCGATGTTCGCCAGGGGCGAGCTTATCGGCGTGCTGCACGTCGGTACGCTGGGCCGCCGCCGGTTCACCACCGACGACGTACGCCTGCTGGAGCTGGTCGCCGACCGGGCCAGCCTGGCCAACCTGGCCCGGTCCCACAACCTCGACCACAACGCCGCCCTCGCGCTGCAACGCAGCCTGCTGCCCACCCAGCTGCCCAGCCTGCCGGGCCTGGACATGGCCGCCCGGTACGTGCCCGGGCACGTCGCCGGAATCGGCGGCGACTGGTACGACGTGTTCGTCCTGCCCTCGGGCTGGCTGGGCCTGGTCATCGGCGACGTGTCGGGCCACGGCCTGCAGTCGGCCGTGGTCATGGGGCGCGTCCGCAGCGCGCTGCGCGCCTACGCGCTGGTCTGCGACGACCCGGCGGAGGCGTTGACGCTCCTCGACCGCAAGGTCAGCCACTTCGAGGCCGGCAACCTCACCACGGCGCTCTACGCCATGGTCTCCCCCGACCGGACCCGCATCCGGCTCTCCTCCGCCGGGCACCTGCGCCCCGTCCTCGGCGCGCCGGGCCAGCCGGGCGTGCCCGTCCCGGTCCACGCCGATCCCCCGCTCGGCACGGGTCGCCGGCCGCCGCCCCGGCAGCAGGCGGAGGTGGACTTCCCGCCGGGCGCGGTGCTCGTCTGCTTCACCGACGGCCTCGTCGAACGCCGCCACGAGGTCATCGACGTCGGCCTCGATCAGCTCGCCGACGTGATCCGGCCGGCACCGGCCGAGGAGGTCTGCGCCGCGGTCATGGGCGCCCTCGGCGCCGAGCAGCCGACCGACGACATCGCCATGCTGGTCGTCCACCGGCTTCCGACGCCTGACTGATCCGTCGGGCCGCCGGCACCCAGGTGCGCCGTCCGGACGGGCGAGACCGGCCGCGTGGTCGCCGGCCGTTTGGCGGGGGGCGATCGCGGAAAGAGTGGCGGGCATGAAGTGGGCAAGCCGAGCCGTACCCGCCGCCGTCGCCGCCGTCGCGGCCCTCGCCGCGCGTGACCTGATCCAGCGCGACCACGCGTTGCTGCGCACCTTCCCGGTCCTCGGCCGGGCCCGGTACCTGCTGGAGTCCATCGGGCCGGAGCTGCGCCAGTACATCGTCGCGGGCAACAACGAGGAGCGGCCGTTCACCCGCGACCAGCGCCGCTGGGTGTACGCGTCGGCGAAGCAGCAGAACAACTACTTCGGCTTCGGCACCGACAACGACATCGAGGTCACGCCCGGATATCCGATCATCAAGCACCGCACCTTCGGCCGGGCCGTCCCGCCGTCGACGCCGGGCGCCGGACACGACGTGCGGCTGCCGTGCGCCAAGGTGCTCGGCGCCGCGCGGGGCCGCGCCCACGCGTTCCGGCCCGAGTCGGTGGTGAACATCTCCGGGATGAGCTTCGGCTCGCTGTCCGGCAACGCCGTCGAGGCGCTCAACCGGGGCGCCGCCCTGGCCGGCTGTATGCAGAACACCGGCGAGGGTGGGCTGTCGCCGTACCACCGCAAGGGCGGTGACCTGGTCTTCCAGATCGGCACCGCGTACTTCGGCTGCCGCGACGAACGCGGCCGGTTCAGCCTCGACCGGCTCAGGGACCTGGTCGCCGGCGCGCCGGTGCGGGCGCTGGAGATCAAGCTCAGCCAGGGCGCGAAGCCCAGCCTCGGCGGCCTTCTGCCGGCGGCCAAGGTCTCCGCGGAGATCGCGGCGACCCGGGGCATTCCGCAGGGACGCGACTGCGTCAGCCCGTCGCGGCACGCCGAGTTCTCCGACTGCGACAGCCTGCTCGACTGGGTGGAGCTGCTCGCCGCCGAGACGGGCCTGCCGGTCGGCATCAAGTCCGCGGTGGGCGACCTCGGCTTCTGGGAGAAGCTGACCACCCTGATGCGCGACACCGGGCGTGGGGTCGACTTCGTCACGGTCGACGGCGGTGAGGGTGGCACCGGCGCGGCGCCACTGATCTTCACGGACTCGGTGTCGCTGCCGTTCCAGCAGGGCTTCACCCGCGTCTACAAGATCTTCGCCGAGCGCGACCTGCACGAGCAGGTGGTGTTCGTCGGCGCCGGCAAGCTCGGCCTGCCCGACAACGCGGTGGTGGCGTTCGCGCTCGGCTGCGACATGGTCAACGTCGGCCGGGAGGCGATGCTGGCGATCGGCTGCATCCAGGCCCAGAAGTGCCACACCGACACCTGTCCCACCGGCGTCGCCACCCAGAACCAGTGGCTCGCCCGGGGCGTGGACCCCGGCTCGAAGTCGGTCCGCGCGGCCAACTACGTCCGGACGCTGCGCCGCGACCTGGTCAAGGTCGCCGAGGCGTGCGGCGTCGAGCACCCGGGCCTCATCGACACCGACGCGATCGAGATCCTCGACGGCCGGACCGCCTCGCACCCCCTGCACGAGGTGTACGGCTACCGCCCCGGGTGGGGCCTGCCGTCCGCCGCCGACCGGGCGCAGATCGCCCGGCTGATGTCGGCGGAGGCCCCGCAGGGCGGCACCGCCCCGCCCTCGCCGACCGCGATGTCCTGACCGCCCGCACGCCACCGACGCCGATAATGGCGCGCACCGGGTGCACCGCCGCGCCTATCGTGGCCCGGTGCTGATCAGACGCGAGACCCCCGCCGACGTCGACGCGATCCGGGCGGTGCACCTCGCCGCCTTCGCCGACCCGGAGAAGCCGGACGCCGTACCCGTCGAGGCGGGGTTGGTGGACGCGCTGCGCGCGGACGACGGGTGGCTGCCGGCCCTCTCCCTCGTCGCGGCCGACGACGCCGGGCAGGTGGTCGGGCACGTGGTGTGCACCCGGGGCCGGGTCGCCGGCGAGCCGGTCGCGCTGGGGTTGGGTCCGCTCGGCGTGCTGCCGGACTGGCAGCGGCGCGGGGTCGGCTCCGCGCTGATGCACGCGGTGCTCGGCGCGGCCGACGCGCGCGAGGAGGCCCTGGTGGTGCTGCTCGGGCACCCCGACTACTACCCGCGCTTCGGGTTCCGCCCGGCGGTCGACCTCGGCGTCACCCCGCCGCAGCCGTGGGGGCCGCAATACTTCATGGCCCGCCCGCTGAGCGCGTGGCGGTCGTCGATCCGCGGCGGGTTCAGCTACGCCCGCCCGTTCGACGATCTGTAGGCGAGCCGCCAGCGGCCTGACCGACGGGCCGAACGGTGCTCACCGGCGACGTTCGGGCAGGTCAGTGCCACATTCGCGGGTCCGCGTGCGAACATGTGTTCGTGTCGCTCGAGGCCAGCATCCTGCACGCCGACCTGGACGCGTTCTACGCGTCGGTCGAGCAGCGGGACGATCCGCGCCTGCGCGGCCGGCCGGTGATCGTCGGCGGGGGCGTGGTCCTCGCGTGCAGCTACGAGGCGAAGGCCCGCGGCATCCGCAGCGCGATGGGCGGCCGGCAGGCCCGGCGGCTCTGCCCCGAGGCGATCGTCGTGCCGCCGAGGATGGCGGCCTACACGGCGGCGAGCCGCGCGGTGTTCGAGATCTTCCGGCGGACCACCCCGGTCGTCGAGGGGCTCTCCATCGACGAGGCGTTCCTGGACGTGGGCGGACTGCGCCGGCTGGCCGGGCCGCCCGCCGACATCGCCGCCCGGCTGCGCCGCACCGTACGCGAGGGGGTCGGCCTGCCGATCACGGTGGGCGTGGCCCGCACGAAGTTCCTCGCCAAGGTGGCCAGCGGCGTCGCCAAGCCCGACGGCCTGCTGGTCGTCCCGCCGGACGGGGAGCTGGCGTTCCTGCACCCGCTGCCGGTGGAGCGGCTGTGGGGCGTCGGGCCGGTGACCGCGACGAAGCTGCGCGAGCGGCGCATCCGTACGGTCGGGCAGGTCGCCCGCCTCGGCGAGGCAACGCTGGTCTCGCTGCTCGGCGCGGGCGCCGGTCGGCACCTGCACGCCCTGGCGCACAACCGCGACCCCCGGCCGGTGCAGGTCGGCCGCCGGCGCTCCTCGATGGGCGCGCAGCATGCCCTCGCCGCCGTTCCGCACGCCCCCGCCGAGCTGGAGGCGGTCCTCGCCGGCCTGGTCGACCGGGTGACCCGGCGGATGCGGGCGGCGACGCGGGCCGGCCGGACGGTGACGCTGCGCCTGCGGTTCGGCGACTACACCCGCGCGACCCGCTCCCACACGGTGGCCAAGGCGACCGCCGACACGGCCCCGCTGCTCGCCGCGGCGCGGGCGCTGCTGCGGGCCGCGCTGCCCGAGATCGAACGGCGGGGCGTGACCCTGCTCGGCGTCTCGGTCGGGAACCTCGACCACTCCCCCGTACAGCCGCCGCTGCCGTTCGACCGCGATCCGGGGGCGGACCTGGACGCGGCCGTGGACGCCGTGCGCGACCGGTTCGGGTCGGGGGCGCTCACCCGGGCGGTGCTGCTCGGCCGGGACCCCGGCCTGGAGATGCCGCTGCTGCCGGACTGAGCCCGGGGCGGCGGGTCAGGACGGCGGCAGCGACGGCAGGACGCTCTCCTCGTGGTCCAGCTCCCGCTCCAGGATGCGCATGTCGGCGTCGGCGAGGCGGCCCGCGTCGCGCCAGGCGAGCAGTTCATCCCGTTCGGCGGCGATCATCTCCCGGCGGGCCAGCAGGGCCGCCCGGTAGCGGTCGTCCACCGGCAGCACCTGGTCCTCGACGTGGGAGAGCAGTGCCACCCGTTCGGTGTAGCGCTTGTGGCGGCCCTCGGCGGCCCGGCGCAGCGGGGCGGCGACGTCGCGTACGCCCGGGTCGGTCTCGGCCAGGGCGGTCAGCCGGTCGAGGGCGGCCTGCACCGCCGCGGCGCGGGCCTCGTTGCGGGTCAACGCCCGGCTGACGGCGGTGCCCGGCAGCCGCAGCCGGCGCAGCAGCGGGGCGAAGGTCAGGCCCTGACCGACGAGGGTGACCAGCACGACCAGGTACGCGCAGAACAGCAGCAGGTCCCGGGCGGGCGTGCTCGCGGGCAGCGTGAACGCCGCCGCGAGGGTGATGACGCCCCGGGTGCCCGCCCAGCTCAGCGCGAGCAGCTCCCGACCGGACAACGGCGGGTTGTCGGGACGTGGGTCGCCGCCGAGGCGGGCGTGCATCCGGGCGGGCAGGTGCGCGGCGGCCAGCAGCCACAGCGGACGCACCAGCAGCACGACGCCGACGGTGACGGCCCCCGCCGCGACGACGGTGCCGAGGTCGTAGGCGGCCAGCCCGCGCACGACGGCGGGCAACTGCTGGCCGATGAGCAGGAACACGTAGCCCTCGAGGAGGTACTCCACCAGGTGCCAGACCGAACGGGTCTGCAACCGCGCGCCGCTGGACTGCAGGGACGCGCTGCGGTGGCCCAGCCAGAGGCCGGCCACGACGACCGCCAGGACGCCGGAGACGTGCAGACTCTCGGCCGCCACGTAGGCGGCGAACGGGGTGCCCAGGGACAGGGCGTTGTCGGTCAGCGGATCGGAGGCCGTCTTCCGCAGGTACGCGATGACCCACGCGACGGCCATGCCGACGGCCAGCCCACCGGCGGCGACGAACAGGAAGTCGCCCACGGCGTGCCCGACGGAGAACCTGCCGCCGATCGCCGTCGCCACGGCGACCTGCAGGATCGTCAGGGCGGTCGCGTCGTTGAGCAGCCCCTCCCCCTCGACCAGCGTGGTCAGCCGGGGCGACATGCCGGCCCGCCGGCCGATCGACAGCGCCGCAACCGGGTCCGGCGGGGAGACCGCGGCGCCCACCGCGATGGCGAAGCTCAGCGGGACGGCGGCCACCACCGCGTTGAGCCCGAAACCCACGGCGAGCGCCGTGACCAGGACGAGCGCCACCGACAGGCCGATCACGGTGCGGGCGTTGCGGCGCAGCGCGGTCAGGCTCGACTGGAGGGCGGCGCCGTAGAGCAGCGGGGGGATGACGAGGTAGAGCACGACCTCGGGATCGAGTTCCAGGTTCGGGCCGGGCAGGTAGCCGTAGCCGATCCCGGCGAGCACCAGCAGCACCGACGCCGGCAGGTGGGTGCGGCGGGCCAGGGCGTTGGTCAGGACGACCACGACCAGGCCGCCGAGGGCCAACGCCACCAGCTCGCCCATCCCGCCGGTCCCTCCCGCTGTCGGCCTCCGCCCCGGGCACCACCGTAACCCGGTCATTCGGCGGTGGCCGGGCAGCGCCCCCCTCGCCCGGGGCGGGGACGACGGGCGGCGGGGGCCGCCACGCCCGGGGCGGGGACGACGGGCGGCAGGCGGCGGGGGTGCGCCGGGTGGGCCCCTGACGCACCCCCGTCATCGACCCGGGTCAGCGCGTCGGCGGTACGGCGGTGCCCTTGCGGTAGTTGCGGCCGTTGCCGTCGGGGCGGTAGTTGTTCTCGACGTTGCCCGCCGAGTCCACGGAGAACCAGTGGATCCGCGTTCCCGCCGGGACGGTCAGCGTCTCGCCGCCCTCCCGGATGCCAGCCGAGCCGTAGAGCTTCGACGCGTACGTGGGGGCGGCCCGGTCGAGGGTGTAGAAGACGGCGGCCGGCTCGCTGGTGGAGAAGGTCACGTCCACCATGCCCGGCGTCGCGCTGGGCGCGACCGCCAGCGTGCTGCGCGGCCTGGTCCGGTCCGTGGCGAAGTCCCGGGCCACCCGCATCAGCTCGACCAGGCCGTTGGCGAACTCCAGCGCCTCGGCGTGCGCCTCGTCCCACTCGGGCTGGAAGGAGGTGCCGACCTCGAAGTTCCAGGCGTAGATGCCGTACCTGTACCAGAGCATGTCGCCGGAGTTGCCGGCCGCCGAGTAGAGCACGTCGGAGATCGGTCCGGTGCGCGCCGGGGTGACCGCCATGTTGCGGTGCCGCTTGATGGCGGCCAGGATCCGCGAGGACGCGCCCCAGAAGGCCGACTCCTCGGCGAGCGTCGGGCGGGGTGCGGAGACGCGGTCGGGCAGCGCGTACGCCCCCGGCGACCACATGAAGTAGTTGCCCGAGGAGTGCAGGTTCATCGAGAACCGGATGTTGGGGCGGGAGGCCAGCCAGTCGAGGTTGCGGTTCTCCGGCTCGGAGAGCTCGCCCGGCCCGGCGTACGTGCCGCTGGTGCAGCTCGTCGACGCCCCCGAGTAGCCGTCGAAGAGGCTGTACTCGGTGTAGTTGCGGTTGTTGTCCACGCCCCAGGAGTTGCGGGCCAGGAAGTCGGCCGCCCCGGTCGTCGGGCAGTGGTTGGTCATGTTCTTGCGCTGGGAGTTGAAGTCGTAGAACGAGTAGTGGCCGCCGTCGGGGTTGATCGAGGGGGCGATCCAGATGTCGAGGCTGTCCAGCAGCTGCCGGGTCCGCCCGTCGTGGGCGTAGTTGCGCAGCAGCCGCTCGGCGGTCTCGACGGTCACCAGCGGGGGGACCCACTCGCGGGCATGTTCCTGCGCGTAGGCGAGCACGCCGAGCTTCGAGCCGTCCCGGTGCTTGCCGATGCGGATGGCGTACACCGGGTGCGGGTCGCGCGAGACGCTGGCCGGCGCGCTCAGGCCGTCGCTGAGCGGGGTCCGCGCGGCCGGCGCGACCACGCCGCCGCCCGGGCTGCCCCGATAGGTGTACGCCCGCACGAGCGTCCCGGCCCCGGCGTTGAGCGCCGCGACGACCTGGGCGGCCGTGCTGGTCACCGCGCCGGCGCCGTCGGTGCCGAGCGTGACCCGTACGGCCGCGCCGGCGACGGTCACCGACAGCGGCGTGTCCGCGGTGCCCGGGTCGACCAGTTCCACGGAGACGTCGTTGCCGCCCTCGTGCCCCCAGGCCAGGGAGTCCACCGCGACGCGGCTGTCGGTGGCGGTGCCGAGCACGGCCTGCGCGTGCCGCCGGTAGCCGTTGGTCTTGTGCGGCAGTTCGACGATCTCGGCCAGCCGGGGGAACTCGGCCGCCAGCTGGTGGACCCGCGCGTACAGCTCGGTGGGCGTCAGGTAGCTGGTGACGAAGTCCTTCTGGTAGCCGGGCCCCTCGGGGCCGTCGCCGGGCGTCGGCAGCCACTCCCGCACCTGCGCGACGGCCACGTCGCCGGTCGGGCTGGTGATCCGGATCCGGTCGGGCCGGCTGGTCACGGGCGCGGCGCCCCGGTGGTAGAGGTAGACCCCGGCGTCGACGAAGCGGGAGATCGTCTGCGTACCGCCGGAGCCGATCTCGGTGCCCGGGCCGCTGTCCCGTTCGACGGTGAGCGCGTCGGGGGCGGTCTGGCCCTGCGCCCACTTCGCCTCGACGGAGAGGATCTGGCTCGTGCCGGAGGTGTAGTAGTCCGCCCGGATGATCCTGACGTCGGAGGCGGCGGACGCGCCCGGGCCACCCGTCGCGGCGGCGAACCGACGGTTCTGGGCGACGTGCCCGGCGATGGTCGCCTCACGCTCGGCCACCCGGGCGCGGGCGTCGGCGGGACGGTGCAGCACCTTGCCGAGGGTGAAACCGGCCCTGGTCAGCGCCGTGGCCTCGCTCGCGGTGACGACCGCGTGCGCGACGACCCCGTTCCCGGTGCGGGTGACGTGGTGGTCGAGGTCGACGCCGGTGGCGACGAGGGCGTCCAGTTGGGCGGTGCCGGCGAGCAGCACCTCGACGACGTTCGCCTCCTCGTCGGCGACGCGGACCAGCTCGACGGGGGGTTCTGCGGCGGGTACGACGGCCGAGGCGGGGCTGACCAGCAGCACCACCGCCGTGGCGGCGGCGAGCGCGGCCGGGACGGGTAGGCGGCGTCGCCACCGGGGAGCTAGGGGATCACGCATGTGTCCGCCCTTCTGGTGTCGGCAGGCTGACCGGACGGGATGGCCGAGGGGTCGCCCGGTTGCGCGGCTGCGCCCCGCCGGTCGCGCGCCACGGCCGCGGGATCGCGACCCGGCGGGGGCAGAGATGCTGGTGTCCGGTGGCGACGGACCGACGCCGCCGGGCGCGCAAGCGTCGTCAGGGTGGTGGACGAGAGCCGTTCCGGTCGAGGTCGGTGGATTGAGTCATCCTCAGCGCACACAAAGTGATCTGTCAATCCCCGTCGATGTCCTGTGCGCACCGCCGGTCGACCCACGGGCCGCCGCTCGGGGCCGCTCTGAGTAGGTGTGCTCACGCCCCGCCCGGAGGCCACCCACATACTTGGCCGAGCTGGTTGGACAAGATCGCCGGGAGAAGGCCACAGGCATGACGAAGCAGCACCGACCGACGTCTCCGATCACCGCGCTCGTCCTGGTGCTGTGCACCCCGGTGGCCGCCTGGTGGCTCATCGGGGACCTGACCGGCGACGAGGCCCGACGGCTCGCCGCCGAGGGCGTCGAGTTGGACTACGCGATCCACCCGGTGAGCCTCGGTGCGGCGGGAGACCGGATCGTCGGCGTCCTGGCGTGCGTCGGCGTCGCCCTCGCGCTCGCCTGGTTGATCCGGGCCACCGCCCGCCGCCGTCTCGATCGCCGGTGGTGGTGGGTGCTGGCGCCGCTCGTCGCGGCCGGCGTTCTCCTCGGCCTCGCCTGGCGGGTGCTGACCGCCGGTGGGATCGGCGCCAACATCGGAGCGGGGCTCATGGTCATCGCGGGTGGACCGGCCCTGGCGGTCCTGCTGATCGTCGCAGTCGCGGCGCTGCGGATGCGCCGGAACCGGCCGCCGCGAGCCCCGCACCGCTCCGCGTGACGACCGGGGCGTCGCCGGGCGGCGTTCTCGCCGCAGGTGTCGCCGTGCTGGCCTCGTGCCTGGCTCGGTGAGCTGGCTCACCCGGCCCCGGGCTGAGCGCCGTCCGGCGCCCGGTTGGGCAGCCTGGAAGGGGTGCCGAGGTTTCGCCGGCAGGCAGACTGGAGAAGGTGAAGATCACACCTGCGCTCAAGGGGGATCAACTCGTGTCCGACACCACCGCCCGGTCCGACCGTCAGGCAGACCGTCCCGCCGAGGTGACCGACCCGCTGCTGTGGAAGCTCGCCCTGGACGTGGCCGACGCCCACGAGCCGGACGGGGAGGGTGGTTGCCGCAACCTGCTCTGCGCGGACCATGCCTGGCCCTGCCCGGCCTGGAACAACGCCCAGCGCGCCCTGCGCATGGCCCGCACCGACTCCGGCCAGCCGGCGCCGCACGCGACACGGCCGGCTGGCGGCCAGGGCCGCTCCGACCTCTCGGTGCCCGGGTTGGCGCAGCGCATCCGGCCGAACGACCCGCGGGCGGCGTCGGCCGCCTAGGCCGCGTCGTGGCAGTGCTGGCAGCCTTGGCCGTGTCGTCGTAGTGCCGGCAGGCTGGGCGCCGGGTCAGCCGTCCACGCGGTAGCGCGCGAAGATCGTGCCCTGCGAGAAGGTGTGCTGGTCGAGCAGGGTCAGGGTGCGGCGGACGCGGTCGGGGAGGGCGCGCGTGCCACCGCCGACGAGCACCGGGCAGATGATGAGGCAGATCTCGTCGACCAGGCCGGCCCGGTGGGCCTGGGCGGCCAGGTTGGCGCCGCCGATCGCCAGGTCGCGCGTGGCGGACTCCTTGAGCGCGCGGACCGCCTCCGGGTCGAACGTGCGCTCGATGCGGGTGCGGGCGCTGCGCGGCTCCGCCAGCGTGGACGAATACACGATCTTGTCGGCGGAGCGCCAGATCTGGCTGTAGTCGAGGATGTAGTCGGGGTGCCCGGGCTGCTCGTGGGCGGTTTCCCAGTAGGACATCACGTCGTAGAGCCGGCGGCCGTACAGGTGGGTGCCGATGTCCCGGTCCAGGTCGTTGAGGAAGCGGTGCACCTCTTCGACCGGCTCGCTCCAGCCGAACTTGCCGTTCTCGTCGTTGACGTAGCCGTCGAGGGACACGATGTCGGTGTTGATCAGCTTGGCCATCTCTCCGCCTCGGTGTCGGGTCGTCTCGTGCGACCGTCAGCAGTCAGGTGGCCCAGTATGAGACGGGGGCCGGACAATCCGGCGGCCCGTCCGGGCCACCTCCCGGGCGGCTTCAGTCGTCGCGTCCGGCACCGCGGTCGGGCGCGCTCATGTCCCCCGTCGCGGGCGTGCCGTCGGCGAGCCCGTAGCGCAGGTAGACGGTGCCCTTCGGGCCGGCCACCGGCGGTTCGAGCAGGGTGACGTTCGTGGGCACCGCGCCACCGTCGAACACCTTCTTCCCGACGCCGAGCACGATCGGGTGCACCCAGAGGTCGAGACGGTCGAAGAGCTTCTCGCGCAGGAGGGTCTGCACCAGGTTCAGGCTCCCGACGACCTTCACGTGCTCGTGCCGGTCACGGATCTCGCGCACCGCGGCGGCCAGATCCGGGCCGAGCTGCGTGGACCCGGCCCACGGGAGGTCGGGCCTGCCGCGGGAGGCCACGTACTTCGGGACCCGGTTGAAGAGCGTGGCGATCTCGTCGTCCTCGCCGCCCTCCTGGTGCGGCCAGTAGGCGGCGAAGATGTCGTACGTCCGCCGGCCGAGCAGGAGGGCGTCGGTGCCCTCGTAGGCGGCACCGACCTGCGCCCCGGAGACCGCGTCCAGCAGGGGCGCCTGCCAGCCGCCGAACGGGAACCCCTCCGGGTCCTCGTCGGGACCGCCGGGCGCCTGGGCGACGAGGTCGAGGGTCGCGAACAGTTCGATGTGGATCAGGCCCATGTCCCACCCCCGGTGAGTTGGTCTTCGATCCGGCACTCGACACTCACGATAGATCACGGACCGTGCCCGGACGGGTGACCGCGCGCACCGCGGCGTGCCGAGCGAAGATCTCGCGGACGGCGGGCAGCTCGTCGCCCTCGTCGGCGTCGACGTACCAGCCGTGTTCCGTGTCCGCGACGACGGCCTCCGGGGTGAGGAAGTCCCGGCCGAATCGGTAGACGCCCAGGCAGTAGGCGAACTCGGAACCGATCATCGGGTCGATGCCGGTCTGGTCGCAGTGGTCCAGCAGGCCTTCGGCGACCCGCCACTGCTCGCCGTCGAACCAGAACACGCCGCAGGCCCAGTGGATCGTGCGGCCGGTCGGCACGTCGACGACGGCGCCGTACCGCTTGTTCGCCGGGCGGTCGCGCACCAGGCGGACCAGGTCCTCGGGGACGTCGTCGTAGAGCGCCTCCTGCGCGGCGTACTCGTCCCAGCCCACGCTGAGATCCGCCTCGGGGCCGAAGGTCAGCAGCAGCGCCCGCCCGTCCGGGACGAAGTGCCACACGGTCGACTGCCCGCCGCCGTCGTCCCAGGCGAAGCGTTCCGCCCCGTCGACGGTGGTCGGCGCGTGGAAGGTGAGTTCGCTGACGATCGCCGCGCGCCGGCGTACCTCGTCGATCGGGGTGGCGCACAGCGCGTGCCAGGTCTCGTCCATGGGCAGCCATGGTAGCCACCGCGGGGGCGACGCCCGACCGGCGAGCGGCGGCGCGCGGCCCCGGACGGCCGGGTGGCCGGCCCCGACGGGGCCGGCCACCGGTGGCGTCAGCGCCAGGTGTCGGTGCGGGTGTGGGTGCCGCCCGCCGGGGTGGTGAAGCTCCGGTTGCCGCCGGACTCCCAGGTGACGGAGCCGTCGGCGTTCTTCTTCAGGTACTTGTACTCGACGGCGGTGTTCGGCGGCAGGCTGACGGTGGCCCGCCAGACCGGGTAGTCGGCCGGGGAGAGCGCGACGGCGTTCGCCGGGTTCCAGCCGCCGAGGGCGGGCAGGTTGCCGACGACGTACACGTTCTGGCCGAAGGAGGTGGTCGCGGTGGCGTGGAAGGCGGTGGCGACCGGTCCGGCGGTGTCGCCGCGGAAGGTCTCGGTGACGGTGTGGGTGCCGCCCGTCGGGGTGGTGAGGCTCCGGTTCGCGCCGGACTCCCAGGTGACGACCCCGGCCGCGGTCTTCTTGATGAACTTGTAGTCGACGGTGGCGGACCGGGGCAGGTCGACCACGCCGCGGAACACGCCACCGGCGGCGGGCAGCCGCACCGCGTTCGCCGGCGCCCAGTTGCCCAGCGCCGGGACGCCGCCGACGACGTAGACCTCCTGGCCGGCGGCCACGGTGGCGGTGACGGTGAAGGTCGTGGCGACGGTGTCCCCCACCGGTCCCGGCACGTAGGTGTCGGTCCGGGTCGTCGTCCCGCCTGCGGGGGTGGTGAAGGTGCGGCTGGCGGCCTCCTGCTCGACCACGGTGGACCCGCTCTTGACCAGGTACCGGTAGGAGACGGCGGTGGCCGCCGGCAGGTCCACGGTCGCGGTCCACGCGCCGGTGGCGGTGCGGGTCAGCGGCACGGAGGTGGCCGGGTCGCCGTTGCCGAGCGCGGGGGTGTCGCCCACGAGGTGCAGCGTCCGGTCGGCGGGCAGCGCGGCGGTGGCCGTGAACGTGGTGGCCACCTTGGCGGCGGGGCCGCCCCGGGCGTTGGCGTGGAGGGCGACCGCGCCGTTTGCGGGGATGGTGACGGTGGCCCGGCCGCCGGTCACGGTGACCGTGGCGCCGGTGCACCCGGCGGCCGAGGCGGCGCCGGAGATGACGTCGCAGTACGCGCCGTCGGCGAGGCCGGTGACGAACTGGGCGGTGCTGGCGGTGCCGGAGTCGTTGATGCCGATCCACCCGCGGTCGCCCCGGTGGAAGCCGATGACGTTGCTGTTGACGACGGTGAAGTCCGAGACGGTCTTGACGTTGCGGGCGGTGTTGGCCCAGCCGACCATGCCCTTGATGCCGGTGGACCGGGTCAGGCAGGTCCAGGCGCCGCCGCAGACGGTGTCGGTCACGTGGCCGCTGCCGGTGGCCGGCGGCGACTGGTTGCGGTTCGACCAGGTGAAGCTGTCGTAGACCGAGGGCTTGCCGTGCGGGTACGCCAGCGCGAAGTAGTTGGCCAGGGTGTAGTCGCTGCCGTTCTTGTAGGACAGCACCACCCCGTCGCGTTCGAGGTCGTGGTTGGTGACCATGGCGAAGACGTTGGCGCTGGGCGCGTCGAGGTTCCAGTTGGCAACGTTGGCGAGGTTCGCGATGGAGCCCTGGAAGCTGGAGCGCAGGCCCTTGGCGTACCCGAAGTCGAGCACGTCGCCGTTGCCGATGAAGGCCCGCGCCTTGAGCGCGTCGTTGGAGGCGCCGTCGAAGATCTCCTGGGCGACGTACGGGCGCTTGTTCTCCGCCACGGTGTTGTTCAGCTTGCCGAGGATGGCCGCGAAGTCGGCCTTCTTGACGTGCTTGACCGCGTCGACGCGGAACCCGTCCACGCCCAGCCCGATGAGGTCGTTGAGGTACGCGGCGATCTTGTTGCGGACCTGCTCCTTCTCGGTGTACAGGTCGGACAGGGAGAGCAGTTCGCAGCTGGTCACCTGGGACTCGTTGTTCCAGTCGGTGATGCCGCCGGAGGTCGGGCAGTTGTCGCCGGGGTGGTGGAAGTCGCCGTACCCGTAGGGCACGGCCGGGTAGTCGTAGCCGGTGAAGGTGGTGCCGGCGTAGCCGACGGTGCCGGCCGCGTTGTTGACGCCGGCCATGTGGTTGACGACCGCGTCGACGTAGACGCGCACGCCGGCGGCATGGCACGCGGTGACCATGGCGGCGAACTGCTGGCGGTTGCCGAACCGGCTGTCCAGCTTGTAGGACACGGGCTGGTACACCTCGTACCAGGGGTGCGCCCCGTCGGCGCTGTTGGGCAGGCTCACCGACTCCTGGGGCGGCGCGACCTGGACGGCGCCGTAGCCCGCGGGGCCGAGGTGGTCGGTGCAGGCCGCGGCGACCGAGTTCCAGTTCCACTCCCACAGGTTGGCCGTCACCTCGCTGTCGTTGAGCGCGACGGCGGCGTGGGCGGGCGCGGCGGCGGTCGCCACGAGCGGGGTGGCGCCGGACGCGACGACGGCGGCGGCGAGGAGCAGGCGGGGGATGCGGGCGCGCAGGGGCGGTGTGGATCGTGCCATGACAGGAGGACCTACTTCCGGGGACGAAGAGGCACTGACGAGAGGGACGGCCGTCCGGGTAGCAAAGACAATGCTCGATCCACGGCAGGCTCTGCAATAGCTTGCAGCAAACTTCTCGAAATTTCATGGCAACATTGCCGAGATGATCGCTACGGACCTGGCACATCACCCGTAAACGCCGCGAAGCCGGCGTTCCACGATGGATCGCCGGCCTCAGGGACTGCAACTCCTTGCAAGAGCTGGCACCGGGTGTAAGGAAGGGCCCCTTGTAACGCGGAGCGTTAACAAGGGGCCCTTCCTTACACCCATCCGGCGGTCAGCGGGGGGTCGGCACCGCCTCGCGGGCGAGGATGACCGCGCCGAGCAGCGCGGCGTCGTCGGCGAACCGGGACAGCACCACCTCCGGCGGGTACGGCAGGACCGCCGCCATCCGCTCCCCCAGCAGGCCGCGGATCAACGCGTTGCCGGCCACCCCGCCGACCAGCACCACCCGCTGCGGGTCGAGCAGCAGGCAGCAGGTGACCAGGTGCCGGGCCAGCTCGTCGACGCGGGCGGTCAGCGCGTCCCGGGCCGGGCCGGGCCGCTCGGCGGCGGCGGCCAGCCCCCGCGCCCCGCCCGGCTCGCCGAGCGACTCGGCGAGCCGGTCCAGCGCCCGGCCGGAGAAGCCCAGCTCCAGCATGGTGCCCGGCCACGGGCCACCGGCCACGGCGTACCCGATCTCGCCGGCCGCCCCGTGGTGACCGGTCAGCACCGACCCGCGGACCGTGACCGCCGCCGCCACGCCGGTGCCCAGGCCCACCACCAGGCCGGGGTCGGCGTCGCGGAGCGCGCCGAGCCGCAGCTCGGCCAGGGCGGCGGCGTTCAGGTCGTTGTCGACCGCCACCGCCGGCACCGCCAGCCGGTCCCGGACCGCGTCGGCCAGGCGCAGCCCGTCCCAGCCGGGCACGTTCGGCGCCAGGTCGATGCCGTCGGAGCGGACCACGCCGGGCGAGGCGATCCCGGCCGCCGCGACCGGCGCGCCGACCTCCCCCACCAGCTTCGCGGCCAACTCCAGGGCGCGGTCCAGGGCCTGCGGGGCACCCCGCTCGGCGTACGTCGGCACCCGCTCGCGGGCCAGCAGCCGGCCCTCGCCGTCGGCCACCCCGACCGCCATCTTGGTGCCGCCGAAGTCGATGCCGAGCAGCACGCCCGCGTCGCCGGCCGGCGGCGCGGGCTGGGCGGCCCGGCCGGCGAGTCGCACGCTCACCGGACCACCTCCGCGCCCCCGGCCGCCGCGTCCCGCGCGCTCATCGGGCCGCCCCCCGCGCGGCGACCGCGTCCAGCGCCTCGTCGGCGGCGGCGAGGCGGTCGCGGACGGCGGCCAGCCGGCCGGCGACGGTGTCGAACGTGCCGCGCAGCACCGCCACCTGGGCGCGCACCGCGTCCGCGCCGGGACCGTCGACCTGGGCGCGGTCGAGCACGAGTTCCGGGCGTACGGCGGCGGCGATCAGGTCGGCGACGGCCTCGTCGTCGAGCCCGTCGGCGATCCCCTCCGCCGCCGCCCGGACGGTCTGCGCGGTCCAGGTGGCCGGGGCCCCGCCCCGGACCAGCCGGCCGACCACCGAGTGGGCGGCCCGGAAGGGCACCCCGTGCCGGGTCAGCGCGTCGGCCGCGGCGGTGGTGGTGGCGCCGGAGGCGACGATCTCCTCGGCCGACGGCGGCTCCAGCGGCTCGATCTCGGCGAGGAAGCCGCCGAGCAGGGCGAAGAACCGGTCGGTGCGGTCGTTGCTCTCCCAGAGCCGCACCTGCACGTCGGTGGTGGCGTTGTTGGAGTCCTCCCACCAGGCCGCGCCGACGTTGTTGAGCACGCTGGCGGCGTCGGCAGCGGTGGCGCCGGCCATTGAGACGAGGTGCTCCAGCACCACCGGGTTGCGCTTCTGCGGCATGATGCTGCTGCCCTGGGTGAAGTCGCCGGGCGTGCTCACCCAGCGCCAGCTCAGCCAGTCCATGAGGGTGCGGGCCAGCCGGGCGCCGGTCGCGAGGGCCTGGGCGTTGAGGGTGCCGACCCGCACGAGGTGGTCGGCGCCGGCCACCGCCTCGTACGAGTTGGTCACCAGGCCGTCGAAGCCGAGCAGCTCGGCCACCCGGGCGGGGGCGATGTCGAGGTCGGTGCCCGCGAACGCGCAGGAGCCCAGCGGCGAGACGTTGAGCTGGTCGATCAGCTCGGCGTAGGCGACGGCCTCCCCGGCGAGGGCCTCGGCGTAGCCGGCGAGGGCGTGCCCGATGGTGGTGGGCTGCGCCGGCCGGCGGTGGGTGTAGCCGGTGATCACCACGCCGGCGTAGCGGTGCGCGGATTCCAGGGCGGTCGCGCCGGTGGCGAGCACCCGGTCGAGGACGCCGAGGAGCTGCTCGCGCAGCAGCATCCGGAACACCCCGGCGTCGAGGTCGTTGCGGCTGCGGGCCATCTGCACGTCGAGCTCGGAGGTGGGGATGCCGCACGCCTGCGCCAGCCGCTTCTCCATCAGGTAGTAGGTGTCCTCGAACGTGCCGTCGAACTCGGGCGCGCCGGCGGTGTCGGCGCGCAGTTCGGCCAGCCCGCGCAGCAGCCGGGCGCCCCGATCGGCGGGGACGAGCCCCTGCTCGACCAGCATCACCACGTGGGCCTGGCTGGCCCGCACCATCGCCGGGAAGAGGTACCCGACGTGGTGGTCGTAGGTCGGCCGGAGGTGGTGCCGCTGATAGGTGGTCAGCGCGGGTGTGCTCATGACGGTCTCTACTTCCTTCCGTGCCGGGCGTGGCGTCGTGCGCCGCGCCCGGGCGTCAGCCGGTCAGTCGTCCAGGCCGAGCAGGCGCTCGGCGTTCCCGGCGAAGATCGCGCGCAGGTGGTCGTCGGGCAGCCCCAGCTCGCGGCAGATCCGCAGCTGGTCGTCGAGGTAGCGGGTGACGTACCCGCGCGGGAACCACGACGAGTCGCTGCCGAACACGATCCGGTGCGGTCCGATGGTCTCGTAGCAGCGCCGGAACAGCTCGTCCAGTGTCAGCTTGTACGGCATCCAGCGCACCCACTGGTTCGACCCGGAGGTGTCGACGTGGATGTTCGGGCAGCCCCACGCGGCGAAGAGCAGGTCCTGCACGTGCTGGACGCCGAAGTGCGGCACCACCACGGCCAGCTCGGGGAAGCGGCGGGCCATCCGGGCCAGCTCGTCCGGGCCCCCGTAGCGGCCGTGGGACAGGCCGCCGGCGCTACCGTAGTGTCCGATGTGGATCAGCACGGGCACGCCGAGGCGCTGGGCGGCGCCCCAGAGCGGGTCGAGGGCCTCGTCGTCGAGCGGGCCGCGCAGCAGCGGGGCGAAGAGCTTCAGCCCGCGCAGGCCGCGCTCGGTGACGGCGCGTTCCAGCTCAGCGGCGGCGCCGGCGCCGTACGGGTCGTGGTGGGCGAAGCCGAGCAGCAGGTCGGGGTGGCGGTCCACCACGTCGGCGACGGTGTCGTTGCCGCCGCCGGTGACGAAGACCGCCCGACGCACGTTCACCGCGCGCAGCTCCTCGGCCCAGCGGTCCGCCTCGTCCTGCCAGCGCTCGGCGGGCGGCTCCGGGTCGGGGAAGCCCCACGCCTGCCGCCACTGCCGTGCGTACGGGGCGGAGGCGGCGGCGCGGACCGTCCGCTCGTGCTCGCCGCCGGGGTGCATGTCGGCGGCGTGCTCGCAGGCCCGGATCGTCTCGTCGGCGCCGATGCGGAAGTGCAGGTGGAAGTCGACGACGTCCAGTCCACGGTCGACGGTCACGGCGCCTCCTCGGGCTCGGGTCGACCGGCCGGCGCGGTCGGTGGCGCGTCGGTGGACAGCGGGGCGTCGGCGGCCGACGGGGCGTCGGTGGGCAGCGGGGCGTCGGTCGGCGGGGCGGGCGGCGGGGCGGCCACCCAGGCGGCGATCACCTCGCGCAGCCGGGCGCCGGCCAGCTGCCGGACGCGACGACCGGCCTCCTCGCCGGCCAGCGAGATGTGCCCGGACCAGCCCTGCCACGGGTCGGGCCGGGACTCCACCAGCACGTACGGGTGGGTGACCGGCAGCTTCGGCTTCGGCGGCAGGTCGGCGACCGCGTCGAGGCGGACCGCGTCAGGGTCGAAGCCGAGCACGCCGGAGGTCTCGTACGCCCCACCGTGCCCGCGCGCCGGCAGCGGCCCGTACAGCTCGGCGGTCTCGGCCGGGGTGACCAGCTGGAACCAGTTGACCAGCAGCAGGCTCGCCGTGCGCCGCCCGGAGACCCACTCCATGGCGGCCCGGACGGTCGACATGTTCGCGTCGTGTCCGTTGACGATCAGCAGCCGGGGGAAGCCGGCGGCCACGATCCCCTCGATCACGTCGGCGAGGTAGCCGACCGCGATCTCGGGCCGGATCGCCACCGTGCCGGGCCACGGCCGGGTCTGGCCGGGGCAGGCGGCGTACGGCACGGCGGGAAAGAGCACCCCGCGCGGGCCCGCCACCGTCTCGCGGCCCGCGACCTGGGTGGTCGCGGTGCCGTCCGGGGTGCCGCCGCCGGACGGCACCGCGCCGTCGCCGTCGAGCGCGCTCTCGGCGGCGAAGCCCTCGGCGAGGATCAGGTCGGTGCCGAGCGGCAGGTGCGGGCCGTGCCACTCGACCGCGCCGACCGGCAGCACCGCGAAGTCCGCCGCCCCGGCGACCGCCGCGAGTTCCCCGCCAGGGATCCGGGCGGCGGGGACCAGCCCGCCGCCCGTCGGCCAGGCCGCGCTCACGCCGTCCACCGGGCCGCCTCCCGACTGGAGCGCCGGCCGCCTTCGAGCCGGCCGGAGACCACCATCACCACGAAGATCAGGACAACCTGGAGCATGCCGTACGCGGCGGCGGTGCCGACCTCGAACGAGTACATCCGGTTGTTGATCTCGACGGAGATCGGCGCGGTCTCGGAGGTGTAGATCAGCACGGAGGCGACGAACTCGCCGACGCCGTGCACGAAGGCGAGCAGCGCGCCGGCCACCACGCCGGGCAGCATCAGCCGCAGGGTGACCGTGCCGAACGCCCGCCACCAGGACGCGCCCAGGTTGCGCGCGGCCTCCTCCAGCGACGGGTCGATCTGCGCCAGGGTGGCCGAGCTGGACCGGAACACCAGCGGCAGGAACCGCACGAAGTACGCGAGCGGCATGATCCAGAAGGTGCCGATCAGCACCTGTCCGAAGCTGAACGCGTTGCCCGTGCTGAACGCCGAGATCAGGTTGATCGCCACCACCGTGCCGGGCAGCGCCCAGGCCAGCATGACCGCCACGTCCAGCAGTCCCCGGCCGCGGAAGTCCAGCCGGCGCACCGCGTACGCGATGAGCACGCCGACGACGACGCAGGCGACGGTGGCGATGAGGCTCATCTGCAACGAGTTGAGGATCGGCTGGAACGCCGCCGGGTCGGAGAAGATCGTGACGAAGTTCTGCGTGGTGTACGCCGCCGGGATGACCTCGGTGGTCCAGGAGCCGTCCTCGGAGAACGCGACCAGGGCGATGGTCGCCACCGGCGCGAGCAGGACCGCGGTGGCCAGGACCGAGGCGACCAGGGCGAGCCACTTGCCCAGCGGGTTGGTGATCTCGCGGCGGTGCGCGGCGACGCCCTTGGACTGGGAGCGGTAGCTGCGCCGCCCCTCGTACCAGCGCATGCCGAGCAGGAACAGCACCGAGACCACGCCGAGCACCGAGGCGTACGTGGAGGCCATCGGCAGGTCGCCGTTGGTGCGGTTGATGTAGATCTGCATGGTCATCGTCTGGTCCACCCCGAACAGCAGCGGGGCGGTGTACGACGCCAGCGAGGTCATGAAGACCAGCAGCGAGGCGGAGACCAGCGCCGGGGTGAGCATCGGCAGCAGCACCGTGCGCCACACGCGGACCCGGCCGGCGCCCAGGTTGTACGCCGCCTCCTCCACCGACGGGTCCATGCCCGACAGCGCGGCCGAGGCGGACAGGTAGAAGTACGGGTACATGGTGAACGTGTGCACGACCAGCACGCCGGCGATGCCGCTGAACGGCAGCACCGGGTTCTCGGCGCCGAAGAGCTGCTGGAGGCCGCGCGGCAGGATGCCGGTCTCGCTGTAGAGCAGCTGGAACGAGATCGCCCCGATCAGCGGCGGCAGCGCCGCCGGCACCAGGATGATCGCCTCGATCAGCTTGCGGCCGGGGAACGAGAAGCGCTTGAGCAGGAAGGCCATCGCCACGCCGACGATGCCGCAGAGCAGCACGCTGGCCGCGGAGATGATCAGCGAGGTGACCAGGGAGGAGCGGGCGACCCCGCCGCCGGTGACGAAGCTGCCGTAGTTCTCCACCCCGTCCACGCCGACGCTCTCGGCGAAGGTGGCGAACATCGGCTGCACCACGTACCCGAAGAGGATCAGGGCGAGCGGGAAGACCAGGACGTACGGGAACCAGCGCGAGCCGGTGCCGCCGGCGAACCGGTCGGCGAACCGGCGGCGCGGGCCGGACGGCGGGGCGGGCTCCCGGGTGGCCGGCGCGACGGTCGCCGGGCTGGGGGTGGCGGGGAGGGTGCTCACGGGCGCACCACCCACATCCGCTCCCGGTTCAGCCGCAGCCCGACCTGGTCGCCGGCGGCGATCCCGGCCGGCACGTCGATCGCGGCGACCTGCACGGGCTCGCCGGCCACGTCGACGACGAGGTTGGTCGCCATGCCGGTGAACTCCACCTCGGTGACGCGGCCGGGCAGCGCGCCCGCCTCGGCGGCCGAGGTCAGCCCGATGTGCTCGGGGCGGACGGAGACCGACGCGGTGTCGCCCTGGCGCAGGCCGTGGTCGGTCGGGGCGGGCGCGGTGATCTCGCCGCCGGCGGGCAGCCCCACGGTGACGCTCCGCGCGTCGGCGGCGACCACCGGGAGGCTCAGCACGTTGCTGCGGCCGATGAAGCGGGCCACGAAGCTGGTCGCCGGGCGGTGGTAGATCTCCTGCGGGGCGCCGATCTGCTGCACCCGGCCGGACTGCATGACCGCGATCCGGTCCGACATGGCCATCGCCTCGGCCTGGTCGTGGGTGACGTAGATGGAGGTGGTGCCGGCCTCGCGCTGGATGCGGCGGATCTCGACCCGGGTCTCCTCGCGCAGCTTGGCGTCGAGGTTCGACAGCGGCTCGTCGAGCAGCAGCGTGCGGGGCCGGATCACCAGCGCCCGGGCCAGGGCGACGCGCTGCTGCTGGCCGCCGGAGAGCTCGTCGATGCGCCGGTCGCCGTAGCCGGCGAGGTGCACCTGGCCGAGCGCCTCCTCGACCCGCCGCCGCGCCTCGACCCGTCCGACCTTGCGGATCTTCAGGCCGTACGCGACGTTCTGCGCGACGCTCATGTGCGGAAAGAGGGCGTAGTTCTGGAACACCATGCCGGTGTCGCGCTTGTTCGGCGGTCGGCGGGTGACGTCCTCGGTGCCGAACCGGATCCGGCCGGAGGTGGGGAAGTAGAACCCGGCCACCATGCGCAGGGTGGTGGTCTTGCCGCAGCCGCTCGGGCCGAGCAGCGTGAAGAACTCCCCGGCGGCGATGGTGATGTCGACGTCGTCCACGGCCGCGGTGTCGCCGCCGCGCGCGAAGCGCTTGCTCACCGACTCGAGCGTGACATCGATCATGAGGTCCTCTCCTTCGTGCGGTACCGGACCTGGACGGTCGTCAGGGTGGGGGCGCGGGGGCGGGACGGGCCCGCCCCCGGGACGCCCGGGCGGTCAGCCCTTGTTCTTGATCTGGCCGTTCCAGTGGTTGATCCACTCGGTCTCGTTCTTGCCGATCACGTCCCAGTCGACGTCCAGCGGCTTGAGGCCGAGCTGGGCCAGCCACTCCGGCTTCTCGGCGATGTCCACGGCCGGGATCTGGTAGTAGTCCTTGGCCAGGTCGGCGCGGAGCTTGTCGTCGAAGAGGAACTCCATGAACTTCTGGGCGCCGGTGGTGTTGCCGCCCTTGACCGCGGCGATGCCGTCGACCAGCACCGGGGCGCCGGAGGCGGGCATCACGTAGCCGAACGGCATGTTCGACTGGTTGGCCTGGAGCAGGACGTCCTGGAGGTTCCAGGCGCTGAGCACGCCCTGCTGGCGGGAGAGCTTCAGGTAGAGGTCGGTCGGGTTGGCCGCGTACGCGCCGGTGTTGGCGTCGAGCTTCTTCAGCCAGTCGTAGCCGGGCTGCGGGTTGCTGCCGTCCGGGGACTGCCGCATGATCATGGCGGCGTAGATCGACCGCATCGTGCCGGACGCGGCCACGTCCCGGATGATGATCTTGTCCTTCCACTCCGGCTTCAGCAGGTCGTCCCAGTCCTTCGGGGCCTGCTCCGGGGTGAGCGCCTTGTTGTTGTACATGATGACCTCGGGGAGCAGGATCTCCCCGAACCAGCGGCCCTCGGCGTCCTTGTACTTCGGGTCCATCTTGGCGGCGAACGCCGGCTGCCAGGAGGTCAGCAGGTCCTCGCCGGCACCGGCGGAGAGCCCCTGCTGGGTGCCGCCCCACCAGACGTCGGCCTGCGGGTTGGCCTTCTCGGCCCGGACCCGCTCCAGGATCTCCTGGGCGCCCAGGTTGAGGATCTCGACCTTGCCCTTGTACTCGGGGTACTTGGCGGTGAACTGGTCCACCACGTAGGTGGAGACCTTCTTGTCGCGGGCCGTGTAGATGGTCAGCTTCTCGGCGCTCGCGCCGCCGGCCGCGTCGTCACCACCACCGCCGCCGCAGGCGGTGCCGGCGGCGAGCACGGTGGCGAGCGCACCGGCGAGGAGAAGTCGACGTCTCATGGGGTACCTCCGAAGGGTGTGGGGGGGGGAACTGCGGTGTGTGTGGTGTGGTCAAGGGGTCGGCAGCAGGGTCGGCATGCCGGCGGCAGCCGCGGAGAGGGCGTAGCTGACCGCCCCGTGCAGCACCGCCCGGTCGCCGAGCACGGCCCGGCGCACCTCGGTGCTGCTCGGCGCGGCGGTGGTGACCAGCGCCTGGAGCCGGTCCACGGCGGCGTCGTCGAGGTGGGCGGCCGCCCCGCTGAGCAGCACCCGCCCGGGGTCGACGACGCAGACGCAGGAGACGATGAGCCGCGACCAGGCCGCGAGCACGTCGTCCAGGTAGGCGGCGGCCCGGTCGTCGATGGCCGCCAACGCCACCAGGTCCGCCACGGGCGAGTCCGGCCGCCGCCCGGGGGCCAGCGCCACCATCCGCTCGGCGATGGCGTTCTCCGACCAGCGGGCCTCGAACGGACCGATCCCGTCGTGGCCCCGGTCGGTCGGGTCCAGGGGCAGGAAGCCGACCTCGCCGGCGGCCCCGCCGGCGCCCCGGCGGACCTGCCCGTCGAGCACCAGGCCGGCGCCGATGCCGTCGGCCACGTGCAGCAGCAGCAGGTCGGCGACGTCGCTGCCCGCGCCGGCGGCGTGCTCGCCGGCCGCCATCAGGTTCACGTCGTTGTCCACCACCACCGGCACCCCGAGCCGTCGCTGCACCGACTCCCCCACCGGCCGGCCCTCGACGAGGCCGACCGAGGGGGCCAGGCGCACGGCGCCGCCGGTGGAGATGCCGGGCGCGGCGATGGCCACCCCGCGCAGCGCCGGCAGTCCGTCGCCGGCGAGTTCGGGGATCGAGCGGCAGATGGTGTCGACGATGTCGCCGGCCAGCCGGACCGCGCGGTGGGCGATGACGGCGCCGTCGCTGTCGGCGATCTCGCAGCTGATCCGGGACGGCTCCAGGGAGACGGCGGCGACCAGTTCGGCCCGTGGGTTGAACTCCAGCATCGCCCGTGGCCGGCCGGTGCGGGAGGTCCCCGGGCCGCGCTCGATGAGGTACCCCTCGGCGATCAGCTCGCGCACGAGCGGGGTGAGCGTGGCGGGGCTCAGCCCGGTGAGCTCGGTCAGCTCGGCGCGGGAGAGCACCCGCACCTGGCGGGCGGTGGAGATCACGGACAACCGCTTGATCTCCTTCGACCGCTCCCGGCTCACCGGGCTCGTTGGTGGCGTCACCACGTCAGTCACACTTCCTTCCTACGGCGAACGAACTATCGAGTCAAGTAACGAAACCGTCTCGTTACCTTGCGGCCTCCTTCGTGAGCAGCAGAAACGCCCTTCCTCAGGCCCCAGGGAGGCCGCCGGACGGGCGCACTCGCCGCCCGCAACACCTCGGACGACGGGGGGTTAGTTTCTTTCGCAAATAAAGAAAGACCTTGCAAAGCATTGACGGGCCGCCGCGCCGGTCCCTAGCGTCACCGGGCGAAGGCCTTCCAGTGTGTACGGACCCCCGTGCCGCTGCGTACCTGAGGTGATGCCGGCGCTCCCTCGTGCCCCGGCGCCCCTGCCCGCCCTCTCACCGTCCGACCGCGACCCCCACGTCGACGCCCCGCGTCCGACGTCGCCGGCCGCTGCCCGGACCTCGCGTCACGCGAAAGGATCCGCATGCGTCTCAAGGCGTTCCTGCTACCCACGGCGCTCGCCCTGGCCCTGTCCGGGACACCGGCCGTGGCCCTCGCCGCACCCCCCGACGCCCGGCCGACCGACGCCGTCGACCTGGACGTCCTCTTCGTCAGCGCGCACCCCGACGACGAGGCCGGCAGCCTCGCCACCCTCGGCCAGTGGAAGGAGAAGCACGGCGCCAAGGCCGGCGTCGTCACCATCACCCGCGGCGAGGGCGGCGGCAACGCCGTCGGCCTGGAGGAGGGCCCGCCGCTGGGCATCATCCGCGAGCGCGAGGAACGCACCGCGATCGGCCGCGCCGGGGTGGAGAACCTCTACAACCTCGACCGCGTCGACTTCTGGTACACCGCGTCCGCGCCCCTGTCCGAGCAGATCTGGGGGCACGACGACACCCTCGCCCAGATCGTCCGGGTGATCCGGCAGACCCGGCCCGAGATCGTCATGACGATGAACCCGTCGCCCACGCCCGGCAACCACGGCAACCACCAGCAGGCCGCCCGCTTCGCCGCCGAGGCGTTCCACGCCGCGGCCGACCCGAAGGCGTTCCCGGAGCAGGTCACCAAGGAGGGGCTCAAGCCGTTCCGGGCGGCGAAGTTCCTGCGTACGGGCGGCAGCGGCAGCTCGACGACCGGGCCGCAGTGCGCCACCGGCTTCGTGCCGGCCGTCCCGACCGACCAGGTGTTCGGCGTCTGGGAGGGCGCCCGCAGCGCCGGCGGCAAGACCTGGGCCGAGGTCGAGGTCGACGCCCGCCGGGACTACGTGACCCAGGGCTGGGCCAACACCGCCGCCGCCCCCACCGACCCCGCGAAGATCCGCTGCGACTTCTACACCCTGGTCGACAGCCGCGTCCCGTACGACCCGGCGGACACCTCCCCCGAGGCGATCCTGCGCGGCTCGGTCCTGCCCCCGGCCGCCGGCGGGCTGCCCAGGGGCACCGAGCTCTACCTGACCGCCGACCGGTTCGACCTCGCCCCCGGGCAGAGCGTCGAGGTCACCGCGCACGTGCGGGCGCCCGGCAACCGGGCCCTCACCTCGCCCCGGGTCGCCCTGCGGCTGCCGCAGGGCTGGACCGCCAGCGGCTCCGGCGCGGTGCGCGGCGCCGTACCGGCCGGCAAGGAGCGGACCGTCACCTTCACCGTGACCGTCCCCGCCGGCGCCGACACCAACGAGCAGCACCTCGTCGGCGCGTCCCTCACCACCGGGCAGGGCACCGGCCGTACGGACCGCGCGGTCCGGGTGGTCGCCGACGTGCGCGGCACCCTGGAGCCGCTGCCCGAGGTGGGGCTGTTCCGCACCTGGGCCGGCGACAGCGGCTACCCGCAGCTGGACACCCTGATCAAGCCGGTGCTGACCCTCGGCTCCGGCAAGAGCCGGACGGTCCGGGTCGACCTGCGCAACCACGGTGAAACCGCCCAGAGCGGCACCGTCGCCCTCGGCCTGCCGGCCGGCTTCACCGCCGACGCGCCGATCAAGAGCTACGCGGCCCTGGCGCCGGGCGCGACCGGGGCGGTCACCTTCACCGTCACCAACAGCGACGCCAGCCTGCCGACCGCCAACGAGGGCGGCGACGGCGGCGACTACGGCATCACCATCACCACCACCAGCGCCGCCGGCAGCACCGTGGAGACCGGCGCCCTGGAGATCGTGCCGACCAGCGAGGTGCCGCACGCTGGGCACGACCACGCCGTCGACGGGGTGGCCTCCCCGGGCGAGTACCCCGGCGAGGAGCTGGACCTGTCCCGCATCTGGGAGGGGCAGGCCACCACGCCACAGGATGCCTCGGCCACCGGCCGGATCGCCTTCACCGAGGACGCGCTCGTCGTGTTCGTACAGGTCACTGACGACGTGCTCGGCAGGAAGGTGGTGCCGCAGGACTGCAAGCGGCAGCGGCGCACCGACAGCGTGGAGATCATCGTCGACCCGAAGGGGAACTCGACGGACACCTCCACCGTGTTCAAGGCGGGCATCTTCCCGGTCACCGACGACCCCGCCAACGGCGACCCGCCGTGCTGGCAGCGCGACGCCGACAACCGGCAGGGACCGGGCGCCACGACCGCCCCGGGGATGACCGTGGTCAGCAAGGTCACCGCGCCGTACACCGGCTACACCATCGAGGCGCGCATCCCGTTCGCGGTGCTGCCCGACGCCATCGACCCGGCGCGGATGGGCTTCAACGTGCTGGTGTACGACTCGGACACCCAGGACCTCAGCTCCCAGTCCCGGCTGGGCTGGTCCACCTTCACCGGCGTGCGGGCCGACCCGTACCGCTACGGCCTGGTCACCCTGCCCGGCCTCACCCCGGCCGCGCGGCAGCCCAGCGCCCCGGTCTTCCCGGACACCGCCGCCCGTAGCGTGCACAGCCCGCAGACCATCGCGCAGTCGGCGGTGGACGGCGTGGCTCCGGCCGCCGTCACCCGGCTGCCCGAGCGGGCGCTGCGGCTGACCGACCAACGGCAGGTGGCCGGCGGCGTGCGGGTGACCGTCCGGGCCGACCGCGCCGGCACGGTGTACCTGCACACCTGGGACGGCGACCGGTCGCTCGGTGAGCGTTCGGTCCAGGTGCCCTCCGGCCGCCCGGTGACCGTCGTGGTCCCGGCGACCGGTGGCACGCCCACCTCGGTCCTGGCGGCCTTCGAGGCCGGCGGCGCCGCACTCGCCCGCCAGGTCCCGCTGGCCTGACCGGTGCGCGACGGGCCCCTGCCATCCGAGCGGACGGCAGGGGCCCGTCCCGTCGTCGGGGCCGGGGCTCCCGGCGGCAGCGCGGTCTACAGGACGTTGCGCCTCAGCAGGAACAGCCCGAAGAGCACCCCGAACGTGACGACCACCGCCCTGAGCGGGCCCTCGGGGAGCCTGCGGAGCAGTCGGGCGCCGACGTAGCCGCCGACGACGGTCGCCGGGGCGACGACTGCGACCCCCGCCCAGTTGACGGTGCCGAAGAGGACGTAGAGCACCACCGCCGTGAACGAGATGACGGCGGACAGCAGGTTCTTCAGGGCGATCGTCCTGGTGAGCGGCTCGTGCTGGAGGAGTGCCAGGCCGGCGACCAGGACGATGCCGAACCCGGCGCCGACGTAACCGCCGTAGAGGCCGCCCAGGGCGACGGAGAGTTGCAGGGCCGCCGGGTGCGCCCGCCGGTCCCGCGGCGCGGAGCGCCGGACCAGACCGTCCAGCCAGCCCCGCAGCCCGAGGACGGCCGACGCGGCGAGCACCAGGAACGGCACGATCATGTCGAAGACGCGGGTGGGCGTCACCAGCAGCAGCACCGACCCGGCGACGCCGCCGACGACCGCCGCGGGCAGGACGCGCCGCACGTCGCCGCGGGGCGGCAGGTCCCGGTACCCTCCGGCAACGCTCGCCACGTTGCCGGGGAAGACGGCGACGGTGCTGGTCAGCTTGGCCGTGAACGGCGGGATGCCGGCAGCGATCAGCGCCGAGAAGGCGATCAGGGAACCGCCGCCCGCGACCGCGTTGAAGGCGCCCGTGGCGACACCGGCGGCGACGAGCAGCGTCGCCTGGATGGGATCCATCGGATCCCAGGCTAGTGGCGATGCCGGGCGGCGGGGCGGGTGTCGGTCGGGCCGCCCTGCCCGCCACGCCCGGAACGGCTCAGGGCCGGCCGGCGGTGGGCGCGACCCCCGGCGGGGCCGCGCGAAGTTCACCCTCTCCGGGTGAGACGGTGGCGGCGTTTCCGGGGAAAGGTGGCCGGTGAGGAGGGTCGCGATGGCAGATGCCACCGAGGATTTCTTCCACGGCCTCGCGCGCCGTGGGCACGACCGCCGGCTCAGGGCGATCGACGAGGGCAGCGTGCGCTTCGACATCAGCCGCGACGGCCGGACCGAGCACTGGCTGGTCTCCATCGACAAGGGCGACATCAGGGTCACCGAGGGGGCGACCGGCGGGGACGCGGTCGTCGAGGCGGACCGGGCGGTGTTCGACCGCATCGCCAGCGGGGAGGCGTACTTCCTGACCACGGTGCTGCGCGGCGAGGCGGCCGTGGCGGGCAGCCCCCGGCTCTTCGCGACCGTCCGGAAGCTCTTTCCGCCGCCGCCCACGTCCCTCGGCACGCGCCGCAGGGGAGGCAGCCATGAGTGACGACCAGGTGGGCATCCTGGACGGCACCACCTTCCTGGTCTGCGACCGGGCCGGCGACATCCTCCCGTCGCCCGACACCCCGCTCGGCCTCTTCGCCCACGACACGCGCCTGCTGTCGAAGTGGGTGCTCACGATCGACGAGGAGCGGTTGAGCACCCTCGCCATCGACGACATCCACTACTTCGAGAACCGGTTCTACCTGGTCCCCGGCCACCAGGACGTCTACGTCAACAGCACGCTCTCCGTGCGGCGGGTGCACACGCTCGACGCCGGCCTGCACGAGGAGCTGAGCATCACCAACCATGCCGGCCAGCCGGTCGACCTGACCGTCCGGGTCGAGGTGGACGCCGACTTCGCGGACGTCTTCGAGGTCAAGGACGCGACGGCGCGGAAGAAGGGTCGGCACTACCGGCGCGTCGACGACGGGCGCCTCGTCCTGGGCTACGAGCGGGAACGGTTCAAGCGGGTGACGATCGTCTCCGCGACGACGCCGGCGGAACTGGACGAGGACGGGCTGACGTTCGCGGTCCACCTCGAACCGCACGGCAGGTGGCGGACCAGGCTGACCGCGGAGCCGGACCTGCCGATGCCGCGAGGGCTGGAACGGCTCACGATTCCGGGACGGGCGCGCAGCCGGGACAAGGAGCGCCGGCTCAAGGACTGGCTGGCGGAGGCGCCCCGGCTGGAATCCGGCTTCGAGCCCCTGCGCGGCGCGTACCGGCGCAGCCTGATCGACCTGGCCGCGCTGCGGTTCAGCCCGTTCCTCGCCGAGGACCGGAGCGTGCCGGCCGCCGGCCTGCCCTGGTTCATGAGCCTGTTCGGCCGGGACAGCATCCTCACCAGCCTCCAGGCGCTGCCGTTCGCGCCCGATCTCGCCGCCACCACGCTCAGGGTGCTCGCGCTGCGGCAGGGCAGCCGGGTCGACGACTTCCGGGAGGAGGAGCCCGGCCGGATCCTGCACGAGATGCGGTACGGGGAGATGAGCGTGTTCGAGGAGACGCCGCACACGCCCTACTTTGGCAGCGCCGACGCCACTCCCCTGTTCCTGGTGCTGCTCGACGAGTACGAACGCTGGACCGGCGACGCCGCGCTCGTCCGCTCGGTCGAACAGGAGGCGCGGGCGGCGATCGACTGGATCGACGACTACGCCGACCTGACAGGCAGCGGCTACATCTCCTACGAGCGGCGCAACACCCGCAACGGCCTGGAGAACCAGTGCTGGAAGGACTCCTGGGACGGCATCTCGTACCAGGACGGGCGGCTGCCCGGCTTCCCCAGGGCGACCTGCGAGTTGCAGGGGTACGCGTACGACGCGAAGATGCGCACCGCCCGGCTCGCCCGGACGATCTGGGACGACCCGGCGTACGCGGACCGGCTGGAACGGGACGCCGCCGAGCTCAGGCAGCGCTTCAACCGCGACTTCTGGGTCGCCGACGGCGAGTACATGGCCCTCGCGCTCGACGGTGACGGCCGCCAGGTGGACGCGCTGTCGTCCAACATCGGCCACCTGCTGTGGAGCGGCATCGTCGACGAGCCGAAGGCCGCCGCCCTGGCGCGACACCTGATGTCGCCCGCGCTGTTCAGCGGCTGGGGGGTACGCACGCTGGCCGAGAGCGCGAGCCGCTACAACCCGATCGGGTACCACGTCGGGACGATCTGGCCGTTCGACAACTCGTTCATCGCCTGGGGCCTGCGCCGCTACGGGTACGCCGACGAGGCGGCCCGGATCGCCGCCGGGATCCTGGACGCGGCGGTCTTCTACGACGGCCGGCTGCCCGAGGCGTTCGCCGGATACCCCCGGGCCGAGACCAAGTATCCGGTCAACTATCCCACCGCGTGCAGCCCGCAGGCGTGGTCCGCCGGGGCCACCCTGCTGCTGTTGCGCACGATGCTCGGGCTGCAACCGGTCGGCGAAGACCTCGTGATCAGGCCCGCTCTGCCCGCTAGTCTCGACTTCGTGGCGCTGCTCGACATTCCCGGGCGGTGGGGGCGCCTCGACGCGTACGGCAGAGGGCCGGCCGGCGCGGGCGGACGCGGCCACCAGCCGGCGCCACAGCAGCTCTCCGCCCCGTGACGGGAGGGACGATGCGAGAACTCGACCCGATGCGGACCGCCGTCGTCGGCGTCCACTGGCAGCACGAGGTCGTCAGTCCCGACGGGGTGTTCGGTCCGTTCTTCGCCGAGCAGGTCTCCCGGCACCGCGTCGCCTCGTACGCGGCGCAGGTCGCCACGGCGGTGCGCGCCAGTGGCGGCCTCGTCGTCTACACGCGGGTCGCGTACCGACCCGGATACCCGGACCTCATCCCCAATACGCCCAGCTTCGCCCTGGTCCGGGAGCGGCATGCCTACCTCGAGGGCTCGCCCAGGGCCCGGATCGTCGACGAACTCGCGCCGGAGGCCGGCGACGTCGTCATCACCCACGTGCGGCTCACCGGCTTCTTCGGCAGCGAACTCGACACCGTGCTGCGGCACCGGGGCGTGGACACCGTCCTGTTCACCGGCGTCGCCACCAACCTCTCCGTCACCGGCACCGCGTTCGAGGCGGTCAACCTCGGCTACCGGCCCGTGGTGGTCTCCGACGCGTGCACCGCCGCGACCGACGAGGCGCACCGGGCCAGCCTGGAGACGCTGGGGCAACTCGGCGAGGTGGTCACCACCGCCGAGGCCGTCGACCGCCTGTCGAGGTGAACCGTCGGGCCGGGCGGCCCGACGCCCGGCCGGGCCGCCCGGCGGGCGGCCGGCCAGCCCCGACAACTGCCCGGACAGCCCCTAGCCAAGCCCGTTTCCATTGACGACGGGCGTGCCGCGCTGGCAGCATCCGGCGCATCATGATCAAGGAAAGCGGTTGGTCAGCGCCCCCCGTCCCCGCCCGGCCGTCCGGCCAGCCCGCCGGGGGCGAGCCACACCACGCGGACCTCGTCCATGAGGCGATCGTCCGGCATCCCGCCGACGCGTTGGCGCTCGGCACGGACGACGCCCTCGTCACCTACGGGGAATTGCGCGCACGCAGCAACCGGCTGGCCCGGCACCTGCGGACCACCGGGGTACGCCGAGGTGACCTCGTCGCCGTCCTGCTGCCCCGCGGTGTCGACGGGATCGTCAGCGTGCTGGCGGCGCTCACCGCCGGCGCCGCGTACCTGCCCGTCGACGCCGGCTACCCGCCGCAGCGGGTCCGGCACATGCTCACCGACTCCCGGGCGCGGGTGCTCGTCACCGTACGGTCGCTGGTCCGGCCCGACCTGGTGGTTCCGGGCACCCCGGTCGTCCTGCTCGACGACGACCGGGCGACGCTGGCCGCGTACCCCGACCGCCCGCCGGCCGTGCCGGTCGGCCCGGGTGACCTCGCGTACGTGATCTACACCTCCGGGTCCACCGGCCTGCCGAAGGGGGTCATGGTCGAGCACGGCTCGCTGCGCGGGCTGGCCCGGTGGCGGGCCGACGCGGAGCGCCTCGGTCCCGACGACCGCTGCCTGCACCTGTTCTCCCCCGGCTTCGACGCGTCGGTGTGGGACATCTGGGCGCCGCTGGTGGCCGGCGCCAGCCTCTGGATGCCCGACGACGCGACCCGGGTCGATCCCGACCGGCTGGTGGACTGGCTCGCCGCGCACGCGATCACCTCGGCGACGCTGCCCACCCCGCTCGCCGAGGCGGTGCTGGCCCGGCCGGCGCCGCCCGACGGGGCACTGCGCATCCTCGGCGCGGGGGGCCAGCAGCTGCTGGCCCGCCCCCGCTCCGAGCACGCGTTCACCACCGTCAACCTGTACGGGCCCACCGAGGCCACCGTGCTGGCGATGGCCGGGGAGGTGGCGGTCGAGGGCGACGGCCCGCCGTCGCTCGGGCATCCGGCCGCGGGCGCCGCCATCCGGCTGCTCTCCGACGACCTGCGTCCGGTGCCCGCCGGCAGCCTGGGCGAGGTGTTCATCGGGGGGCCGGGCGTGGCCCGGGGATACCACGACCGTCCCGCCCTGACCGCCGAACGCTTCCCGCCCGACCCGTACGGGCCGCCGGGCAGCCGCCTCTACCGCACCGGCGACCTGGCCCGTCAGCTACCGGACGGCACCTACCACTTCGCCGGCCGGGTCGACGACCAGGTGAAGCTGCACGGCCACCGGATCGAGCTGGGCGAGATCGAGAGCGTGCTGCTGCGTCATCCGGACGTGCGGGCCGCCGCGGTCGGGCTGCACGAGGGCACGGCCGGCCCCCGGCTCGTCGGGTACGTCGTGCCCGAGACCGGCCCGGACGACGTGGCGCTCGCCGAGCACGCGGCCCGGTACCTGCCGGCGACCATGGTTCCCGCCGCGTGGGTCCGGCTCGCCGCCCTGCCGCTCACGCCGCACGGCAAGCTGGACCGGGCCGCGCTGCCCGCGCCGGCGGAGCGGGTCGGCGAGGCGCCCCGCGACGACCTGGAGCGGCGGGTGGCGCAGGTGTGGGCGGAGGTGCTCGGCAAGTCGCCGGGCCGCGACGACAACTTCTTCTCCCTGGGTGGGCACTCGCTGCGGGCCACGATGGTCGCCGTCCGCCTGCGCGAGCGGTTCGAGCTGCCGATCTCGGCGGCGATCGTGTTCGAGGCGCAGACCGTGGCCGCGATGGCCGACCGTCTACGGGCCGAGGTGACGACCGCCGGCGGCGATGACGATCTGGTCACGTCCGGCACCGGGAAACCGAGCGAGCCGGCCCTCGTCCCGCCGGGCGGTGAGACCCCGTCGGCGGGTCGGGTCCTGTCGTTCGCGCAGCAACGCCTGTGGTTCCTGCACACCCTCGACCCGAAGTCCACCGCCTACAACACCCAGACCGCCTGGCACATCGACGGCCAACTCGACCTCGACCACCTCGACACCGCCATCAACGAGATCATCCGCCGGCACGACGTCCTGCGCACCATCTTCGCCGAGCACGACGGCGTCCCCGTCCAGATCATCCACCCGCCGACCACCCACCACAGCACCCGCCACGACCTCACCCACATCAACCCGGACCACCACGACCACCACGTCCGCGACATCCTGCGCGCCGAACTCGACACACCGTTCGACCTCGCCACCGGCCCGTTACTACGCAGCCACGTCCTCCAACTCACCCCCACCACGCACGTGCTCTGCCTCACCTGGCACCACATCGTCCTCGACGGCTGGTCCGTCGGGGTGTTCCACACCGAACTGCACCACCTCTACACCGACCTCACCCACGGTCGCACCCCCTCGCTGCCGCCCCTCACCACCCAGTACGCCGACATCGCCCAACGCCAGCGCCACCACTGGCAGAGCACCGACGCCCAACGACACCTCCACGAACTCGCCGCACGACTCCGCG